>JBEASE010000003.1:0-68046 GCA_041162625.1 Bacteroidota bacterium | reverse complement strand
TTTATAGGAGATAACTGATTCTTGTCTGTGATTGAGATCTAACCATTCAAATCCATCTACTTCAAATTGTTTTTCATGAAGCGCAGGTTCATGTTTAAGCAGATGAGCAAGTGCACTTACACAAGCTTTCATTCCTTTGTGACAATCATATTGTAATAGATCCCATCTTAAGGCTGTTTTATAATTCCACTCGTCAGTCTGACCGAATTCATTCCCCATGAACAATAATTTTGCTCCTGGATGAGTAAACATGTAAGTATACAATAGCCGAAGGTTGGCAAATTTCTGCCATTCATCTCCCGGCATTTTATAAATCATTGGAGATTTACCATGAACTACTTCATCGTGACTTAAAGGCAACACAAAATTTTCATCATAATAATACACCATACTAAACGACAGCTGATTTTGCTGATATTGCCGATATACAGGATCCTGCTTAAAATACCTTATTGTATCATGCATCCATCCCATCATCCATTTCATACCAAAACCCAAGCCATCTGCATAAGTAGGTCTTGAAACACCAGGCCAATTAGTCGCTTCTTCGGCAATGGTTTGAACTCCTTCAAAATCTCTGTACACCATCTGGTTCATGTCTTTCAAGAAGGCGATCGCTTCAAGATTTCCATTTCCACCAAATTCATTTGGCTCCCACTCTCCTTCGTTTCTTGAATAATCCAATTTTAACATTGAAGAAACTGCATCAACGCGAAGTCCATCTACATGAAAATAATCAAACCAAAAACGAGCATTACTGATCAGAAAAGATTTTACTTCTCCTCTTTTATAATTGAAAATATAACTGTTCCAATCTGGGTGATATCCTTTACGCATATCAGCATATTCATAGGTATGCGTACCATCAAACATGAACAAACCATGACTATCATAAGGAAAATGTGAAGGCACCCAATCCAATATAACACCTATACCAGCTTCATGCAACTCATCTACCATAGCCATAAACTCTTCAGGATGTCCAAATCTTGATGTAGGTGCGAAATAGCCTGTCCCTTGATATCCCCAGCTTCCATCAAATGGGTATTCCATCACAGGCATTATTTCCACATGCGTAAATCCCATTTCTTTGACATAGGGCACTAAACGCATAGCTATTTCCCAATAACTAAAATAGGACTCCTCATTGAATGGATCAGGCCTCATCCAACTTGCCAAATGTACTTCGTAAATGGAATAAGGCGATGAAAGTGAATTATGTTTATCTCTATTTTTAATCCAAGTAGCATCTTTCCATTTGTATTCAAAGTTCCATGTAATAGATGCAGTCAAAGGTTTCTTTTCCCAATAATGGGCATAAGGATCTCCTTTCTGTATTAACTTGCCTTCAAATCCCTGAATAGCATATTTATATACTTCCCCTCTTTCACAATTAGGGATAAATCCTTCCCAGATACCACTCTTGTCTAACCTTACAAACAAGGGGTGTTCCCCGGCTTTCCAATCATTAAAATTACCAACAACGCTTACTGCTGTTGCATTAGGTGCCCATACTGCGAAATATGTTCCTGACTTTCCTAATACATTGAGTTGTTTATTTCCAAAGAAATGATAAGCGTTATAAAGTGTTCCTTGCTGAAAATTATTGATTACCTCTTCACTAAATAAAGAGTAATTCCAAACTGGTTTTGTAGCATCAATAAAATGAATCTCCTCGTAAGGTGGATTTACCAAATCGCTTTTATGAGGTGTTGTTTTTAGCATTTACTTTTTGAGTTCATAAATCATAAAGGATTGTGGTGGAAGAGATAACTCTATAGGAATTCTCTCCCCTTTTTCACTCATAACTTCTAGCATTGTATTGTAATCAACTATTGCTTCTTTAAATCGATCCGTTTTGATTGTTGACTTTTCTTTATTGGTATTGGCTACGCACATTATGGTTTGGTTGTCCAACTTACGGAAATAAACATAAACACCATTTTGAGGTATGAATTGTTTTAGAGTTCCTTTTGCTAAAACGGGACTGTTTTTTCTATAGTTGGCTAACTTTTTAAAATAGTTGTAGGCTTCGGATTCATTAGCAGTTAACTCGTTTGGGTTAAACTTATTCACGCTATCAGATTTCCATCCACCAGGAAAATCTTTACGGACTGCAGCATCATTAGGGTCTTTGTAATTTTTCATCAACACTTCTGTACCATAGTAAATCTGAGGAATTCCTCTTAAGGTCATGAGTAAACCTAGACCCATTTTGTATTTAGAAAGATTCTCTCCAACCATAGAATAGAATCTGTTCATATCATGGTTATCAAGGAATATACAATTGGTAAATGGATCCTTATAGAGGAAGTCCTGCGACAAAGTCATGTATAATTTGGTGATCCCGTCTGTCCATCCAAAATTATCATTCAAGGCATTGTACAAAGCTGTGTTCAATGGGAAATCAGTCACCCCTTTTATCTTGTGCTTGAAAGGAGCATCAATATTGTTCTCTGTGAAATAGGCACTTGCCGGAACTGTATTCGTCCATGCTTCACCAAAAACAGTCAGTGTAGGATATTCTCTCAACAAAGCATGATTGATTTCATTTAAGAATTTCTCATCACAGTATTTATATGTATCAACTCTCCATCCATCAATACCAAATTCTTCAGTAGACCAAATATTACTTTGGATCACAAATTTTGCACAATAAGGATTAGCAAGATTTAGATCAGGCAAATGGGGAACAAACCATCCACCAATCATGATCTTCTTTTCTTCACTAGAGGCATAAGGGTCTGTAAACAATTCCTCTCTGTGGTTGGCTCCAGTATAGGTTGGCCATTGATTTAACCAATCATTCATGGGAAGGTCCAGAACAGTATGATGATAAGAGCCTACATGGTTATAGACAGCATCTTGAATTACTTTCAATCCCTTATCATGCGCAGATTCAACTAATTGCTTATAAGTATCATTGCCACCTAACCGTTTATCAATCTGATAATGGTCGGTTATCCAGTAACCATGGTACCCACTCATCAACCATGGGCCCTCTTGCATTTTAGGCATATTATTTTCTAAAACGGGGGTCATCCAGATAGAAGTAACACCTAGCTCTTTTAAGTAATCTAATTTTTGAATAACTCCAGCTAGATCACCGCCATGTCGACTATACGGATCATTTCTATCAGCTACTTTATCCCTTAGTTCAGCAAATTGATCGTTTGAAGGTTCTGCATTTACAAATCGATCGGGCATTATTAAATAAATCAAATCATTTGATCTCACACCTTGATGAACAGTTGCATTTTGTGTTTTATTTCTAGATTTCAATTCATAACTAAACTGTGTGCCATCATCAAAAACAAAATCAAGTTTACCAGGTTTAACGGTAGGCAATAAAAGCAAATCAACAAATAAATAATGCTTATTATCTGGTTGATGTACTTTGGTGACTACAACACCTGGATATTTTACTTTAACTGATTTTGATAAATCAGAGTTAGCATGCAACATCACTTGCAAACTATTGTGTTTCATGCCTACCCACCAGTGTGAAGGATAAGCTTTTATTTGTGCATATAATGCAGATGTAACAATATTTGAGAGCAAGAATAAAATGACTAATAACTTTTTCATACCTTTTATTTCCAATTACTTATTTGCTGTAGGATCGTAGACTCTTATAACGCTGATTGCAGCTAATATTAAAAAAACACCAGCCATTAAAATTGCATATATAGGCTGACCACCATACAGAAGTTTTACTATTGAACCTCCAATAAAACCATTGATGATTTGAGGCAAGGTTATAAAGAAATTAAAAATACCCATGTATATACCCAGTTTACCCGCAGGTATTGAACCTGAGAGCAACACATATGGCATTGCTAGAATAGATGCCCATGCTAATCCCACACCTATCATTGAATATTTCAACATTTCTGCATCTTTGATAAAGTAAATAGAAACAAGCCCAATCCCCCCTGCAAAAAGGGAAACAGCATGTGTCATCTTCTTACCAATCTTTTTAGCAATAAAGGGTAAGCAGAGCGCATAAAACATAGATACCAGACTGTATACACCAAATGCTGAACTGACCTTGTTTCCCGCCTCGTTGTATTGCACCGAATCTGTATAATCGCCTGTGAGTCCATAGATATGTGTTGCAACAGCATCAGTAGTAAAGACCCACATACTGAACAATGCAAACCAACTGAAGAATTGAACTAATCCCAATTGTTTCATGGTCTTGGGCATGTTCTTGAAATCTGAAAAAATATCAAGTAGACTACCAGAAGATTTAACAGGCTCACCATGATAAGTCCTGTATTCTTCAGGAGCATATTCCTTAGAAAAGAAGAGTGTAATAAAAATTGCGCCCATAAACACTGCAGCACCTATATAAAAGGAATAACGAATATTGTCTGCAATTCCATCTGGTCCAGCTTCCATACTAAAACCATTTTCAGCAAGTAACTCAGGTAAAGCAGATCCAATCACTGCTCCAAGTCCAATTAAAAAAGTCTGTATACTGAATCCAACTGTACTTTGCGAATGCGGCAAGTTATCTGCAACCAAAGCTCTAAATGGCTCCATCGCTACATTGAAAGAGGCATCCATCAACATAACGATACCAGCTCCTATCCATAAGGCAGGAAGCAACATTGTGAAATATCCGGAATTAGGTAGGAAAATCAAAGCTATACTGGAGAGCAAAGCACCAACTAGAAAATAAGGTTTTCTTCTACCTACCCTGTTCCAGGTTTTGTCGCTATAGTGGCCTATGATAGGTTGAACAATCATGCCTACTAAGGGAGCTACTATCCAAAACAATGGAAGTTGCTCAACATCAGCACCAAAAGATCTTAAGATTCTACTGGCGTTTCCATTTTGCAATGCAAAACCAAACTGTATCCCAAGAAATCCAAAACTCATGAGAAAAATCTGAGCAATACTTAATCGAGGTTTTTCCCTTAAAGCAAAAGATGAGCCAGATGAAGAATTTTCAATCGACATGTAAACCTTATTTGATAAAGTGTAATATATACACAAACTTTCAAATAGAATACATTGTTGAGGCTTTTTTGATGGATGTACTAAATGACAAAACCATCAGGTATAACTGCTCCTTTTTTTACTACTACTATACCTTCTTTTATGGTATACAATGCATGATCAGCATTTTCAAGATGCTTGCCGCCATTGATTCTAACATCACTTCCAATACGACAATTTTTATCGATGATGGCATTTTTGATATAGCAACGCTCACCTATTCCAAGTTTAGGCAAACCATTGCTTATAGAAGTATTCATTTCTTCTAATGTTTCATAGAAGTCCGTACCCATGATATAACAACTCACAATAGTTGTACCGTAACCAATACGAGTACGAATACCAATTACAGAATTTTCAACACGAGATGCGTTTATGATACAACCTTCAGCAATAATTGTTTTCTCCAAGGTGGTTCCACTAATTTTGGCAGGAGGAAGCATCCTTGCTCTTGTATAGATAGCTTTAGAGTTATCAAATAAATTAAACTCTGGAATATCTTGAGTTAGCGCTAAGTTGGCTTCAAAAAAAGAGTGAATATTTCCTATATCTGTCCAGTAGCCATCATATTGAAAACTCAAGACATTGTATTTGCTAATAGAATAAGGTATAATTTCCTTACCGAAATCAGTTGCATCTTTTGCTTCTTCTTGAAGCAAATCATAAAGAACTCTTCGAGAAAAAATGTAAATACCCATACTAGCCAGGTAATTACGCTTTTGTTTCTGCATGGCTTCTCCGGTATCACTCACCCACTGATCTAAAACCTCTTTTTTAGGCTTTTCTACAAACGACTCAATAATATTAGAAGGTCCTTTCTTCATGATGCCAAACTCGGTCGCCTCTTTTGCATCAACGGGAATAGTGGCGATGGAGATATCAGCATTACCATTAATATGATTGTCAATCATTTCCTGGAAATCCATTTGATAGAGCTGGTCGCCTGAGAGAATCAAAACATGTGAAAAATCCTGCTGTGATATGTGACGAAGGGATTGTCTAACTGCATCTGCTGTTCCTTGGAACCAAGCCGGATTATCTGGTGTTTGTTCTGCAGCAATAATGTCTACAAAAGCTGAACTAAACGCACTGAAATGATAAGTATTTTTAATATGCTTGTTTAAAGAGGCTGAATTGAACTGCGTGAGTACATACATTCTTCCAATATTTGAATTCAAACAATTGGAAATAGGTATATCTACCAATCGGTATTTACCAGCAATTGGAACTGCGGGCTTACTTCTGGTTGACGTCAACGGTGAAAGCCTAGTTCCAGCTCCACCTCCCAAAATGATTGCAATGACATTCCTATTCATAAGTTGATATTGCTAGTAAATTAATTAAAACTTTTGTAAAGGGAAAGATATTCCTCTGCACTTTTCTCCCAACTAAAATCAAGTGAAACAATCTTTTGCCTTAATTTATTAAAAGTTGCTTTTTGGCCGTACAACTCCGTTGCTCTATAGATAGCATGGGTAATATCGCCAACAGCAACATGATTAAAAGCTATACCATAGCCACCAGGATCCCCCATATCAATTACTGTATCTATTAACCCCCCTGTCCTTCTTACCAAGGGAATGGTTCCGTAGCGCATTGCATACAATTGGTTTAAGCCACACGGCTCAACACGTGAAGGCATCAATAGAAAATCAGCTCCTGCATACATTAAATGACTTAGAGATTCGTTGTAACCAATATAGGTTGCATAATCCCCCTGAGAAACTGACTGCAAATGTGATAATTGCTCTTCTGTTTCTGATTCTCCACTTCCCAGAATCAGAAAATTCATTTTTCTTCCAACATAAGTAAAGCAATCACTAATTACATGAGGCAATAAATCAGCACCTTTCTCTCCCACCAACCTGCCAATAAAAATAAAAAGTGGCTTATCGTGAGACAACCCAAATCGTTCACATAACAGTTGCTTGCTCTTTGCTTTTCCAATTTCTATATCACCAATTCCAAAATGATTTTCTATGTATTTATCGTTTTCTGGATTCCAAACGGAATAATCAATTCCATTTAGAATACCAGAACATTTTCCTTTTTCATACTCAAACAAAGGTTCTAAACCATTGCTCATGCTTTTCAGTTCATTCATATAGGTATTGCTGACAGTCGTTACTTTCCAACAACATTTAATAGCTGACGCTAATGGATTAATTTGTCCATTCCATTCCAACATTCCCCTTTTCCAGCTATCCCAATGTGGAATATAAGTTGTTTTATCCCATCCAAAAGCTCCTTGGTATTGGGCATTGTGAATGGTTAAGATGGTTTTGATGTATTGCAAACGTTTAAAAGCATAGCAATGCTGCATCATAAAAGGAATCAAACCTGCGTGGTGGTCGTGAACATGCACAATTGTAGGAAGTTCAAACCAACTGTTCAACCAATCAACCACTGCAATTTGAAATGCGCAAAACCTTTCTGTATCATCACCATATCCATATACTTTTTCTCTATCCAGCAGTCCGTTGATATCAATTAAATAGAGAGCAAAACCTTGGGCATTTGACTTTTCTTTGATTACTGTGTAGTCAAAATTCCAATGACCCAAATAAGCATTGCCTTTGTGTACCACATCCCATTCATGAGAATAGAGATAGGGTGTTCTATACATGGGCATCACAACTGATGCTAAATGACCTTTTTCATTTTGAAAACGAGGCAAAGAACCAACCACATCACCCAGTCCACCCGCTTTTGCTACAGGATAACATTCAGCACTTACATGTAGAATTTGCATATCAACGCTAAGTTTGATTGAAATTAATCAATTACCCAAACCAGAAACCTCAATAAAAAAGTTTTATAGGTTAATAAATATAATTATTTTGAGGTACTTAAACCAAACTTACATATGAAACAACAAACGAACTGGTCCCAATTTGGCGTATTGATCACAGTTTTCTTTTTCTGGGGCTTTGTAGCTGCTTCCAACAGCATTTTTATTCCATTTTGTAAGAAATTCTTCGAATTAGATCAGATACAATCGCAATTGATTGGTTCAGCTTTTTATGGCGCTTACTTCTATGGATCGCTTTTGCTGTACTTATTTTCTGTTGTGAGTGGAACCGACTTACTGAATAAAATTGGTTACAAGAAAGGAATTGTATACGGACTCCTTATATCTGTAGTAGGTGCAATTGCGCTAGCATTTATCAGTGGCTCTGAAAACGCAAGTTTCGGATTGGTGCTTGTTGCTTTTTTCATCATAGCACTGGGTTTTTCTTTGCAACAGACTTCAGCACAGCCATTTGCAGTTGCTTTAGGAAGTGAAGAGACTGGAACACACCGTTTAAATATGGGTGGAAGTGTTAATTCTTTTGGCACCTTATTGGGGCCGCTTGTTGTAAGTTTCTTGCTTTTTGGAAGTATTACCAGTCAGAAAGAAGCCTCAATTGAAAACATACAGACGCTTTATTTCTTTTTAGCGGGACTATTCATATTAGCATCCTTCATTTTTGCTTATGCGAAATTACCGAAGACAACTTCTGATGAGAAATTAGAAAAGAGTCCAAAAGCTACCAACTTATTACTCTTGATTGGTATCGCCTTCTTACCAGTTCTTTTTTCTGATTGGGCAAAAGATGTAACTGGTATAAGCAAGAGCATCATCATCTTCAGTTCACTTGCTATTATACTCTTGCTATTATTTGTTGCAATGGGTATGGCGAAGAAAAATCCTGATGGATGGGGAGCCATGGCTTATCCACAATTGGTGTTGGGTATGATTGCCATTTTCATTTACGTGGGAGTTGAAGTAACCATCGATAATAATTTTGGCGCACTCTTGAAAAAGAATGCTTTTGGAGGATATGATGAATCACATATTTCACATTTGATTTCCTTGTATTGGGGTTCGATGATGATTGGTAGGTGGACAGGTGCTGTGAGTGTATTCAATTTTAGTAAGAACATGAAACGCATTATGGTCATTGTGGTTCCCTATGTTGCATTTGGCGTTATTTTGCTAGTCAACCTGATTAAGGGCAATAATGTTAGCGAGTTTCTTCCCTACCCTTTTTGTATTGCAATTGCTGTAATTGCCTTTTTGTATGCTGAGGAAAAACCTGTTAAATTACTGCTTACTGTATCGATTTTAGGATGCGTTGCGATGGCTATTGCGTTGACAAATACCGGTATGATTGCCAATTTCGCAATCATTAGCTGTGGTATTTGTTGCTCAGTAATGTGGCCCTGCATTTTTGCCTTAGGTGTAAATGGTATCGGTAAATACCAAAGTCAGGGTTCTGCTTTTTTAATCATGATGATTCTTGGAGGTGCTATTATTCCACCAATGCAAGGTGCAGTAATTGACATGGAATCTAGTGTAGATCCCAATGTTTATACCTTTACACAATTATCATACATTGTACCATTGTTATGCTTTGCGTATCTTGCATGGCATGCGGTTCAAACAAGGAATGTGTTGAAAAAACAAGGACTTGATGTTGATGCACAGGTGGCTGCATCACACTAAAATTATAAAGCATGAGTCTACAAGAAAAGTTGGCCATAGGTATTGATATTGGTGGTACTGGAACCAAATATGGTATTGTTGACAGAGATGGCAATGTTTTGTTCTCCGGGGAAATGTCGACAAAAAAACACAAGGAAATCGAGCTTTTCATTGATGAGCTCTATACTCATTTAAAAGTTTTAATCAATCAAGCAGGTGGATTGGATAGAATGTTGGGTATTGGAGTAGGTGCACCGAATGGAAATTATTATAGCGGTACAATTGAGTATGCGCCAAATTTACCTTGGAAGGGCATTATTCCACTTGCAAAGATGATGAGTGAAAAATTCAAGTTACCTGTCACACTAACCAATGATGCCAACGCTGCAGCTATTGGCGAAATGATGTATGGTGCAGCCAAGGGAATGAAGGATTTCATTATGATCACATTGGGTACAGGTGTTGGAAGTGGAATTGTTGCAAATGGACAATTGATTTATGGTCATGATGGATTTGCTGGCGAACTTGGACATACCATTGTAATTCCAGATGGAAGATTACATGAAGGAACAGGTAAGAAAGGTTCTCTTGAAAGTTATGCATCTGCCACTGGTGTTCGTCTTACTTCTTTAGAGTTATTAGAAAACAGCAATGAAGAAAGTTTATTAAGGAATGTAAACAAAGATGAACTTGACTCAAAAGCAGTATATGAGGCAGCAATTAAGGGCGATAAATTGGCACAAGAAATATTTGAGTATACAGGAAAGATTTTGGGATTAGCGTTGGCTAATGCAGTCATGTTTAGCAGTCCAGAAGCCATCATACTTTTCGGTGGTTTGACCAAAGCTGGTGACCTCATTTTAAAGCCTACCAGAAAAAATATGGAAGAGAACCTTATTCAAGTTTTTCAAAACAAAGTAAAAATCTTGGTAAGCCACCTGAAGGAATCAGATGCAGCAATATTAGGAGCCAGTGCCTTGGTTTGGGAAAAAAAATAGTAAAAAAAATAGTATTAAGCTAAGCGCATAGCTTTTTCTTGCTCCCATTGTGTCTTACCATATCCTGGTATGACATGTTTTTCACTGTGGTAAGAAGACCTTACTAGTGGTCCAGATTCTACGTAATCGATGCCAAGACCGTACCCAACCTCTTTGTATTCCATGAATTCATCTGGATGAACAAAACGTTGAACAGGTAAATGTTTTTTGGTGGGCTGAAGGTATTGTCCAATAGTAACCACATCAATTCCATTATCCGCCAAATCCTTCATGGTCTGAATTACTTCTTCCTTGGACTCGCCCAATCCGAGCATGATACCCGATTTGGTGCGCATACCGCCTTGTTTCAACTTTCTCAACACTTCCATGCTTCTCCAATATTTCGCTTGAATTCTTACTTTTCGGGTAAGCTGTTCTACAGTCTCAATATTATGCGAAACTACTTCAGGTGCTGCATCAATGATTCGTTGTATTTGATCATCAATCCCCTTGAAATCAGGAATCAAAGTTTCAAGTGTAGTATCTGGATTTAAGGCTTTTACGGCTTTAATAGTGTTGTACCAAATTGTGCTACCACCATCTGGTAGTTCATCGCGGTCTACAGAAGTAATGACTGCATGTTTAACCTTCATTAAATTTATAGCCTCAGCAACACGTTGTGGTTCATCCCAATCTACTGCATCCGGTCTACCTGTTGCTACAGCACAAAAACCGCAACTTCTGGTGCAGACATTTCCTAAAATCATGAATGTGGCTGTTCCTGCACCCCAGCATTCGCCCATATTGGGACAATTACCACTTTCACAAATGGTATGTAATTTATGTGTATCGACAAGAGATCTTACATGTTTATACCCTTCTCCAACTGGTAGTCTTACCCTCAACCAATCAGGTTTCTTTTGTCGGGGCTCCTGTTCATTAACAACAACATTAGTTCCACAACTCATAATTCATCAATTGGATGCAAAGTTACATTACTTGCGGTTACCAAAAACCAACCCAACATAGCCTGTAGGAAAGAAAGATTTACCTGGATTATCAACCATCTGAATTACCTTTTTGCTGTAATATTCTGCACTAAAGCCAAATTCGATAGCAGAAACAACCTGATTGAACCTTGCCCAATCGAAGCGCAAACCTGCTTTAGCATATGCTCCTGGATTGAATTTCATTTCATTCCACCCTTTTTGTAAACCAGTTCCACCTATTATGGCACCTGGATTTAAGAATTGGTTGCGATTTTGTTCAGTAAACTTGATTTTCACATTTACTGGTGTTGCATTGAATTCCAAATAATAGGGTCTTTCTAAACCAGCAGTAAAGCCACCAAGAAAAACAAAATATGCCGCAACACCATTTTTATTGGTCTTTCCTCCTATCATAATTTGCTTACCAACACCTGCTTTAGCCTGATAAAAAATATTTTGTTTACCAAATACAAAAGGCCTTCCAAATACTACAAAACCTGAGTTGGAAAAGCTTGTTGTTCCTTGTTTCTCTTCTTTTGGGTGCCTTTTCTCAGATAATTCCAATTGAACAATAGTAGACTTATAAGGAGTCTTCATCCAACCTTTTTCAAACAAAAAACCATACCCATCATGGTTGATCTTGATACTGAAAATATTGTGTTTAGCAAAAGCTGGAACACCCTCCTCTTCGTTCCTGATGATTTCATTGATTCTGTTTTTCTTTTGAAGTTTTTCTTCTCTCTTTTGCTCAACTTGATTTACTGTGCGCTGACCAAAAGAGTATGTAAGTAAGAAAAAAGAAAATATGAAAATAGTGACCTGCTTTACCATAAAAGGATGATGTTGTGTAAATTTATAAAAAAAAGCATGACTTCAACTGTTACCTATAGCGGAGAATTGAGAACTTTAGCAACCCATTTGCAATCTGGCTCTTCATTTGAAACTGATGCCCCCACTGATAACCAAGGAAAAGGGGCCAGATTTTCACCCACAGACTTAATTGGCACCTCTCTAGCCTCTTGCATGATTACTACTATGGCAATTAAAGCAAAAGATCTGGAACCTAGACTTATTGGCGTAAAGGCGGAAACTGAGAAAATCATGACAAGTGTCCCAAGAAGAAAAATTGGTGGTATCAACATTACCTTTCATTGGGTGAACGGCATTCAATTTACACATGAGGAAAAAGGCCGTCTTGAAGAAATTGCTTGGACTTGCCCGGTTAAAGAAAGTATTCACCCAGATATTAAAGTAAATGTGAATTTTAATTGGTGAACCCTTCCTTAATAGCTTTACCTCTTACACAATCTTCACATTTTAGAGTAATACAATTTCTATTATACAATTCATGTAAAGCTTGTGAATCAATAATCGACTTTGCTCGAAATCCAAGTGAATTAAAGGATTGAACCATCGCATCATCCTCAGGTTTTAATGCTGTAAGCCATTGCTTTGCTTTTTGTACACTAGAAAAATCACAATGTGTTTGTCCGTACCCCATTAATAATGGTATAAATGCATTTAAAATTATTTGTTGTCTTATGGAATAACCAACTTCTTTTACTTGTTCAATTGATGCCTTCTCGAAAACAAAATGATTATGCCAATAAGAATGAGGTGTTATATTGAAAATTTTAACCAAGTCTTTGATTTCTTCAATATGCAATAGAGAATTAAAAAGCGACATATGTTGATGAAAAAAAACTGCTAGCTGGGCTAGTCGTATTGTTGGAAAATTCCTAGGTCGCATTCTCAAAAATTTCATTTTTTCATTTATTGGATTTAATCCATGACGTTGACTAAGTACCTGATAATTTTTGTATAATGCTCTAGGATATTCATCCTTAAAATCATTTTGCAACAAAGATGATTGCCCGAACAATAATGATTCAATTGAATGCTGATCAAACGCATAAAGCCTCAATACATGTATGGGAATGGAGAGAAATAATTTTTCAAAGCTATCAGCATTGGTTGATCTTCCAAAAGACCTGAAAATTAATCTCCACAAAACACTTGAGTAATCATATTTATGTACCCTAAATAAATGCATAACCTCCTCTTTTCTTCGCATTAACCTTTCAATGCCCAAATCATGTAAAGCTTTATGCTCATCGACTACTATGGTGAATTTATAGTTAGATGAACAAGGAAATTGATACAAAATATTAACCTCATCCCTAATCATTAAATCTTCAATGCAAACAAACTTGGACAATTCTAAAATTGGTGATATATGATACTCATCGTAATCATTGATCCACACAACATGAAGTATAATTGTGTGATAATTCTCATCATGTTGGTGTGCATGCTTTGTCCAATCTGATGTTCGAATATGAAGTTCAACGTTTCCTGCCCACTCAACAGCTCCAACCTTGATTCGCGCATCAACAAAATCTGGACCTTGATCGTAGTTGAAATTACCAACATCACAAATAGATAGTACTTGTCCGCATACTGTCTTTAAACTAGTTAGTCCTTCTGCATGATTACGCCAATATTGCTGCAAATGTTCTTCCCGAATCATCTAACAAAAAAACCTAAATAGATGATTCGGATGAAGTGAAAATCAAGAATAAAGAAGTGAATTTAATCCTTGCTAAAGTGAAAATCCTCATGTAAAACTTTCAATACTTTACTTACAGGCAAACCCATCACATTGTAAAAATCTCCGTGGATGGAATGAATACCCACTACGCCTATCCATTCTTGAATTGCATAGGCACCAGCTTTATCATATGGCTTATACTGCTCTACATAATGGGTGATTTGATCAATTGAAAGTTCATGAAAAACCACCTCAGTGGTATCATAAAAATGAATATCCTTTTTGTCATCTCTAATATTAACAGCAGTAATTACCTGATGCTTTTTACCAGATAATTTTTGGATGATTGCGATAGCATCATTTTTATCTACCGGCTTACCTATAATTTCATTTTCTAAAACAACAATTGTATCAGCTGAAATCACTATTGTTTCAGTCAGCTTATTTTGCAAATAATCTACAACCGCTTGATTCTTTTTTTTAGCAATAGAGACTGCCACTTCAGTTGGTGTTAATGAAGGGGAAAAGGATTCATCAGCATCAGAAACAACTACTTCAAAAGCAACTTCTGCCCATTCTAACAACATTTTTCTTCTCGGTGAGCCAGAGGCAAGAATTACTTTTCTCATCTTACAAATCAATAAATAACGCCATGGATAAAATCCCCATCAACATCAGTAGTTTAACTTGATTACTGATTTTTCCAAAATCTTTACTCGTAGCTGCTTTTTTGATATTGACTAGAATGACAATAAGAAAAACAAGCAAAATAATAATCATCAATGAAAATAACCAACTCCAAGAGTTGATAATTGTATAAAAGAATAGGGAAAGAAGTATTCCCATTAAAACGACAATCCAAGTGGCTGCGTAGATCTTAGATACATTAACACCCCACACAATCGGCATTGTTGTACAACCGTATTTTTTATCACCAATAATATCCTCTAAATCTTTGATTACCTCCCTTACCAAGGAAACAATAAAGGCAAAACCCGCATAAATGAGTGTAAACTTGTATAACCGCTCAATTAAATTATTGTTCTTGATTATTAATGCTACATCATCAATTTTTAATTCTGCAACAAACAACACTCCTACTACCCATGCTGTAAGTAAAGAGATAATGATATTACCAATTAAGAGGCGCTTTTTAAATGTTGTGGAGTAAAAAAGAAGCAGCACAACACTGATAAAATTAAAAACCAATAAAAGCATATTATTAATATGCAGGGCAACAACAGCAGTTAAAAATAAACCTATTAAGGATAACAACATGTGAAACAACATGGCCCATCTTCTGCTGATTATTTTTCCAATAACCAATTTATGAGGCTTGTTTACATTATCGATATCCATGTCAAAATAGTCATTGATAATATACCCACCAGCAGCAATTAAAATAGAAGAAAACAACAACAATAAAAAATCATTGGTGCATAATTCAGGTAAAAATGAGTTGTTGATTTCACTGAATATTCTTTTCTCAATAATGAAATAAAACAAGGATTGCGTTAAGGCAATAAAAATCAAGTTAGGATACCTGATCAAACGAAAAAATGCTGCAATTTTTTGTGAAAGCATCATTTAAATGCTTTGGGTATTTGTAGTATTCAACCAAAGGTCTCTGGTTTTCATCACTTTTTCAATAACATCACGTACACATCCATGTCCGCCCTTTAAAGGTGAAATATAATCTGCTGCTGCAAGTACTTCCTGAACAGCATCAGCCGGACAAACCTTGCATCCTGCAACTTTAAAAGCATCTAAATCAGGAATATCATCCCCCATGAACATTACCTCTTCTGGTTGCAGGTTCAATTTTTGACTTAAACTTGTTAAAACAGTTGATTTTGAGGATGTATTTTCAAAAAAGTCTTGAATACCAAGTTTCTGTAACCTTTTTCCCACAGCAACAGAAGAAGATCCAGTAATGACTGCAATATGTAATCCAGATTTGACGGCATGTTGTAATGCATATCCATCTTTGATGTCCATTTGTCTTATCCATTCACCATCTGGCATTATCAATAGTTTCCCATCAGTTAATACACCGTCGAGGTCAAATGCAAGCAGCTTAATTCGGCTAAATTTTTCTAAAATGGACATATGCTAAATTCTATCCAAAGTTAAATCATTAATAACAAATACCCACCCCTTTGCGCCAGGAGTGAAGTATATTTGCAACCTAATTGAAGCAGTATGACAAGGACACAGCAGATGATGCTAGCATTTTTTAAGACAAAAATCAGATTAGCATCAATTGCTTCAGTCAAATGGGGTGCTCAAATTGCGTTTGACATGTTCAGCACCCCTTATAGAAAATCTAAAAAACCAAAACCTGCAATCTTCAAAAAATCAGAAAACATTAAACTTAATGTAAATGGTTACTTGATTAATGGATACAAATGGAACCATGATGCAATAAAGCAGTTACTCATTTTACATGGGTTTGAATCCAGGGCTTATAAATTTGAAATGTACATTTCCCCTTTATTGAAACTTGGTTGGGGAATTACAGTTATGGATGCGAAAGCACATGGAAAAAGTGAGGGAAAGCAAATCATACTTCCAGATTATGTGGCCATGATTGAATCTTTGGAAAAAAAGTTTGGCAAATTTAATGGGTACCTAGCACACTCGTTTGGTGGCATTGCCGTAAGCTTGCACTTGGAAAAATCTCCAAATCCAGCAGCAAAGCTTGTCCTAATAGCCCCAGCAACGGAAACGAAAACAGCCATTGAGTTATTTAGTAAGATTGTGGGTTTATCTGAAGAGGTCAAAGTTACAATTGACGACCTCATTTTAGAAAGATCAGGAAAACATACCTCTTTTTATTCAATCAAGAGAATTGCACCTACTCTTACCAACAAAATACTTTGGATCCATGACCAAAACGATAAAATCACTCCATTAAAGGATGTTCAGCCCTTAATTGAAGAAAATCCCAGCCATATTGAATTTGTAGTTACAAATGGTCTGGGACATAGCAAGATCTACAAAGAAGAAAAGGTTATTGATAAAGTGGTTGATTTTCTCAATAATTGAGCGAATTAACCTGGTTTTAGTGGAGCAAAAAGTGGTCACAATTTGCTGTTTTTACATTTTTTTATGACGGAAAAGAGTTTCAATTGCAGGAGGAATTCGAAAAATTCATTCTCTTTGGCTTATTATTGCAACTGTTTGATGCCTGAAATTGGGCTGAAATTTTGAAAAAATTAAACAATCAGAAAGGATTAACATCCGTGGAGAAAGTGAAAAATGGCAAAAAATCTATTGATAGTTGAGTCGCCTGCAAAGGCCAAAACCATAGAAAAAATACTTGGAACCGACTTTGAAGTAAAAAGTTGTTATGGTCATATACGTGACCTTGAAAAGTCGGAAATGGGTATAGATATTAAAAAAGGCTTCAAACCTAGGTATATCGTACCAGAGGACAAAGAAAAGGTTGTAAAGGAACTGAAACAACTTGCAAAAAAATCTGATGAAGTTTGGCTTGCAACGGATGAGGACCGAGAAGGCGAAGCCATAAGCTGGCATTTGTGTGAAGTATTGGGATTAGACCCCATTACCACCAAAAGAATCGTTTTCCACGAAATCACTAAGCCTGCCATTAAATCAGCTGTAGAAAAACCCAGGACAGTCAACATGAACCTGGTCAATGCCCAACAGGCAAGAAGAATTCTAGATAGAATTGTGGGTTTTGAAATCTCCCCCATTCTTTGGCGCAAAATGAGCATGAAAAATAATCTCAGTGCCGGTAGGGTTCAAAGTGTAGCGGTGAGGATTATTGTAGAAAGAGAGCGCGCTATCAATGGATTCACATCAACTTCTAGCTTTAAAATAGAAGGTTTTTTCAAAGCCAAAGATATCAATGGCAAACAAGTAACATTCAAAGCTGAAGGATCCAAAAAAGGGAACCAGCAGGACGCTGAACAATTCTTAACTGGTTGCGTCGGCGCTCAATATACCGTAAAGGATGTTCAGAAAAAGCCTGGTAGGAAGTCGCCTGCAGCTCCATTTACTACCTCAACATTACAGCAAGAAGCGAGTAGAAAATTAGGATATGGGGTAAGTAAAACCATGTTGATTGCCCAGAAATTGTATGAGGCAGGACATATCACTTATATGAGGACAGACAGCGTAAACCTCAGTGAAACTGCCATCCAAGACATTTCTAAACAAATCACTGATAGTTATGGCAAACCCTACCTACAGATAAGGAAGTATAAAAATAAAAATGAATCTGCTCAAGAAGCCCACGAAGCTATTCGACCAACCTACATGGATAAAACCAAGGTTGATAATGCGGATGCGCAAAAATTGTATGATCTCATTTGGAAAAGAACCATGGCTTCCCAAATGTCTGATGCCGAATTAGAAAAGACCATTGCTGAAATTTCCATCTCTACCCAACAAGAACTTTTAAAAGCAGAGGGTGAAGTTTTAAAGTTTGATGGATTTTTGAAAGTTTATAATGAAGGAAAGGATGAGGATGAAGAGAACGAGGAGGAAAGCACAGAAGGGATACTTCCACCATTGGAAATCAATCAATCAGTTGAGTTAACAGAACTCGTTGCAGTTGAACGTTTTACAAGGCCACAATCAAGGTATACTGAAGCTTCATTGGTTAAGAAATTGGAAGAATTAGGCATTGGTAGACCTTCTACTTACGCACCAACTATTTCAACCATCATCAAGCGTGGTTACGTTGAAAAAAGAGATAAAGAGGGTATTAAACGAGATTATCGCATAATCAAACTCAACAAGGATAAAATATCTAAATCAATTGAGTCTGAAAATACCGGAGCTGAAAAATCTAAATTATTCCCGACAGATTTGGGTACCGTAGTTACTGATTTCCTTATTCAGCACTTTAACCAGGTATTGGATTATGGATTTACAGCAAAAATCGAAAGTGAGTTCGACCATATAGCAGATGGACAAGAAAATTGGAGCGAAATGCTTAAGGAATTTTATGCTCCGTTCAAGAAAGATGTTGATCAAACTATGGAGACGGCTGAACGAATCAGTGGTGAAAGAGAACTTGGCTTTGATCCAATTTCAGGCAAGAGAATCATTGCAAGAATGGGTCGTTATGGTCCGATGGTCCAGATTGGAGAAACAAGTGAAGATGAGAAAGCAAAGTTTGCTAAGTTGAAAGTGGATCAAAGTATTGAGACCATTCAATTGGAAGAGGCACTTGAGTTATTCAAACTCCCCAGAATCCTAGGTGATTTTGAAAAAGAACAGATACAAGTAAATATTGGAAGATTTGGCCCATATCTTGCTCATGATAAGAAATTCTATTCCCTTCCAAAGGAGTTCGACCCTTATGAAATTAAACTTGAGGAAGCTATTCCTTTGATTGAAGAAAAAAGAAAGGCGAAAGACGAAAGAACAATCAAGGTTTTTGAGAAAGAAAAAATCCAGCTCTTGAAAGGTCCTTATGGCCCATACATTAAAAAAGGTCTAAGAAACTTCCCTATTCCTAAAGAAAAGCAGGATGATGTTCAATCGCTGACCATTGAAGAAGTGCAAGCCTTGATAGAACATGCAATTGCTAACCCTTCCAGAGGTAAAAGGAAATCTGCTAAAAAATAGGTGCTTGTCTATGCAATCATCAAGAGAACTCTTGGCACTATTGAATTTGATTGAAGACCCTGATGAAGAGGTCTATCAATCAGTTTCATCAAGACTTTTGAGCCTGGGTGATGAAATACTCCCTCAATTAGAAGACCACAAGCACACTATTGAAGACACCGAATACAAAGAGAAGCTGGAACAGATTATACACAAAATTGAAGTTTCAGCCTTGGAGCAAGGTTTAGAAGAATGGAAACAAAATGGAGAATTGACCATTTTTGATGCCGCTATCCTTATTTCAAATTATTTGAATAGGGAGAATGAAAAGGAACAGTTCATTTTCGAAATTGAAAAGATTAGAAAAACTGCCTGGCTAGAGTTAAATGATTATCTCACACCCCTCGAGGAAATCAATATTTTAAATAGAACGATTTTTGACTTTTACAAATTAAGAGGATTAGAAACAGATTATTTAAAAAAAGAGGAATTCAACCTTTTCTTTCTACTAGCTTCAAAAAAAGGAAATAGCTACAGCTTGGCAGCGTTGTACTTAATCATTGCTGAACTCTTAGGAATCAATGTGAATCCAGTCAGCATCCCCAAACAAAACTTGCTTTGCTATATAAATGAGGAAAACCCTTTTGAGGCGTCAACCTCCAATGAAATTTTGTTTTTCCTCGATCCTTTAACAGGTCAAGTTTATACCCATAGGGATATTGAAAATTATTTAAAGAAAATCGACTATATCCCCTATCCCATTCAGAATACTGCCGATACCGCCATCAAGTTTATCCAAAACTGGCTATTGGAGATAGCTAAAAGTGAAAAAGAATCAGGTTTTTTGCATAAGTCGGCCTTACTGAAAAAATTAGCCGAAGGATTGTTGTAGTTCAAAGGGTATTTATTTTCTCAAATCACAGGTTTTCTCTCTTAAAATCATCTAAAACAGAGTCGATTGACCGAATTTCAATTTATTTTCGCCAATATGAATAAATTATTATTTGCAGCCTTGTTGCTTGTTTCTGTTTTTGCCTGTAAAGAAGAAAAAAAATCTCAAAAAACAACTGAAGCTTCCAAAATGGGCCCCCTTAGTGTTGAAGCACTAGTAATTCAAACATCTTCTGTATCGGATGTCATTGAAGTTGCTGGTAATGTGCTACCCTTTGAATTAACTGAAATTAGACCTGAGATTTCAGGAAGAGTGGTTACAATTAATTTCAAGGAAGGGTCAACAGTTGAGAAAAATACATTATTGGCCAAGTTATTTGACCAGGATTTACAGGCACAGCTTAAGAAATTAAATGTTCAACTACAAATAGCCGAAAAAACAGAGGAGAGGGAAAGAGAATTATTGAAGATAAGTGGTATTAGTCAGCAAGACTATGACTTAAGCTTATTACAAGTAAACAATATAAAAGCTGATATTGAATTGATAAAAGTAAATATCGGTAAAACTGAAATCAGAGCTCCCTATAGTGGCAGAATTGGACTTAGAAATATAAGTCTTGGTGCTTATGTTACTCCAACCACTCTAATTACTTCAATCAGTCAAGTCGACTTGAAGAAAATCAGCTTCAGTGTTCCTGAAAAATACAGTAGTGAAATCAAGGCTGGCATGAAAGTAGAGTTCAACATTGAAGGAAATGAAAACACTTATACTGCAACAGTATTGGCTTCTGAAACAATTATTGAATCCCAAACAAGAAACTTGAGAATACTTGCAACTGTCGGAGATCAAAAAAACAACCTTATCCCAGGTTCATTTGCAAAAGTGAAATTAACATTGGGGAAAAATGAATCGGCCGTTTCAATTCCATCACAGGCTGTCATCCCCAGTGCACGATCTAAACAAGTGGTTGTTTACAAAAACGGCGCCCCTGTTTTTGTTGATATCACAACCGGTATCCGCACTGCTGATAACGTTCAGGTGAGATCTGGGTTGGCAGTAGGCGATACTATCATCACGACAGGTTTACTTTTTATCAGAAAAGATTCAAAACTGAAACTGAGTAAAGTACAATAGTCCATTCAAAAAATTATTGCATGAATTTATCAGAACTCAGTATAAAAAGACCAGTTTTTGCAGTTGTTTGCAGCATCATCATCATCATATTTGGTGTTATTGGATTTAGCTTTTTAGGTGTTAGAGAATATCCAGCAATTGATCCCCCTGTTGTCAACGTTCGTGCGAGCTATGTTGGTGCAAATGCAGAAATTATTGAACAACAAATTACTGAACCACTTGAAAAAGCTGTTAATGGAGTAGAGGGTGTAAAAAATATCACCTCATCCAGTTCTCAAGGCAGCTCCAACATCAATGTTGAATTTGAATTAGGAGTTGATCTGGAGAGAGCTGCAAATGATGTTAGGGAAAAAGTTTCTCAAGTATCTGGACAATTACCCCAAGATATAGATGCCCCTCCTACTGTATCAAAACAAGATTCGGATTCAGAGCCTATCATTTATATGCAGATGCAAAGCAGCAGAAGAACAATGCTGGAGCTATCTGACTTGGCTGAAAATATTGTACAAGAAAGATTACAAACAATTGCAGGTGTAAGTGGTGTGAACGTATTCGGGCAAAGGCCTGCAATGAGGATTTGGTTTGATCCGGTTCGATTAGCTGCATACCGACTTACAATACAAGATGTAAAATCTGCTTTAGATCGTGAAAATGTAGAACTACCCGGTGGTAAGGTCAGAGGCAATACCACTGAAATGACTGTGAAAGCATACGGAAAATTAACTTCTGAAGAAGACTTTAATAACCTAATCGTAAAGCAAACAGAAGGCAATATTATACGACTAAGAGATATTGGATATGCAATACTTGGTCCAGAAAACGAAGAGTCCTCTACACGTAAAAACAATGTTAGGTCAGTCAATTTAGCTGTAGTTGCGCAACCAGGCTCCAACCAAGTAGCCATTGCCGATGAGCTTTATAAACGTATTGAAACCATTAAAAAAGATCTTCCAAAAGATATTATTCTTGAAATAGGATTCGACAAGACCTTGTTTGTTAGAAAGGCAATCAAAGAAGTTGAAGAAACATTAATTATTGCAATTCTTCTGGTTGTCATCATCATATATCTCTTTTTCCGTGAGTGGTCAATTGCATTCCGACCACTAATCGATATTCCTGTTGCTTTGGTTGGTGCATTTTTTATCATGTATCTAGCTGGGTTTTCCATAAATGTATTGACATTGCTTTCATTGGTATTGGCAACTGGATTAGTTGTTGATGATGGTATTGTGGTGACAGAAAATATTTATAAAAAGATTGAACAAGGAATGGATAAATGGCAAGCTGCCAGAGAAGGATCTAAAGAAATTTATTTTGCAGTTATATCTACGTCACTAACACTTGCTATAGTTTTTCTTCCCATCATTTTCTTACAAGGTTTTGTGGGAAGATTGTTTAGAGAATTTGGTATAGTAGTAGCCGGAGCTGTTCTAATATCTGCTTTTGTATCTCTTTCACTTACACCAGTATTAAATATTTATCTAACCAAAAAGAATGTGCACAAACATTCTTGGTTTTATACCAAGTCAGAGCCATTCTTCAAAGGATTAGAATCAGGCTACAAAAGATGGCTAGAAGCTTTCATGAGAAAAAGATGGATTGCTTTTGTAATCGTAGCTATATGTATGGCAATTATCTATTTCGTGGGATCTGCCCTCCCCTCTGAGTTGGCACCAATGGAAGATAGAAATCGATTAAGAGCCAGTGTTATCGCTCCTGAGGGTACTGATTTTGACTACATGGATAAAGTTGTATATGATATTTCACAAACACTTTTAGATTCTATTGAGGAAAGAAATATAGTACTATCGTTTGCACCAGGATTTGGTGGTGGTGGTGGTGCAAACAATGCAACCATCAGTATGGGCTTGATAGATGCTAGTGAGAGAAAAAGGAGCCAGAATGATATTGCCCAAAATCTCAACAGGATGTTCAAAGATTTTTCAAACGTACGTGTGTTGGTGTTCCAAGAACAGACAATATCAGTTGGACAAGGAGGAAGAGGTTCATTGCCGGTTCAATATGTTTTACAAAATCTAAATTTTGATAAACTCAAAGAGAAAGTTCCACTTTTCATGGATGAAGTTGTCAAGAGTCCAGTCTTCCAAGGCAATGATGTAAACCTCAAATTCAACAAACCTGAATTACAAGTAACCATAGATCGATTAAAAGCAAGTGAACTAGGTATTTCAATCCTTGATATATCAAATACCCTACAACTTGCACTTAGTGGTAGAAGATTTGGATATTTTATTAGAAACGGAAAACAATACCAGGTTATTGGACAGGTCGATAGAAAAGACAGAGATGCCCCACTTGACCTCAAGTCATTTTATTTGAGAAGTAGAGATGGAGAATTGATTCAATTGGATAATCTTGTATCTATTAATGAAGCAGCCAACCCTCCTACTATTTATCACTTCAATAGATTGAAGAGTGCTGTCGTCTCTGCAGGATTAGCACCTGGCAAAACAATTGGCGATGGTATCGCTGAAATGAACAGAATTTCAGAAAAAGTACTTGATGACTCCTTTTCAACAAGTTTAAGTGGTACATCTCGCGACTTTGCAGAAAGTTCTTCAAATACACAAAGCGCTTTCTTTTTAGCGCTAATCTTAATCTTCTTAATTCTCGCTGCCCAATTTGAAAGCTTTGTTGATCCATTTATTATCATGATTACCGTTCCACTGGCCTTGGCAGGTGCTGTATTGAGTCTCTTTATTTTTGATCAGTCCTTAAATATATTCTCTCAAATCGGTATCATTATGCTAATAGGATTGGTCACCAAAAACGGTATCCTAATTGTAGAGTTTGCTAACCAAAAAAGAGAACAAGGAATGCAAAAACTTCAATCAGTAATTGAAGCTTCTGTAGCAAGATTAAGACCAATCTTGATGACTACACTTGCTACAGCATTAGGCGCTCTTCCTATCGCCTTAGCATTGGGCTCTGCCGGTAAAAGTAGAATTCCATTAGGCGTTGTAATTATAGGAGGACTATTATTTTCTTTAATACTAACACTATTTGTTGTTCCTTCTCTCTATGTATATATTTCTAGAAAAAAAAGATCGACTCATGAGATTTAGATTGTTAATAAACTTTTTCCTAGTTGTCGGACTTGCGCAAGCACAAGAAAATAAATTCTCCCTGAAAGAAGCAGTGGATATGGCTATCAAACAAAATTTAGACATACAAATTGCAAATGCAGATTTAGATATTGCAAAAAATAACAACAACTGGGGTAATGCAGGTGCACTTCCCACTGTTAATGCCAATTTATCAAATACAGAAGCGGTTTCAAATATTGATCAAAAATTAGCAAATGGCAGTAGTATTCAAAGAAACAATGTATCCAACAGCAGCATCAATTCTAACCTCAGTATTTCTTGGAGAATATACAATGGTAAAAGAATAAGTGCTACTAAAGAGAGATTTGAAGTAATCGAAAAAATGGGGAGTATTGCACTAGATCAACAAATTGGTCAGATTATTTTCGATGTGACCAATATTTATCACAACATTATTCGATTAAATAAACAAATCTTAGCAACTAAAGCAATTATTTCACTATCGGAAGAAAGATACAAAATTGCTGAAACCAGGTTCAATGTAGGCAGTGGAGCAAAAACAGATATGCTGCAAGCTGAAATAGATCTCAATGCGCAGAGAGTCAACTTAGAAAATATCAACATTCAGTTAGAAAATACTGTAGCTAGCATGAATGCTATTTTAAAAAGAAAAGTTGATGAAGTATTTGTTGCCATTGAAGATGAGTTTAATGTGCCTAAGATTGATTTTGGAAGCTTGGTTAGCATATTGGAAAAACAGAACTATCAATTGTTGATGGCGCAACAAGAAAGGCAGAATATTTTGAATGATAGAAAAATTATCAACTCACAAAGACTTCCAATTTTAAGCTTAAATTCTAATACGGTTTTGAACAAACAAAGATCAACAGCTGGATTCTTCCTCACCAACCAAACATTCGGTCCAAACATAGGATTGGGCTTGGCAATTCCCATCTTTAATGGAAATATCAATCGTACCCAACTAAAATCTAATGCAATTCAGGAAAAGAGACAAACACTACAAATTGAACAATTGAGAATTTCGCTACAGAGAGATTTACTCATAGCCTATCAAGAATATGAAAACGCTATGAAAATTATAGAAATTGAAGAAAGTAATGTTAAACTAGCAGAAGAAAATAATTTTATATCAACTGAAAGATTTAAGAAATTGGTGAGCAACTCTATTGAACTCCGACAAGCACAATTGAGTTTGATTGAAGCAGAGAACAGGTATATCAATGCTCAATTCAGAGCACAAGTTGCTGTTACTACACTTCAATTTCTCACTGGAGAAATCAATAAATTACTTTGATTTATTTACCTAAATGATGTGGCTTAAACCCTAAGGGAAGCAACAAGGAAACAGTGGGAAATTCAAAAACTTCTTGCCCTCCAGCAAGCAAAACACGCATAGGTTGTTGAAACCTCGACTCAAACTCAAGTAAAGACTGACGGCAAATACCACATGGTGCAACAGGTATTGATATATCCACAGTATCACTTTCATACGTAATAGCTATGGTAACAATTGATTGTCCGGGTGCAACCGATGAAGCTGCAGCCAACAATACCCGCTCTGCACACAATCCAATGGGATAAGAGGCGTTTTCTTGGTTTGTACCTCTTACTATACTTCCATCACTCATCAATGCCACTGAAGCGACTCTAAAGCCTGAATATGGTGCATATGCAGTTTTAGCCAAGGCTTTGGCATCCTTAATCAATACTTGATCGGATTCAGGCAATTCATCGATAGTGTGATATTTCTTGTAACTGATTTCAATATTGCCTGTATTCATTTGGTAAAGGGTTTACTTGATTTTCTTGAATATCCTAGACCATCTTGGTCCGTTCTGCCAACTAAACCAGATAAATGAAGCCTTACCCACAATATGATCTTCTGGAACGAATCCCCAGAACCTAGAGTCTTGTGAATTATGCCTGTTGTCTCCCATCATCCAGAAATAATCCAATTTGAAAGTATAGGAAACAGCTTCAACGCCATTGATAAATATTTTTCCATCTTTTTCCTCCCAAATATTTTCCTCATATACCTGAATCACTCTTTTGTATAAACTGATATTCTTGGGATTGAGTTGAACAGATGAACCTTTCTTAGGTATCCATACTGGTCCGAAATTGTCTTCACTCCATTTGAAATTGGCAGTATCATAAGGATACGTATTGCCAAAACCACTTGTATTCAATTCTGGCACAACAGACCCTTTCACCACAAAAGGAAATGATTTGACCATCTCAACTTGATTAGGAGTAAGGGTTAAACGATAGGTGTTGGGGTTATCCTGCAGTTGCATTAAATCACGTTGCTCTGAATCTTGGGGGTCAATGTTTAGTTCTTCTTTGATGAATTCATCAGAAAAGAAACCTTTTCCATCTAGCGTAACATAATAAGGCATTTCAGAAGCAGGTGGATTTGGATTTGTTACACCACTGATGAATACTTGGCCATTTACTATTGATATAGTATCACCTGGTATACCAACACATCGTTTTATAAAGTTCTCACGCTTATCAACAGGACGAACAATAATATCATCTCTCTCCGCAAATAACATTTCTCTTGTTCCACCTCTAGATTCATAGGCACGCAAATAATCGTAATAATTAACCTCAGATTGATACTCTCTAATGACTGTATCTCCTACCGGATAATTAAACACAACAACATCATTACGCTGAATGTCACTTGCCCAAATTCTTTTGTATGGCAATTTGATCCATTCCAAATATGAAGGAGCAGTGCCTATTGGCAGTGTGTGATGAACAAAAGGAAAGGATAAAGGGGTATTGGGAACTCTTGGCCCATAACTTGTTTTACTTACAAACAAGAAATCATTTACCAATAAGGTTTTCTCCATTGAACCTGTTGGAATAACATAAGCTTCAAATATAAAAGTACGAATGATTGTAGCAGCAACAATAGCAAATACTGCTGCATCAATCCATTCTCTAGTACCCGACTTCTGGTAATTTTTAACTACAGCAATTCCAGCAAAACGTTCTTGCTTAGAAAAACCCAAATAAGGGAAATAAATAAATGGAATAAAGACTGTCGCTGCATGATGCAATAATGAGAATCTACCGAAATGTTCAACAAACTTTATACATATCCATAAGGTAATAAACTGACCTACAATTGGAATGAGTTGGAAGAAAAACCAATGGATTTTTAATTCCATTTTGTTTACCATTAACCAGGTATTGTAAAAAGGTACAAAAGCTTTCCAAGCATCGATACCTGCCTTTTTAAACATCCCAAATAAGCCAATATGAAAACCAAGGGTTGTTAGTATAAAAATGACCCAACCTGTACTCATTGTTTAATTCTTTTGCTATCCAAATGTAACACAAAAGCAGGATTTTAATATTATCGCTAGTTCTTTGTTGGAATTTTAACATGATTGGTTATATTCAAGGATAAAAGAAAATAAGTGCAATTTTTTAACATACGAGATATTGAAAATTTAACTGGAATTAAAGCGCACACCCTGCGTACTTGGGAAAAAAGATATGGCATCATCATGCCACTTAACACCCCCGGAAAACACAGGATGTACGACAATAACGATCTCAAACAAATACTTCGAATTTCAACATTATACCACGGAGGATTTAAGATTTCAAAGATTGCTGGTATGTCTTTAGACGAGATGGCAATCAGCACACTTCAATTAGAACGAAAAACAAATTTTGAAGTTTTCATCAATCGATTCATAGAATTTACCGTCGACTTAAATGAAATAGAATTCAAGAAATTGTTTTCAGAATTAAGAGAGTCAATAGATGAAAATGATCTCTATTTGCATATCATCTTCCCCGTCTTATTTAGAATTGGAAATCTTTGGATGCTTGGTAACATAATGCCTGTTCAAGAACACTTTGCAAGTAACCTGATTAGGTCAAGCCTTATCAATAGTATTGACAAAGTTAGATCAGGTGAGAGAAAATCCTCTGCAAAAGTTCTGCTTTTTTGTCCAGAAAATGAACACCATGAATTACCCTTATTATTCATCCAATTGGTATTAAAACAAAAAGGAGTTGAAGTTTTTTACATGGGAGCAAATACCAAAATAGAGACTTTGGATTATGCTGTTAGAAAACTCTACCCCACGCATATTATTGCTTATATGATTACCAATTTTGCAGAATTGAACATTAAACAATACGTCGATACTATTGCAAGAACTGCTAGGAATGCAAAATTGTTATGTGGGGGGCCAGGATTCAAGGCTATTGAAGTATATCAAAAGAATACTTCAATGTTCAATAGCTTTAATGCTTTAATTAATGCTGTAGAGACTCTTGAAAAATAATTATGAAACAGCAGTTCTTATTGATGTAGAATACTTCCTAGAACTTTTTACCACCACATCTTTTACAGTTGCATCGATATTTAGGTGATCAATACCCATAACTTGTTGTTCAGCTTTTGATGCTGAGGTACAAAAACGAATGGCTGTCCATACATGGTCAATCACCACTTCATCTATTTTACCAAAACCCTTGGTACACAAACAATCCCAATTACAATCTCTATTTAAATCGCTTACAATTTTAGAAGTTGGTTTAGGATAAGCAACCCAAAGCTTTCCTTTATCTTTTAAAGCAGGAACTACATCTTTTAAAATTGCTGAAAGTTGTTGGTAGTTGAGTGCAAATACCAAAGCAAACTCAATTTTTCTACTTTTAAGTAAAGGGGTAACATTTTTAGCGAAAGACAATTTTGTGAAATATTTTTCAAGTGTGGATGGTATACCTTGAATAAGTAGGTTTTTTTCATCGCATAATTCAAGTCTTTCAAAAATGTTCACAAGCATCCGTGGTAATTTTTGTTGGGAGGACAAAATTAACATTTTTTCCACATATATGCGAAAACATTAAAAAGAAATTAGAAAAATAAAGTACTAGCAGAAAGAATTCGAAACCAGAAATTATCCTCTTCTTGATCTTCTTTTATCTCTATTCTTGAAAATGGGCACTTTACTTTCACTGCCAGAAAGCAATCTGCCAATGTTTTTTTGGTGTGTCATGATCACTAGAAGGGCAACAGCTATGGCAAAAATGCGGTAGGCAATATTATCTACATTGAATACTACTAAAATGAAAACAGGAAATGCCATACTAGCCAAAATAGAGCTCAAAGAAACAAACCTGGTTAGATAAAGTACTAGTAGAAATACCCCTATACAACTCAATGCTGTCCAAGGAGATATGGCAATTATTAAGCCAAATAAAGTAGCCACTCCTTTTCCTCCTCTAAACTCTGCCCAAACAGGAAAAATATGGCCTAATACTGCTGCTAATCCCAACCCAATTTGAAAATTGGTCCTTTCAAATTCATTTTCAATATAGTAAGGTAAAAGTAGGGCAAGCTTGACTGCAACCAAACCTTTGAGCATATCCATCATCATAACAAATGTTCCCCACTTAGAACCCAGAACCCTGAAGGTATTGGTTGCCCCAGCATTTCCACTTCCATAATCACGGATATCAATATTGAATTGAGAACGGCTAACTATTAATGAAGTTGGAATGGATCCAATGAGATAGGCCAATATGATTAAAAGAAATTCATTCATAAGCTTTTAGCCAGTAAAAGGTATGCAAAGTTAATAAAAAAATAACAAACGAGCTTTCACATACTGTTAAAAGCTAGTTTTGGAATGATATCGCCAACCAATCTCCTTCCTCAAATTTTTGGTGATTTGAGCCAAAAAATGGACCGAACACGTTTATAATATCTTCATAATCGGTTCTTAATAAGCCACTTATGATTAATTTCCCATTTTCTTGGGTTTTTGCTCGAATGGACTGAACGTGTTCAACTAATACATTCTTATTTATATTAGCCAAAATAATATCAACAGCATCTATATTATCAAGATTACTTGCTTTTGATACCTCAATGGCATTCGCCTTGTTTAAATTGATATTCTCTTTTACATTTTCAATACTCCAATCGTCGTTGTCAATAGCCTTAATAGAGATAGCTCCCAATTGGAAGGCTAATATGGAAAGTATTCCTGTGCCTGTCCCGAAATCAGCAACAGTCTTCCCTTTAAAATCCGTTTCCAACATGGCCATCATCATCATTTTCGTAGTGGGATGATGACCAGTTCCAAAGCTCATTTTGGGCGTTATCAAAATCTGATGATCGACTGAATCAATTGGTCTGTGAAAATGTGCACGAACTTGAATTTTTCCAGGTATAACGACTGGCTCAAAATTTGATTCCCAGCTTTGGTTCCAGTTTTCTTCTTCTATTTGTTGAATAGTGAAAATAAGACTCATCTCAGTTGAAAGAGCAGTCAATGCTTCAAGATCAGCAATACCTTCTTTTGCATATGCCTTAATGCCATTTTCCATTTCTTCCATACCATGAAAACCATATTCTGGTAGCAAAGCAACCAAGATATCCGATTGCTCCTGTGAAAGTCCTTCAAAGGTTATACCTGTATAATTCATACAAAAAAGCCGGCTTGGTAGCCGGCTTGCAATTTAATTTTGGTTATTGTTATTCCCATCAGCCTGGTTAAAATCAGGTTTTGGAATCAAGGCCTTACGGCTTAGTTTAAATTTACCAGTCTTATGGTCGATACCCACGAGCTTAACCCTTACGGTATCTCCCTCTTTCAAAATCCCATCAAGGTTTTCCAAACGCTTCCAGCTTACTTCACTGATGTGAAGCAACCCTTGCTTGCCTGGCATGAACTCTACGAATGCACCATATGGCATAATCGACTTCACCTTAGATTCGTATTCCTCACCAACTTCTGGCATGGCTACTATACCTTTGATCCAAGCAACAGCTCTGTCTAGTCCCTCTTTAGCTGGACTGAATACACTAACCTCACCTTGGTTACCAATTTCTTCAATATTAATGGTGGTTCCAGTCTCTCTCTGAATCTCTTGAATGATCTTTCCTTGAGGACCAATAACAGCACCAATAAATTCTTTATCAATAAACAACTTCTGCATTCTTGGTGCATGTGGCTTAACCTCAGCTCTAGCAGCTGGCATAGCTTCATACATTGCATCCAAAATGTGCAAACGACCTTTTCTAGCTTGCTCAAGCGCTTCCATCATGGTCTCCATGCTCAAACCATCGATTTTGATATCCATTTGAATACCACAAATACCATCCTTGGTTCCAGTCACTTTGAAATCCATGTCACCCAAATGATCTTCATCACCCAAGATATCAGTTAAAATAGCATATTTGCCATCGCTAGGTCTTGTAATTAATCCCATGGCAACACCACTAACGTGCTTTGGAATAGGAACACCAGCATCCATTAAAGCCAATGACCCTGCGCAGACAGTCGCCATAGAAGAAGAACCATTCGATTCCAAAATATCAGAAACAACTCTCACTGTATATGCATAGTCATTCCCCGGCATCATTTGCTTCAATGAACGCAATGCCAAATTACCATGTCCAACTTCTCGTCTACCCGGACCTCTCATTGGTTTAACCTCACCTGTTGAAAACGCAGGGAAATTATAGTGAAGAATAAACTTGTTGTATTCAGATTTAGCTGCACTCTCAATCAACAATTCATCCAATGGCGTACCAAAAGTGATGGTGGTCAATGATTGGGTTTCACCGCGAGTGAACAAGGCAGAACCGTGTGGACTAGGCAATACATCCACTTCCATGTTCAATGGCCTCACTTCATCAAGTTTCCTGCCATCCAATCTTGTTCTGTCATCCAACATCATGTTACGAACAACCTCCCACTTAAGGTCTTCATAATATTTTTTTGCTAATTTAATTTGCTCTGGGGTAGCCTCTTCACCTAATGAAGCAACAACTTCTTTCTTCAAAGCATCATAGGCTAAAGAACGATCAGCCTTACTAGAAGCAGCTTTAGAAATTTCATAAACCTTAGCTGAATAGGCATTTACTTTTTCTTGAATGGCTTCATCTGCAGGAGGTTTTGGATAATCTCTTTTTCCTTGAACACCTACCTTGGTTCTTAATTCCTCCTGAGCTACAATTTGAGTACGTATCGCATCATGTGCAACACCCAATGCTTTTACCACGTCAGCTTCTGAACATTCTTTTGATTCACCTTCCACCATCATCAGGTTCTTGGAAGTAGCACCAATCATGAAATCCATATCAGCATTTGCCAATTCAGTTCTGGTTGGGTTTACAACCAACGCACCATTTACTCTTGCAACTCGTACTTCAGAAATAATTTCTTTGATAGGTATATTTGAAACAGCCAATGCCGCAGAAGCAGCAAGACATGCTAATGAATCTGGCATGATTTCTGGATCCGATGAAATCAATGTAACAAGTACTTGAACATCGCAGAAATAATCTTCAGGGAAAAGAGGTCTGAGCGCACGATCAATCAAACGGCTGATCAATACTTCATAATCACTCAATCTTCCTTCACGCTTAAAAAACGAACCAGGGATTCTTCCTGCTGAAGCAAATTTTTCTTGATAATCAACTGAAAGAGGAAAGAAATCCTGTCCCTCACGTGGTTCTTTGTTTGCACAAACTGTTGCAAGCAAAACACAGTTACCTTGTTTAACGGTTACAGCTCCGTCAGCTTGGCGAGCAAGACGTCCTGTTTCTATGGTCACAATTCGACCGTTACCAAGGTCGAAACTTGATTGTATAGGTTGTTGTAGCATGATTGTATTTTTTGGAAAGTTCCAAAAAGCAATATTCCCAACAGGTGTTGGGAATAAAACATTTCTGTAAAAATTATTTTCTTAGACCGAGTTTTTCGAGCAATGCACGATATCCAGTTAGGTTGTGCTTACTCAGATAAATAAGCAGACGCTTACGCTGACCTACTTTTCTCATCAGTCCCCTATGGGTGCCGAAATCTTTTTTGTTAGCTTGTAAATGATTTGAAATCTCATTGATTTCTTCTGTCAACAAAGCAATTTGTGCTTCAATTGAACCTGTGTTTTTTGCGTTGCCTCCATATTCAGCAACAATTGCAGACTTTCTTTCTTTTGTTACGCTTGACATCTCAATTTTTTTAAATTCATCTAAAATTACATCCAAAATTTGGCTGCAAAGGTAAGGAAAATGAATGAAATAACTGCTTTATTCCATGTATTTCAGTTTGAAAGCATAGAGGGATATGAATAAAATACTGGAAAATCCAGATAACATAGCGTATGATAGACCCAGAAAATTATCTGCCCCAAAAACAATGACGGGTGCTACAACCCCTATAATGCAGCCTAAAACATAAAGCCTAAAACCGTTTTTTTTGAGCCTTAGCATTAAAACGGCACCAATTAGCGTTAAAACATTGGAAATCAATGAAAAAAAGCTATTATCTCTCATATTTGAACGGGTATTGGCCAAGGAAATTTCCTCCATGGCTTGCTCAAATTGTTCTTTCCCCTTGGGATCTACCTCTAAAGCCTGACTGAAGACGGAATCCCAATTTTCCATGCTTTTGTTAAGGGTTTTGCTTAATTCATCAGGATTGGATACTCCCGCAATGGCAGATAACATCATGTAGGAGCTTGCAAACAAGGTCAGGTAACATAAAAAAGTAAGAAACCTTGGCCTCAAGGGAGATATAGGGGATGGATTTTCTGAATTTTCCATTTTTTTAAATTTTAACGAAGTTAACAAGAACAAATCATCACCTAAATGTATTTTATATAAAGATGCCTACACATTTGCATATTGTTACAAGTGAGCTTCCTAATGCAGTGGACAACTCCCAAACATTGGATGCCTATTTTTTGATCAAATCGCTTCACCAACAAAAAATCAGCATACATCTGCACTGCCTCTCCAACGATTTTTTTGAGCCTACCCCTCAAATGAATGAAATCTGCGAGACAATCAACTATTATGAAAGAGATTTATCTAAAATCAGCTTCAAACTAGATTTACCTTACCATGTTTCAACCAGATCAAGCAATAAATTGAGAGAGAGATTAAATCAAGACGATTTCCCAATTTTATTTATGGGATTAACAAGTTCTTTCGCAATCTATGATAATTATTTAAGCAGTGAAAGGAAGACTGCAATTCGATTAAGCAAAAATGAATCTGTTTATTTCCAACAGCTTTCATCATTGGTACCCTGGAAAGGGAAAAAATTACATTACCAGGTAGAAGCGTGGCGAATGAATAGGTATTTTAAAAGATTGATATCCCAAAAAACGACTCTCTTTACGAGCTCAAAAAAATTACATGAAGTACTGAAACAAAAAACAGAAAATCATACTCAATGGGTTCCTCTTTTCACAGGCATGCCTGCTGTATTTCATCAATCGAATAAAGGCCATTTCTGTTTATTTCATGGAAAACTATCAAATGAAGAAACAGCATATGCTGCATTCTGGCTACTTGAACATGTATTCCACACTTTAGAAATACCATTTGTGATTGCAGGCTCTAATCCTTCAACGCATCTTGAAAATGCTGCTCACGTGAGACAACATACTTGCCTTGTTACTAATCCAGGTGAAAAAGAAATGCAAGAACTCATCAAAAAAGCACAAATAATATTGAGCCCCACTTTCATAGAAGCTGAAGGCGACGACAATCTTTTACAATCACTTGCATTAGGCAGACATATTCTAATCAATTCAAAAAGATCAAAAGACAAAGAGATAAAATCAGTTTGTCATATTGCTCAATCACCAGAAGAGTTCATTCAGAAAACAAAGGAATTATTCGAAACAGAATTCAGTGAAGAAGAAAAATATGCAAGACAGCAACTGCTCAATAACAAATTTCAAGACCAAGAAAGTTTGGGGAAATTACTTAGCTGGATATCGTAGCATTATCGATAACCCTCCCACCTTCAGTCCTGATCATACGAGCGGGATATTTATTAATGACCATGTAATCGTGGGTTGCCATTACAATTGCAGTACCAAGCTCCTTACTGATCTGAAACAACAAATTCATGATTTCATCTGTAGTTTCTGGATCAAGATTACCAGTAGGTTCATCAGCTAAAATCAATCTGGGAGAATTCAACAATGCTCTAGCAATATCCACTCTTTGCTGTTCACCACCTGATAATTCGTAGGGAAACTTAAACCCTTTAGTTTTTAATCCCACCTTACCAAGTACTTCGTCAATTTTATCTTCTATTTCTTTTTCATTTTGCCAACCTGTTGCCTTAAGTACAAACTTCAAGTTATCATGAACATTTCTATCGGTCAACAATTGAAAGTCCTGAAACACAATTCCAATATTTCTTCTAAGAAAAGGGACTGTTTTCCATGTCAAGTCTTTTAGATCAAACCCAGCTACAATTGCTTTGCCGTTTTTTAAAGGCAACTCACCATACAAAGTTTTAAGCAAACTCGATTTTCCTGAACCAGTTTTACCAACCAGGTATACAAACTCACTTCTTGAAACTTGAATATTGACATCAGTCAAAATCAATGAATCACCTTGGTAAATATTGGCATTACTGATTTCCAAAACAACCTCACTCATAGAAAAAATTTGTTACTCAAAGATATGTTTATCTGCACCAACTTGTATTTCCAGACATTTCTTTTCTGAAGCTACTACCCTTCCAATCACTTTAGCTTCTACTCCATATTTGTTAGAAATAGCTATCATCTCTTTAGCATGATTTTCATCCGTATAAATTTCCATTCTGCAACCCATGTTGAACACCTGTAACATTTCACGATCGTCAGCCTTACTTGCAGATTTAATCAATTGAAATACTGGAGGCACTTCAAACAAATTATCTTTAAACACTTTCATTGGTCCGGGTAAATATTTCAAGCATTTTGTTTGTCCACCCCCACTGCAATGAATCAAACCATGAACCGCGTCAAAATGATCTTCCAAAATTTCTTTTAAAATAGGCGCATATGTACGGGTTGGACTCAACACCAATTTTCCTGCATTGATGTTACCAAAAGCAGGAACATCAACAAGATCAGTTAGTTTATGCTTACCAATATATACTACTTCTTTTGGCAGAGCAGGGTCATGCGACTCAGGATAAGCAGATGAATAATAATTTGAAAACATATCGTGCCTGGCACTGGTCAACCCATTACTGCCAATACCGCTGTTGTATTCAGTTTCGTAATGGGACTTCCCAGAACTAGATAAACCAACTATTACTGAACCAGCTTTGATTTTTTCATTGGTCACCAATCGGTTTTTTGGCCATCTGGCTGTCATGGTACCATTCACGGCAACCGTTCTCACTACATCTCCCACATCAGCTGTCTCGCCACCAAGATAACGCACATTCACTCCCATTTCCGACAGTGATGCAAACAATTCACTTGTACCATCAATTATGGCTTTAAGCACATCACCTGGGATAAGGTTTTTATTTCGATCGATTGTGGAATTGAAAATGATGTTATCATATACTCCTATGCAAAGCAAATCATCCAAGTTCATTACCACTGCGTCTTGAGCTATTCCTTTCCAAACGGACAAATCTCCAGTCTCCTTCCAGTAGAGGTAAGCAAGAATGCTCTTGGTGCCTGCACCATCTGCATGCATCACATTAATAAAATTATTATCACCAGAAAGATAATCTGGGTAAACCTTACAAAAGGCATTGGGGAAAAGTCCTTGATCAAGGCCTTTTATCGCATCATGTACTTCTTCTTTTTGGGCTGAAACTCCTCTTTTATTGTATAAACTCATGATTTGTGTTGGTAGCAGCAAAACTACTTCAGTCGGATGAATTGACAAGTTTTTAGAATCATTCTTATTCACAGCGTGTTGATTCTTGGTTTTCAATTATTTTTGCATCCCTTATGCAGGTACACTTCCAATTAGAAAATTTACCCAATTTCATTAATCCAGTGCTCACTATCGGCACTTTTGATGGTGTTCATAGTGGTCATTTAGCCATATTAAAGGAATTAAAGCAACATGCAAAAGAACTTGCAGGTGAAACGGTTGTAATTACTTTTCACCCACATCCAAGAAGAATTTTGAATAATGCCGATGCTCCATCATTGCTTACAAGCCTAGATGAGAGAATAGAACAATTTCAGGCTTTTGGAATAGATCACCTTGTTGTAGTCCCTTTTGATCCGGCCTTTGCAGAACTTAGAGCAACTGATTATATCAAACAATTTTTAGTCGCTTATTTTCATCCCAAGTTAATTATCATTGGGAATGACCACCGCTTTGGTAAAGAACGCAGCGGAGACTTTGCATTATTGAGCAGCATGGGCCCTCAGTTGGGTTATCGGGTACTGGAAATACCAGAACAGGTCTTAAATAAATCAAGGATAAGTTCCACTAATATTAGACATGCGTTATTAAATGGAGAAATCAAATTAGCCAATGAATTGCTTACCTATCACTATCAACTAACTGGAAAAGTTGTTGTAGGAGATAAGCTTGGCAGAACCTTAGGTTATCCTACAGCCAATCTCGCAATTATTGATAGCGATAAATTGATTCCAGCATCAGGTGTTTATGCTGTTGCAGTACAATTATTGAAAAATGGCGAAATACGAGATTACCATGGCATGATGAATATAGGCTACAGGCCAACTGTCAATGGTAAAGAAAGAAGAATTGAAGTCCATATTTTTTCATTTGATGAGGATATATACAATGAAATCCTTCGCGTAAGTCTAATTGCTTATACCAGAAAAGAAATGAAATTTTCCGGACTTGATACCTTAAAACAACAATTACACAAGGACAAAATAGAGATCAGTGCTATGTTTTGATCAAGCGTCTTTTGCAATTATTTTGGTTACCATTTCTTTCATCAAAGTCGCATCATCTGCATTTACTCTGCCAATACCAATACTGATTAAGTTATAATGCGATAACAATAAAAGTACTTTTTCTATATCAGAAAAGCTATAGCGCTGAAGTGCTTGAATGTATTGTTTTACAAAAAAACCCTTCAAGCCTAATAATGCTGATAGACTATACTCATCACGAGTTGGACTTGAAGCTGCTATATAAAGCTTACTAAAAAAAGAATAAAAAGTGGGCAAGATCAACTGTATTGGAGCAGCTTTTGGATTTGAAGCGAAGTAATTAATGATATTTAAGGCTGAAGGCAGGTCTCGGTTAATGAGGGCCGACTGCAATTCAAAAATATTGAACTCCTTACTTACCCCTACATACTGTTCAATATCATCTTCGGAAATTTGTGTTCTACCGCTTAAATTGATAGATAACTTCTCAATCTCATTTTCAATACGCTGCAAATCATTACCTATATGTCCTACTAACATGTGTAATGCCTTCGACTGAATAGAGAAGCCCTTTGCTGTTATCATTGTTGATGCCCATTCAGGCAGTTCATTGTCGTATAATTTTTTGGTAGAAATAAGCTCGGCTTTACCTTTTAAAATTTTAGCCAATTTACTTCTCCCATCTACTTTCTTCTCCTTATGCGCAACTATCAGTACAGTTGAGGCTAGTGGTTGATAGATGTAGGATTCAAGTTTATCTATATCTTTAAGTTGCTGTGCTTCTTTAACGATAACAACTTGTAAGTCGTGAAACATTGGATAACGACGACAAGCATTAATTATTTCTTCAACCTTACTATCTTTTCCATAAAAAACCGATAGATTAAACGCCACTTGGTCATCAGGAAGTATTGTTTCTTCAGCAAGCTTTGTGAGCTTGTCGATGTAATAAGGCTCCTCACCTTCTAACCAATAAACTGGTTTGAAGTGTTTCTTTTTCCAATCACTTATAATTTGTTCAGCACTCATAACAATATCAACAATTGAATGATAATTCGCACAAATACACTCATTTTAACATTTACATAGGAGACTTAAGAGTAAATTTCATTTCCTTTGTATAGTCAAATTTATTGATAACCGGTCAATATTGATCATCAATTCCTAAATCATGAGTACAACTAACAAAGACAACAAGCAAAACATTATCATTCTATTGGCAATTTTACTTGTTGCATCTTGGGGATACTTTTTCTATGCCAAAAGCCAATCAAATGCTGTAATTGCTGAAAAAAATGCAGACTATGCAAACTTAGATTCAGCTAAAAATGCAGTTCAAACAGAATACAATGCAGCATTGCTAAGATTAGACGAGCTCACTGCCTCTAATGCCGGATTGGATAGTATTGTGAAAAAGCGTAATACCGAGATGGATATACTCAAAGGAAAGTTCAAATCGCTTGTTGGAAAACAAAACGCAACAGCTGCTGATCTTGCTGAAGCTAAAAATCTTGTTGCTGAATTGAATGGCAAAATTGATGGCTATGTTAAGGAAATTGAGCGTCTCCAAACCGAGAATAAACAATTGACAGTGGACAAAGAAAATTTAACCACTGAAAATAAAAGCTTAAATACTACCCTAGCCTCTACTGAAGCAGCAAAAAAAGATGCCGAAAATAAAGTGGATGTGGGATCTACACTTCATGCTTCTGCTTTTAGCATCACACCTATAAATGAAAAAAGTTCTGGTAAAGAGAAGTCTACTAGTTCTGCAAAAAGAGCAGATAAACTTAGGGTTTCTTTCAATCTTGATGAAAACAGGATTGCCACTTCCGGGCCTAAACAACTTTTCATAATCGCTAAAGACCCTGGTGGAAAAGTAATTAAAGAAGAAGCACTTGCATCTGGCTCCATCAATACAAGACAAGATGGTCAAGTTGATTTTACTACAAAAATTGATGTAGAATACAAGCAAGGTGAAGCCAAGAATATAAGCTTCGACCTAAGACAGACTGAAAAATACATGAAAGGTAATTATGCAGTTATTGTCTATCAAAATGGTTTCAAAATCGGTGAAGGTATTGCTACGTTGAAATAATTTAATTTCTTTTTTTAATCAAAAGCCGCTTTGTAAAAGGCGGCTTTTTTTATAAGATGGCACGCAATTGGGCCCTGCCTAAATTAACAATTCCTGAAGAACCAGCTTTCCTTCCTTCATATTGAAAGCTCATCTCTATAAAAGAGTTCAATCGCTTTGTAAAATCCAGTTGCCAAACAAAATTTTTATTGGGTTGAAGTCCTTCCATCATGATATATCCCAAGGTAGATGAGGAAATTCCATTAAACGAGATGTCTGACATGGTAAAGCGGCCCGACAAAGAAGTATTTGCAACTATATTGTATTTACTTTCCATCTGCAACGATTTAATCTTTGCACGCTCTGGACCTTCATTTCTTTTTTCCTGATAGTTATAACTAAATTGAGCCCTAAAGGTGGTTCCTTTTGTATAACTCACTCTTGGTTCAATTGAGTATGATTCAATGTTAAAGTTTCTGTTACTAAAGTTTGGCGTCAAAAGCTTATTGTTATTCTTTTTACCAATTAAATCAATTGTATACTTCCTTGCCCAATTCGATCTGATTCTAAGTGAAACTTCATTAATTCTCCTGGTTTCTTCACCAAAGGACAAAAATGCTCTATTGGTATTTTGGAAGTAATTGAGGTCTACACCCCAAATCTGACTGAACTTATTAAAAGAAAGTGAGTGTGTTTGCAATTGATCAAAACTAATTAAACTTGTATCCGCAATCATCGTTGCAAATGGATTTAAACTACGATCACCGAATGCCCTTTGTTTTTGACTAGTTTGCAAAGAGGACTGAAAATACAACCTGCGAATGAACTTACCCATTATTCCTTCTGTATTATCAGCTATTGCCATTGATGGATTAAAGACAATATTGTAGTTGAATTGAAGAAAATCTGTCTTCACAAAATCATTTGTAGGTGTATAAATTCTTAAATATTTCGCCTGATCACGAAACTTTGCAATTTCAAATTCATTTAATTGCTGAATTCCATCGTTGTTATAATCTATCCAAGTATATTCACCTTGTCCAGCTGGTACCTCAAAATAGGTGAAGTCGCGCCGAGGCTCTTGACCACTTCCAAGTTCATACAAGAAATTACCTGTAATGGCATTTTTCCAGACATCAGTAAAATATTCAATTCTCCCAAGCACACGTTCATCAGCCTTTATATTGAATCTAGTATCTGTAACATTTAGCTTTCGATATGTTGCATTTAACCTGATTTGATGGTGCTCATTAGACATCCACTCGCCATTTAAATTGTAATTGTGACTTCTATCTGATCTGCTCAATTTATTATCAATGGGTAATGCATCAGCACGTGTAAAATATTTGAATCCCCACTTGTTCATCTTTGATGGGTCGGATTGTGTTGCGAATTGAAAAGTAGAAAAAGAGAAACTGTTTCCACTGATGGTTTCAGTTTGTTTGAGCTGAGTAAAGTTTCGCTCTACGGTATATTTGAGACTGAATTCCCTATTGTTCAGTTGTTTAATTTGCTTAGCCATATCAACCGACGGCCGAAGAAAATAACCAGATTTTAAAGCATCATTAAACTGAGTGATGACAAATACATTATTTACTCTCCATCCCTTACTTAAATATTTATGATCGATGGTATTTCTAAGTGCGTTAAAATCTTTATCACGCTTATAGGTTTCTACTTTATATGATAATACATGATGTAAGCGTTGTTTCAATTGCATCTGAGCATGAAACAACTTCTCATCAGCTGCTTGTACTACTAGATCTAAACCCCAATCCCTAGCAAACTCGACAGTCCTCAATCGCTCTACTGGCTTGAATGTTGCATTTGCAAATTCCCCGCCAACATTAGCTTGTAAACTCCAGCCTTTGGTTGAATCAATAGTGAACTCATTTGTATAGTCTAGTTTTCCAGCAAAACCATTTTGATCTTGTGATGATTTATTGGAAAAAAGATTAAAATCATATTTACTATAGGCCCAGTCTGCTGTTAGTCGTGATTTTTTTGAAATTTCCCAATCAGCTGCAATAGTCATCACCTGTTGCTTTCTTGGTGCTACCAACAACACAACAGGAGCATACCGTCCATTCTTCTCTCCTGTTTGCAAATTAGGTGCTACCCATTTGTACACTTTACCATTTGCCGCAATAGAATTGTCTAATACATAATCACCCGCTCCTTGTCCCACATCAGTAAATGAAACACTGTATAAATTGGCAGCATTATTTTTTTCATAGATGTAAATTGTATCACGAATATTTGGCGCAATAAGGCTATCTATCTTTCTATACAATATGTTTGTGGTTGAAAAAGTATCAGCGACTGCTGATGGATAAAAAGCATTCTTTACATCATTACCAATACCGCCTAAAAATTGCTTTTGATCAGGTGTCAACGTTTGGTTAATCGGTGAATTTTTAGCATCGTTGTTTCCAAAAAAACCAACAGTCAGTTTTAGTCGATCATTTATCGCAATTCGGTTATTTACAAAAAACTGGGCATTGAGATAATTCCTATCGGCATATTCAAATTCAATTTGGATACGCTTATCCTTCGTAATCATTTGTCTAGGCATGAAAGTTACCTCTGCAGTATTGTAGTTGATGATATAGTCCTGGTCCTCCCCCCTTTGCATCAACTCCCCATCAATAAATACACGTTCAGTTCCCGCCAAAACAATAAAAAACAATTCCTGATTGGCACCACTTAAGCGATAAGGCCCCTGATTGCCTTCAATGCCCTGGAATACATTACGGGTGAACTTTCCTTTAGCAACAGCCCCACTTGCCATTAACCGGTTGCTCACTTGCTTTGAAAAATTATTTTCAGTCTGAAAAGACACCCCTTGAAGACGCTTGTAAAAATTCAAGAAATAGAGATCATTCTGTCTCACATCCAAATCACCTAGGGCCAACTTCCATTTTTCCTTGGAGAATTGAATAAAGACCTGATCAAATTCATTCAGGTTCTGGGTATTCCCATCTGGCTGAATTGGGATATTGTTATCAGAAATTGCAGCATTAAGCAAAATACTGTCTCCTATATAACCACTTAGCTGCAAATTGAGACTTGAATTAAAAACAGCATCCTGGCGATTACCAAAAGCAAGTGACCTTCCAATACTTCCATTAGAGTTGATTTTGCCAAAATCAAAAGGACGAACATCTTTTTTCGTTCCAGAAAGCCTAGTTCCTTCAATACCCGATCGGTAAAAAATTGAATCAAAAGATAACCGTTGGGCAGAAACGGATAAGTTAAAGGGAAGCACCCTATAGCTAACCTCATATTTCAATTTGGGTGGAGGTTTTAGCCAAAATAAGGTAGCAGTTGAATACTCTATTCGATAATAATCTGACCCTAATTCATTAATTATAAAACTATTAGGAGCGATACTTAAAGTGTCAATTTTTATTGGAGTCGTACCTACTGCTATTGTTTTTTTCCTGCTGTTGGACAGGTCCTGAGCATGGGACAAACCAGTAAAGGCTATAAAAATGAATGCAGTAAATAAAACCTTTACATATGCCACTTGGGGGTATTTGAGCAGTTTCGATGCTGGTTAAAGTTAAAACTTTGGCGACTTGCATGCAAAAAAATGCGCCCAAAATATAGGCGCATCAAAGTATTTAAATCAAGACAAAACAAGATTAACTACCTGATAGACTTGCATTGAGGTATTCCTTGTTCAATCTTGCGATATTTAACACGGAGATTTCCTTAGGACATTCCGCTTCACAAGCATAGGTATTTGTACAACTTCCAAACCCTTCTTTGTCCATTTGCGCTATCATACTCACCACACGCTGTTTACGTTCAGGCTCACCTTGAGGCAACAAGGCCAAGTGCGAAACTTTAGCTGAAACAAAGAGCATGGCAGAAGCATTCTTACAAGCAGCAACACAAGCACCACAGCCGATACATGCAGCTGCAGCAAATGAATCATCAGCCTTGTCTTTTTCAATTGGAATGGCATTACCATCAACAGCATTACCAGTATTGACAGAAACATATCCACCAGCTTGGATGATGCGATCAAATGCAGATCTGTTCACCATTAAGTCCTTGATAACAGGAAATGAATTTGCTCTAAAAGGTTCGATTGTGATAACATCACCGTCTTTGAAAGCACGCATATGCAACTGACAAGTTGTAGTACCCTGCCATGGTCCGTGCGGACGACCATCAATAACCATTGAGCACATACCGCAAATACCTTCACGGCAGTCGTGGTCAAAAGCGATCGAATCAGCACCTTCAGCAATCAATCTTTCATTAAGCACATCAATCATTTCAAGAAAAGACATCTCAGAAGAAATATCATTTACTTGATAAGTCTCAAAAGCACCTTGCGAATTTGTGTTCTTTTGGCGCCATACCTTGAGAGTGAGATTCATTGTATAATGTTGCATAAAATCAGGTTTCTTTTTGATTGAATTATTTATAGCTACGCTGACTAGGTTTGACTATTTCGTAATTGAGAGGTTCCTTGTGTAATTCCCAATCAGTCCCTTTATTTTCCCAAGCTGCTACATACATATAGTTTTCATCATCACGCAAAGCCTCACCATCAGGTGTTTGGAACTCTTCACGAAAGTGACCACCACAACTTTCATTACGCTCAAGGGCATCAATACACATAAGTTCTCCAAGCTCTATGAAATCTGCAACCCTTCCTGCTTTATCCAATTCGGGATTCATACTGTTGATCTCACCTGGGATTCTAACATCAGACCAAAACTCTTCTTTCAATGCCCTCACTTCCTGAATGGCTTGTTTCAAACCTTCTGTGCTTCTTGCCATTCCACATTTATCCCAAATGATTTTACCCAAACGCTTATGAAAACTTTCTACTGTTTGCTTTCCTTTTATAGACATTAATTTATTAATCCGTTCTGAAGCTTTTCTTTCTGCTTCAACAAAAGCAGGATGATCAGTAGGTATTGAGGACGTTCTGATATCGTCCGCCAAGTAATTACCCAATGTATAAGGGATTACAAAATAACCATCAGCAAGACCTTGCATTAATGCAGATGCACCCAATCTGTTTGCACCATGATCACTAAAGTTTGCTTCACCTAAGGCGTATAGTCCATCAATGGTTGTTTTTAGTTCATAATCAACCCATAAACCTCCCATGGTATAGTGCACAGCAGGATAAATTCTCATTGGTACTTCATAAGGATCTTCGCCAGTTATTTTCTCATACATCGCGAACAGGTTACCATATTTCTCTTTTACTACTTCCTTACCAAGTGCTGTGATAACATCTGTCGAAACATTACCAAGGTTCTTCTTGCTTACTTCCGCTTTTCCGTAACGCTGTATAGCAGCTGCATAATCAAGATAAACGGCTTGCTTAGAAGAACCTACTCCATATCCTGCATCACATCTTTCCTTAGCTGCTCTTGATGCAACGTCTCTTGGAACCAGGTTACCGAATGCAGGATATCTTCTTTCTAGATAGTAATCACGCTCGTTTTCTGGAATATCGTTTGGCTTTCTATTGTCACCTTTTTGTGAAGGCACCCAAATGCGACCATCATTTCTGAGAGATTCAGACATGAGGGTTAGCTTAGATTGATGATCTCCAGAAACAGGGATACATGTTGGGTGAATCTGCGTAAAACATGGGTTTGCGAAGTATGCACCACTCTTGTGTGCTTTCCAAGCAGCTGTTACATTTGAACCCATTGCATTGGTAGAAAGATAGAATACGTTACCGTAACCACCTGTACACAATAGAACTGCGTGACCGAAATGTCTTTCAAGTTCACCAGTCACCAAATTCCTGGCAATGATGCCTCTTGCTTTTCCATCGATGATAACCAGTTCCACCATCTCATGGCGTGCAAACATTTCAACAGTTCCTAGTGCTACCTGACGCTCAAGGGCTTGATAGGCCCCAATCAACAATTGTTGTCCGGTTTGACCAGCCGCATAGAACGTACGCTGTACTTGTGTTCCACCAAAAGATCTGTTACTTAACAATCCACCATATTCCCTTGCAAAAGGAACACCTTGTGCAACACACTGATCAATAATATTGGTACTAACTTCAGCAAGACGATGAACGTTAGCTTCTCTTGCTCTATAGTCGCCACCTTTGATGGTATCATAAAACAATCTGTATACAGAATCACCATCATTCTGGTAATTCTTCGCAGCATTAATTCCACCCTGAGCAGCAATTGAGTGCGCACGTCTTGGAGAATCTTGAAAACAGAAAGCTTTCACTTTATAACCCATTTCACCTAAACTGGCTGCAGCTGAAGAGCCTGCTAGACCAGTGCCAACTACAATAATCTCAAGCTTTCTTTTATTAGCAGGATTGACAAGCTTTACAGAACCTTTGTATTTAGTCCATTTTTCATTTAAGGGTCCTGCAGGAATTTTTGAATCAAGCATAGCTGTTGATTTATAAAATAAGTTAGAATAACAAGGTTAATGCGCCAGTATTAAGTTCCCATCCGAAATACATAAATATTGGCATCAATGCAAAAATCAAAGGAATAAGAATTGAAAAGACAATACCAATTTTTTTAATGGTTGGGAAATAGTTTTTGCTTGTCCAACCCAAAGTCTGCGCTGCACTCTGAACACCATGCAACAAGTGCCATGATAGTGAGAAACATCCCAAGACGTAAACTAGAACTACAATTGGCTCAGCAAATATATTTTTCATCTCCAAGTAGAGATTATGATAAACCACTCCATCGTATTCAATTTCACTCAAACCACCAAACCTGGAGGGAACCCAGAAATGAGCAAGGTGGATGATGAGGAACAATAGAATCAAGGTGCCAAGAATAGCCATAGATCTAGAATACCATTTTGAGGTCTTGTTGCCTGCAGTTACTGCATACCTGGACTTTCTTTTTGCTCTGTTTTGCAATTCCAATTTATAACCTTGAACAATGTGCAAAATAAATCCAGCAAAAAGACCAACTTCAGTTATACGGATCAACAAATTGGTCCCCATGAAATGAGCAGCTCTGTTGAAGTTTTCTTCAGCATTCGAAAAAAACACGTTTGCATTCACGTAACAATGGACTACCAAAAAGACAACCAGAAAAATTCCAGTAAGGGCCATAACTATCTTTTTCCCAATAGATGAGCTAAACAATTGACTCCAGTTCATAATTGAAATTTTCTCAAATTAGAATTCGTGCAAAGTTACATCAGAAAGCTGTAATTCAATAAAATATAAAGTCAAAAAAGCTCAGTATTTGTTCAATCTTTTTAGCTGTGAATTATCGATTTTAGTGAACAAATTTATGGGCGTGTAGGGTCGCCAATCTGGAAAGTCGATTAATTGGATATAACGATCAATTCCTGCTCTATTAAAATCGTATTTTGATTGTTGTGCAAGACTCAACATAACTACCCACCCGCCCTCTTCGCTAACGTCTTCATACCACTCTTCATAGTAACAATCGTCGCTGCTATGAAAATTCATAACATTCTCCCCAATTAAAATAAACTTATAAATTCCATGGGCAATCATTTGATCTATAACATCCCTTTTAAGGGTCATGATATCATTTTCGATTGCATCATTCCATTCTCCAATCAATTCAATTATAGCGAAACCGATTTCGTAATCAACATATAGTATCTTAATATACAGTGTTGAAGAACCGAAATCATCCCATTGCGGATGGATATAAAAGTTATAGACGGTCTTTGTGAATTCAAACTCAGAGTAGGTCCTACCAAAAAAGGGGGACTTCATATCTTCGTCAGCAATATAAAGATGCCTCCAATTAAAGTATGGTTCTAATTCGTGCAATTAAACTCCTATTTAATCTGTTCCAACACCAATTTAACAGAACCGAATTTTAACAACAAAGTTCTTGCCTGATCATAATTCAGTTTTTGATTTTCTTCCATGATCATTTTCACTCCCCGGTCGAATAACTTATCATTGGTAAGTTGCATATTGACCATTTTATTGTCCTCTACCCTACCCAACTGTATCATGACAGCTGTGGAGATCATATTCAATACTAGTTTTTGAGCTGTTCCGCTTTTCATCCTTGTGCTTCCAGTTACAAATTCTGGTCCAACTACTACTTCAATAGGATAATCGGATGCATCTGATAATGGTGCATTTGGATTAGAGCAAATAGATCCTGTAACAATACCTCTTTCTCTACAAGCTTTTAATCCACCTATAACGTAAGGAGTTGTTCCACTTGCGGCGATGCCAATTACAACATCTTTGCTTGAAATGTCATGCTTTCTCAGGTCCTTCCATGCTTGATCAATATCATCTTCTGCGAATTCTACAGCATGAAACATTGCGTCATTTCCACCGGCTATGATCCCCACAACAAGACCTTCTGGAACACCATAAGTAGGCGGACACTCAGATGCATCAACTACAGCTAATCGGCCACTGGTTCCAGCCCCAATATAAAACAACCTTCCACCTACTAAAAGTTTATCTACAATTGCTTCTACTAAACGAACAATTGATGGTATTGCCTTTGAGACTGCTTCATGCACTTTTGCATCTTCCTGGTTAATATTGGTCAATATTTCTTTGACCGTCATTTTTTCTAGATGGCGATAGCTTGAACTTGTTTCGGTTATTTTCTGAAATGACGACATAATTTATTTACTATGGTATTCTAGGATGCCTTTCATAGGCTGTTGCATAATTTTACCAAGACTCAAACCATAATCGCGACAAAGTTCAGCAATTTTATCCCTGAAATGGTAAGCCACCCCTCCTACAAAATGAAATGTATAAGAAGAATGTTTGGGGTATTGAAGTAAATGTTGATCGAAAAAATCCCTAAGTCCATCCTCTATAATGTTTTCAATCATGTAATGCCCTCGATGCAAAGACAAAAACTTTGCAAAACCTGCTAGATATCTGTTGGCAAAAGGCTCTTTGTATACCTTATGTAAAATTTCTTCATTAGATGTTTGAAATGTCTTTAGAAAAGAAGCTTTAAGCTCTTCATCAAAAATCCCATATAAAAAATATTGAACCACTTTCTTTCCCAAATAAGCTCCACTTCCTTCATCTCCAAGAATATAGCCAAGTCCGGGTGAATTATTCACCATCTTCTTACCATTGTATACACAAGAATTTGAACCAGTTCCCAGAATACAAACTATACCTGATTGATTTCCACAAGTAGCAATTGCAGCTCCCATTAAATCATGGGTCACCTGTACTTTCGCTTTGGGAAAAAGTGCAGATAACGCTTTAGCAACTAGGTTAGCTTTCTCCTTCGTTTTACATCCGGTTCCATAATAAAAGATCTCTCCAACTTGTTTTTTCAATATACTGGCGGGGAATTCCTTTAATAAAAGTTGCTCAATTTCAGTTTTGGAGAGGTAATAGGGACTGATGCCAGTGGTAAAAAATGATTTTTTGGTGGAGCCATCTATGAGCCTCCACTCTGTTTTTGTTCCTCCACCATCAGCAATAAGTTTTATCCTTCCCATATATCAGCTTTATTCAGCAACTTTGCAACAGCTTATTTAATTTCAATATGAACAATAACAAATCAACTACTGCCATCCCTTTTCTTTTTTCAATAGCTGTTGTAATAGGTATGTTCATTGGATACAAATTACGCAACAATATGCCTAATGGAAGCAGCATCACCTCATCAACACGACCAAATTCACTTCAAGAAGTATTACAACTTGTTCAACAAAGATACGTGGATAAAATTGACATTGACTCTACTTCAACCGAGGCAATTAATGACCTACTTAATACGCTTGACCCACACTCAGTATATATTCCGATATCAGATTTAATGGAAGTAAATGAAGACCTAGAAGGACAATTCTTTGGGGTAGGTATTGAATTTAATATTTTCAATGATACAGTTCATGTATTGTCTGTTGTTAAAGATGGTCCAGCTGAAATAGCAGGTGTGCAGGTAGGGGATAAAATTATTAAAGTGAACGACAGTAGTTCAACCGGCAGTAAAATTACCAGCGACCTTTTTAAAAAATGGGTAAAAGGTCCAAGAGGCTCAAAAGTTAGCCTCAATTTGATAAGAGAAAATAAACTTCTTGTTAAAAACTTAACTAGAAGTAGTATACCCATAACCTCTGTTGATGCTGCTTACCTTGCCAACAACAAGGTTGGCTATTTAAGATTAAATCGTTTTTCAGGTAATACCTATCGAGAGTTTATGGAAGCCATGCAAATGCTCAAAGATAAAGGCATGGAATCGCTTGTTTTGGATCTTAGAGACAACGGAGGTGGAATTCTTGAAGAGGCGGTTGACATAGTTGATGAATTTGTTGGCGGAGATCAATTGCTTGTATATACTATGGGGAACAACCATCCCAAAAAAGAATACAAGGCCAAGCGAAGAGGTATATTTGAAACTGGAAAAATAACTGTCCTTATTAATGAAGGCTCAGCTTCAGCCAGTGAAATAATTGCTGGCGCATTACAGGACCTCGACAGAGCAACAATAATTGGAAGAAGAAGTTTTGGAAAAGGCCTCGTACAAGAACAATATACCCTTTCTGATGGGTCAGCACTCAGGCTAACAACAGCTAGATACTATACCCCATTGGGAAGAAGTATTCAAAAGCCTTACGACAAAGATCATTTTAAATACCAAATGGAGATTGTCAATCGTTTGCATGGCAATAAACGCCAAGATACTTCAGAAACAAAACTCCAGCAGTTCACTACGCTCAAAGGAAAAAAGCTTTTTGGAGGAGGTGGAATAACACCTGATTTATATATACCAATCGACTCCACCCTTTTTGATAGCAGCTTAAATCAGCTTTATGAAAAAAATACTATCGGCAACTTTTCATACCGCTATTTCTTTGCACATAAAGAAGTTTTAACAAAGTATAAGTCCGTTACAGAATTTAACCAAGGCTTTTCATTGGATGATTCAATCATTAAAGAGCTACAAATATTTGCAGCTGCCAATAATGTTTCAATAAACCTAAAAAGTAAATCAGCGATTGAATTTGCGAAAACCAGAATCAAAGCTTTGATAGCAAGAATTGCTTATGGAGAAAGTGGATATTTCTACATACTCAATAACAATGAAATCATTTATAAAACTGCTTTAAAGGAATTAATGTGATTACTTTATTTTGAAATCACATAAATCAATGAACTGCATTTTTCAACCTTAAAAAATGCAATAAGATTGGAAACTACTCCAACATAGAACGCTTTGAAATAATTAATTTTTCCCTTTTTATATTTTTCACTTAGCATTGAAACATAGAAAGCATCAAACCACATTCCCTTTTTAGCAATTATCTTTAATCCATTTTGCTCCATCAACCGCTTCATGGCATAAGGCGAGAAGTGATGCAAATGACGAGGAACATCATAAGCCGCCCAAAGAGAACCATAATAAAGTGCATCATGAGACTCATGATTGGGAACAGCAACAAATAATTTACCCTTGTCCGTTAGTACTCTTTTTATTTCTCGTATCGTTCCGTGTAAATCATGAACATGTTCTAAGACATGCCACATGGTTACAACATCATAGGAAGCATCAGTCAAATTGTTTAAATCATTAGGTACACCAATAGCTGCCCCAATTAATTGTTCAGCCTTGGCTCTAGCACCATCATCAGGCTCTATACCATGAGTAGCCCAACCACTCTCTTTCATTTCATGTAAAAATGTTCCGGTACCACATCCATAGTCAAGTATAGCTCCATATTCCCTATCCGAAAATGAAGTAATTAGCTTTCTTTTACCTGCAATTGTTCTCTTACGAACCAATTGATACAACTGTTCAATTAATCCTTTTTTTCCATCGGTATGAGAGATATATGCATCAGATGCATAATATCTTCCAATAGCATTTAAATCTGGTACAGGTGTAGTAAAAAGATAACTACAAGAAATACATTTTTGTAAAACAAAATCCTCTTGTGAAATGGAGTAATCTTTTACAGAAAAGGCAATAGAGGTATTGATGCTACCACAAATGCGACAAACTTGTGTATCTGCCATCTTGTTTATTAAATGACCTTATAGGTACTTTGAACTGATTTGAATTGTAGCTTATTAAAACGGCCATCAAGCAAGGAAAAGCTCCCTTTACTGTAACGAACAAATAAGGCAATTACTAGAACGCCTATTAAAACTAGAGCTCCTTTTTTCCATTTATTTTTACCCAAAGCATTTCTTTGTTCTTCAAAGAAATTTTCCATTTCAAGGGTAGATTTTTGATCTTCACCAACCCTCATTTCATATACCGCATCCTCACGGATAACATGTTGATAATGGAGAGACTTATATAATTCAACATGATTTGCCTTTACTTGAAATTGAATTGAACCATTCTCATCAATAAAAAAAGAACCCACCCCCATCCACTCTAATTTTTTTTCATGGTGCAGTCGTTGATGCAACTCCTCACCCAACAAAACAAGGGCATCTTTAACTTGGTCTTCTGGATTACCCGTGCGGTTTACCAAATATTGAAATTGTCTTTCATTTAATTGTTGATCCCCATTTTTAAAATCAAGCGTAGCATGCCTAGGTTTCAATTCCTTTAGTGCAAATTCATTAACAGCATTTGAGTTGGTATAAACAAGCTGACCTAAACTGGGAATTGTAACTTCGCCTGTTTGGGCAAAATACCGATATAACAATGTTGGAAGTTGGTTGGACTGCATGGATTTATTGTGCCAATTGGGTGAAGTTAAATTTTACACCAAGTAAAAAGTTGAATCCAAACGAAGTATATCCGTTCCATCTTTGGTACTTGGCATTGGCAATATTATTTAAATCAATCCACAAAGCCCATTTTTTGTTCAATTTATAATCCACAGCAAAGCCTAAATCAAGGATCCCCTTGGTCCTAAAGGGCAAGCTTCCTGCCTCCATTGCCATATTACCACCGAAAATTTGACCATTTAGTTTCAATCCCAAAGGCTCAATGGGTCTCCATTTGAAATCCAGGTTCAAATCAATTGGTAAAATACCATAAGGGTCGTCATAAGTTAGCTGTGATTGAAACGAATATGTCTTTAAAGCAGCATTAAAAGAAAGTTTATCACTAAAAATATAACCCAGGTTACTTTCAACAAAAAAAGCAGTAGCACTTTCTTCATTCATTACTGCAAAGTCCTTACCACTTGGTATTAGTAAGTTACTGCTGCTGTTTACAAAAAGTGGAAGATTTTTGAATTTAACGAACCCCATTTTAGCCTGAAGCTGAAGACCCTTTGCATTAAGCCAATCGAATCCAACATAATAATTGGTCTGCTGAAAAACAGTTAATTGAGCAGGAGTCAACAGAAAAGGATTGATTTCATATAATTTTTTCAGCGAGTTGATATTAAAAGTGTTTGATATACCTCCTAAGAAACGAACTGCCGCTCCATCTTTAAATGTGTATACCAATTTTGCATCAGGGACAAAAACCAATTTGTTGTTTTTCAAGACAGGAATGATCCCCCCACTTGCATACAAGCCATCAATGATATAATCAACCTTGAGTGGCAATTGTAGCAAAAACAGTGAATTCTTGATAACAGGATCTTCCTTTAAACTGACAAAATCAACATTCAATGCTGCACTTAATTTGATGTCATCACCTACAAGATAATCAACAGGAACTGCGAGTTGTAAATTGAATTCTTTTGCATCTCTTCTGGTTGATAAATAGTCTAACTTCAAGATTGGCTTGATAAATAAATTTGCATTTTCTCCAGCAACTAAATCATATCCAGCTCCAAAAGAAAACGAATTGAATTTTTGCTTCAATTCATCTTCACTAAAATTAAATTTAGCGGTATCGTAACCATAACTGCGATAAGCATCCCCATGATATCCCAAATTCAAAGTAAACGATTGATTATCGGCTATCTGCCTAGAAAATCTACCATTTAATGTTGTATTGGCGTATTGCTGATTGGGTATGCGTCCTTTTGAAGAAATATGATCTGCACCAAAAGAAATCAAATTTTTACCAATTCTTGTTTGATAGGCAGTAGACACAAAAGGTGTATTTAAATTTCCTCCACCCACTTTTAAATAAAAATTGTTTACATCAACTGGTGATGCCTGCACATGATATGCCAAAGGCTTAAGTGAAAAAGCTGATAATGGCGTTTTAAAACTCACCGGATCAAAGTCATATTTAAACCTATAGGAATGAGTATCCTTGGTCGGAATTTCAGGAAAAAACTCCAATTTTCCTGTCTTTACAATACTAGGCTTGAAACTAGATGTTATGTTAATCTCTTCAGCCTTACTCCTTTTCTGTTGTGCAATACCTTCATTATGCCAAGACAAAAAGACTGATAGGCACAAAATACCCTTTATACTTGATATAAAAATATGTCGACTCAATTTGACTACTCTTATCATTTACTTTCGTTTTTTTCAGCAGATTCCACAGTTATCAGTAACTGTTCTGCCTCCAATTTGAATTCCTGAATCGTACTATTTTCAATAACACTCTTTAGTGTTGCCTTTGCATTGAAAAAATCTTTTTGTTGAAAAAATATTTTCCCAAGTAGAATGTACGCCTTTGTAATCCAATACTCATTTGAACCAGATAAATCAATTGCTTTTGTTGCCAAGTTTTCTGCTTCGGTTAAATTACCTTGCTCAACCGAATTGAATGCGAGCTGATATCGGGCTTCTGCTGCCAGAGCGGACTGATTACCCTCTACAACATGCTGGTAATGCAAAGATGACTTTGCAAATTCTTTGTTTGCTTGTGTGAAATACCCTAAAATTATTTCAGCAAAAGATACATCATCTTTATTAGCCTTATCGTTTGATAAAATTTGCTCAGCAGCTCTAGCACCGGCCATCCATTGTTTTAGATAATACCTTGAACGAATTTCACCTCTTAATGCTTCAAGCACCACATCCGGCTTTAAAGTACTGCTAGCAAGCAGTTGGAACAAATTAGCTGACTTTTCATAATCTTTGATTTCAAAAAAATAAAGTTTTGCAGCTTGTCGCAACGACTTTTCCTGATATCTGCTTGCACCCCTTTCTGCTAAATTGGCGTAAGTACGGGCTGCATTAGGCCAATCTTTTTCATCTACAAAAACTTGAGCCAAAAGATGCTGTACTTCAATGGCAAATAATCCATTGGGGAATTCTGCAAGGTATTGATTCATCGACTGCTTAGACAGTGTTAAATCAGCTGAGGAAACTGCTGTTTGTACTACTTGATAGCGCAAAGAATCTTTTTGTAGACTATTAAGTGATTTGCCACTGTTTTTTAAAAAGCTTTCATAACCTTCAATATTACCCTTTTCTACAAACAAAGTTTTTGCACTTTCTAATGCTTCTGCAGATTGTTGAGTGCTTGGATAAGCAGATATCAATTCACTAAACTTATCAACAGCTAGTTGGGTTTGATCTAAATTGTAATGAGCAATACCCAGTTTCAACATAGCATCTGGAATCATTTCATCTCCTTTATCAACTAACTGGGGAATTCGTTGTAAATATGGGATTGCAGCTTCATATTGCTCCTCTGATAAATAGGTATCAGCTAGTTCCATGAAAATAAGAGGTTTATAATCTGATGACGGGAACTTTTTCTCAGCCTCTTTTAGCAAACTTATTTTTCCAGCAGGCGATCTGATTCCTTCAATCAAGGATAATTGAAATAAAGCATAATCAGCACCAGCTCCACCTTCTTTATATACAGCTGTATAAATTGATTTAGCTTTTTCTGTATTTTTTTGCATGAAATAACAGTCAGCTACTAACAAATTGACTTCTCTTTTTAAATCCTTATTAGGATCGCTTGTAGTGAATTTTATTTTTTCAAAAAAACTGAGAGCTTTTTTATAATCTTCTTTTTCGAAATGGGCATAACCTAAGCTGTATAGGGCATTTGACTCATTGGCCTCGCCTATTCGCATTGGTGATGTATTTAAATAGTTGTTGAAAAAACCAATAGCAGCATCATATTTCTCCGCTCTATAGGCTAATTCACCTCTCCAAAATACAGCAGGTCCATAATAAATTCTATCTCTCAATTGAGCAGCATTTGCCATCATGGCATCTGCTTGAGCATAGTCTAAATCGTTGATCAATTCCATCCCTCTTCCAAAATAAACTCTGGCTATCATTGAGGGATTACTAATGCTTGTTTGTTCATTAGATTTGAGAAAATCTATCGCTTTCTTAAAGTTATTGGTCTTGGCATAGTAGGTAAACATGATGTCGTTGGCCTCTCCTAAAAAACCAGATGAGGGATAACTTTCAATGAATCCGGTTAAACCATTGATTGCCTGGTCTTGAAAACCAAGTTCAAAAGACAATTTTGAATAGTAAAAAATTGATAACTCGCGTTTGGGTTCTGCAATTTTCCCGGCAATACAATAACCAAAAGAACTTCTGGCATTGGCTTTCTGGTTGACACCTAGAAAGCTTTGAGCCAGTACATACATGGCATTGAGTCCAATAGAATCTGTTTGTGCTGATAATCCATTCAACTGCAGTATAGCCTTGCTGTATTGTGTCTGAAGAAAATAACCAGTGCCCAGCTCAAATTTTTGAACTTTTGTAAGTACAATTCCCTTATTCAACAATTGCTCATAAATATCTACTGCCTTGTCGGTATTGCCATTGTTAAAATACAGAGAGCCCAATAGCTGAAGCATTTCAGTTTGATGAAATAGATCACCTCCTTTTAAGTATGCCTCCCCAAATTTTATTGAAGTAATTGCATCCCCCAGTTCATGATAAATAAAAGACAAATAAAAAGAAACGATATTCTTGTACTCATCCACTTCACTTATTGATCCAAATTGCATGAGGGCATCTTTATATTTCTTTTCAGCAAATGATATAAATCCTAGATAATAAGCAACATCGTTATGGTAAATGCTATTTTTTATTTGAAATAAACTTTTAAAATAGGGACTTGCATTATCAAACTTCTTTTGAGAAAAATAAGACACCCCTTTCTCAAATTGCACACGTTCAGCTTGTTCGTTGTTTAGAAACAATGCATCCGTCTTCTCTAGATAAACCAATGCATCTTCATAACGAGCCAGTTCAAAATAATAATGAGAGAGATAATAAGCTATTTTAGCGGAAAGTGATTTGGATGCTGTTTTTTTAAAAAAGCTAACCGCCTCTTGAACTGCTGAGAAACTACCCTGAGATAAACCGCAAACTGCTTGCATGTATTGCAGGTTCTCATTTTCACGATCAGATAAAATCCCATTTATTTGAGGTGTATTAAGTAAGGTCTCAATCTCGCTTTTAGCTTGCTCATATTGTTTGGCATCAAAAAGTTCTTGTACTTTTTGAACATTCAAGTTCCTTTTAGAAACAGCAATCGTTACTTGACTATTTCCATCTAGAACAAATAAGAAAATTAATACAAATGAAAACAAATATGCTACAATCGGCCTACCGGTCATTTCAGCAAAATTTAACAATCAAAAATAACTCCTAATTCAGCAGAATGATACAATATTGTACCTTTGAGAAGTAACATTTAACTAACATTTAGAATATATCAAAATAAGCAGTACAATGAAGAAACTTTTAAGCATCCATTACAATGCATTTGCATTCAACGCTTCGATGTTACTGCTGAGGGTTTCTCTTGGCCTATTGATGATGTCTCATGGCTATGATAAACTCGTTCATTTCAATGAAAAAAAAGCAGCATTTTACAACCTCTTAGGTATCGGCTCAACTTCATCTCTTATATTATGTATTTTTGCAGAATTCTTTTGCGCCTTATTTATCACGATTGGATTGTTTACAAGACTTGTTGCAATTCCTTTAATTATTAATATGTCTGTTGCATTGTTTAGTGTTCACAATATGGATTTTTTTGATACTGGAGAAAAAGCAACATTATTCTTAGCTGGATTTCTTACACTTCTGCTATGTGGACCAGGAAGAGTAAGTGTGGATGGAATTGCAAGTAAATAAATTTTAAACATGTTTTCATTTGATACTCAAGTTCGGGTCAGGTACGCAGATACTGACCAAATGCAAGTTGTTTACCACGGCAAGTATATCGAATACTTTGAAGTGGGAAGAACTGATGCATTGCGATCACTAGGCATAACTTATAAAGACGTTGAACAAGCTGGAATCATCATGCCGGTAGTTGGTGTAGAATGTAAATTTATAAAACCAGCACTTTACGACGATTTACTAACCATTCGCACCTCTCTTTTACATCTCCCAAAAGATCATAAAATAGAATTTCACCAGGAAGTCTATAACCAGAAAAACCATTTGCTCTGCAAAGGAAAGGTTGTATTGTATTTCATGGAAAAAATTACTTTTCAAAAAACTGGGATGCCTTCGATGCTAACTGTTAAACTAGAACCTTTTTTTAATCAGCATATATGAGCAATAAAGTCCCTAAAACTGTTTCTATCATTACCATTGGAGACGAATTACTCATTGGCCAAACCATTGATACCAATAGTGCTTGGATGGCACAAGTTCTCAACAAGGCAGGATTTTCAATCAACAGAAGAGTTGCTATAGGAGATCAGTGGGATCAAATCTGGAATGCTCTTGAAGAGGAAGAAGAAAAAAATGACATTATTCTTATCACAGGCGGTTTAGGACCTACCTCAGATGATATAACCAAACCCTTACTCTGTTCTTATTTTGACGGAAAACTGATTGTTGATGAAAAAGCCAAAGAAAATGTGATTGAAATTTTCACCAAAAAACTAAATCGTCCACTTTTGGACAGAAACCTAAAACAAGCAGAGGTGCCTGATGTTTGTACTGTAATCCAAAATCAGAGAGGTACAGCACCAGGTATGTGGTTTGAAAAAGCAGGTAAAATATTTGTAAGCATGCCGGGAGTTCCATTTGAGATGAAGGGAATGATGGAAGACTATGTCATTCCTGAACTACTCGAAAGATTCGACATAAGCCCAATAGAACACCGCACCTTACTTACTGCTGGTATAGGCGAATCATTTCTTGCTGAGATGCTAAATGACTTTGAATCATCACTTAAAAAAGGTATTAAACTTGCTTACCTTCCCAATTATGGAATGGTTAGATTACGATTGAGTGCTGTTGAAATATTTAAGGATAATCAAGAATTGGATAACAGCTTCAATAAACTAAAAAATATTGTCAAAGACTATTTGGTTGTCGATAAAGATATTAGTCTGCAAGAAGCAATTGCTGAACAGCTGAAAATAACCAATAAAACACTTGCATTGGCAGAGAGTTGCACCGGAGGTTATATTTCACACCTTATTACATTGATCCCCGGAAGCAGTTCCTTTTTCCTTGGAGGTGTTGTAAGTTACTCGAATGATTTAAAATCCGGATTGCTTGGTGTTCCACAAGACATATTAAATGAATTTGGTGCCGTGAGTCTAGAAACTGTCAAAAAAATGGCGGAAGGTGCAAGGCAAAAAACTGGAGCAGATTATGGGCTTTCCGTATCAGGTATCATGGGTCCAACAGGTGAAACGCCAGATAAACCTTTAGGTTTTGTTTGTGTGGGTTTCAGTAGCGCCGACACTACAGAAGCAACGAGTTTCCAATTTAGGTTTGATAGAAAAAGAAATATTGAACTTACTGCAGTTTATGCACTGAATTTTTTGAGGAAAAGTATTGGATAAGTTATTCCCTCTCTAGGCAAAATACAAGCTGAATTGGGCTAATTTTACACAAGGATTTGGAAACTTAATTGGTAAAATGGCGCTTGTCAATATATTAATGCCCAAGCTCGGCGAGAGCATCATGGAAGCTACTGTTTTGCGTTGGCATAAACAGGTTGGCGACTTTGTTAAACTTGACGAGACCTTATTGGATATTGCTACTGACAAAGTAGATAGTGAAGTGCCCTCTACAGCTGAGGGAATTTTAGACCAGGTACTTTGCAAAGAAAACGATATCATCCCTATTGGTTCTATCATTGCTGTAATCAGAACCAATGAGCCAGAACAAGAATATATCCAAATTCCGCCAACCGAAACAGTTAGTGCTCAACCTACTGAATCAATAAAAAATGATGATGCTGATGCAATGATTCCCTATCAGCCATCAAATTATACCACACCAGTAAAAGGTGAAAATGGTAGATTCTTCTCTCCTTTAGTAATGAATATTGCAGCAAGAGAAGGAATTCCATTTCAGGAACTAGAAAAAATCCAAGGATCAGGAAACGAAGGAAGAGTGACTAAAAAAGATATCCTTTTGTATTTGGAGAACCGTCAGTTTAATAAAACTGCAGCCACATTTGAAAAGACTGCAGAAACGCCCGTTCTTAAAACCAATCCTGAACCCATTCAACAACCATTACAATCAGAATCACCAACTGCTCCTGTTTATCAGCAATCGCCTCAACCCTTGTCTGCACAACCTCAACCTCCCATAAACATTACGGGTAACGTTGAGATTATTGAAATGGATAGAATGAGAAAGTTGATAGCAGATCACATGACGAGAAGTAAGGCTACTAGTGCACATGTTACCAGTTTTTCTGAAGCTGATGTAACCAATTTGGTTGTTTGGAGAAACAAAGTAAAGAATGAATTCGAAAAAAGAGAAGGTGAAAAAATAACTTTTACGCCCATTTTTATAGAAGCCATTACCAAGTGTCTTAAAAAATTCCCACTGCTTAATGCTAGTGTTGTTGGGGATACCATTGTAGTCAAAAAAGATATCAATATCGGTATGGCTACTGCATTACCAAATGGCAATTTGATTGTGCCGGTTATAAAAGGTGCTGATCAATTTAGCATTACAGGCTTAGTTAAGCAGGTGAATAGATTAGCTAATAATGCTAGAAACGGTAAACTTCAACCTGGAGATACCCAAGAGGGAACCTTTACTTTTACCAATGTTGGTACGTTCGGTAGCTTGATGGGCACTCCAATCATTAACCAGCCACAGGTTGCTATTTTAGCTACAGGCGCTATCAAAAAGAAGCCAATTGTGGTAGAATCAGAAAAAGGAGATAGCATTGCAATCAGACACATGATGTTTGTATCAATGTCTTATGACCACCGAATAATTGATGGTGGTTTAGGTGCAAGCTTCCTTACAGAATTCGTGAAACAGCTGGAAAGTTTCGACGGATCTAGAGTATTTTAATTCAGTTTCACAATAGAAAAAAATTTCACTCAGTCTAGTGAAGTTTCTAAACCCCAAGTCTTACCTTTCTCAGTGGCAGGCACACCTGATTTCAGCCATACAGCAGGTTTCTCGCCTTTAAGCAACCAATCAAAAAACTGCTGTTCCCTTATTTGAATATCTTTTCTATTTTTTCTTTCTACTAAATTATGTGCCTCACCGTTGTAATTCAACATCCATACTTTTTTGTTCAATCTTCTCATTGCAGTAAACATCTCAATACCTTGGTACCAAGGAACTGCGCCATCATTGTCATTGGCCATAACAACCAAAGGTGTAGTTACTTTTTTCAAATGAAACAAAGGAGAATTTTCAATATACAATGATGGCTTTTCCCATAAGGTTGCGCCAATCCTACTTTGACTTTTCTCATATTGAAACTGCCTGTTCATACCACTCTCCCATCTAATTCCACCATATGCACTGGTCATGTTGGCGACTGGAGCACCAGCCCATGCAGCAGCAAAAAGGTTTGTCCTGGTGATGATATGCGCAACTTGGTATCCTCCCCAACTCTGACCCTGTATTCCCATTTTTGTGCTATCAACCCAACCTTTTTTAGCTAAAGCCCTTGCACCACTTACAACGTAATCGAATCCTCCTTTACCTGGATAGCCTTTTGCATAATAAATATCTGGAGCCAAAACAATATAGCCACGGCTTACAAAAAACGGAATGTTCAAGCGACTAGGTGTTGGAGCGGGTGGTAAATAATTGTATAATCCATCAGACAAAGTCTCATAGAAATAGGCAATCATGGGATATTTCTTCTTTGGATCATAATTCTCAGGTTTATACACAATACCAGTTGCTGTTTTTCCATTATATGCCTTCCATGAAAACAATTCAGCTGTCATCCAATTGTAGTCCTTTTGTTGCGGATTGATATCGCTTAACTGACGCGACTGATGAAGATCAGCAGAGAAATTGATATTGGGTGATTGACTAAATGATTCTTTAGTATAAACAAAAGCATCTGCATTTTTTGCTTTAATCAGGTTGCCAAGGGCATAAGGACCCATCTGATATAGACGTGGCTCTTTGTCCAAGCCTAATTGCAAATGAGCAAATCCAGCTTGCTTATTTTTTTCATTAAAAACCCTTAATGTTAGCTTTTGATTTGCAAGAATACTTCTCTCCTCAGGATCATGACTCAGGTATCTAAAAGAAGTATTGTTTTTTCTACCCCATCCACCGGTTACGATTTTAGGTAAGTCCTTACCATTCGGATCAAGCTTCCAAATATCAAAACGATCATAGACATATAAAGCAGCATCATTCTTTTCCCAACGCATTAATCCGTAGGGCGTTGGATCAGATGGCATATCATATTCCTCATCATAAAGTCTTGTTGGAATTGACTTTGAAACGTTAATAACAATACCTTGTTGATAAGTGAAATAATGCTTTTTGGTCATATCATACCAATAGATGTACTTTCCTTCTGGCGAAGCCTGTACCATTCCTGCCAAATCTTTTACAACTAGAGATCTTGAACCATTTATAGGATTTACAGCATAGATATCTTTTTTTGTTCCACCTTCCCATTGCATAGAAATGCGCTTCCCAACATCAGACATTCCAACAAATACCTCTCCATCACCTTCATTGCTAATTATAACCTGTGGTAAATCAAAGTCTGCCAATTGTACAAAAGATTTACCCTCTAGGTTTATGATCCCTAAATAAGACCGCCTATTTTCTTGTTCAAGATTCCTTAATTGATACGGCTGCAGATAGTCGTCATTATAATGCCATACATCAAGCTTAACCAAGTCCATCTCAACCAAACTAGTATCTCTAATTGATTTAACAGGTGCAGTTCCAACGAATAATCGCTTACCCAATTTGCTAAAATTGGGCGTGTAATTTTCATTGATTGTCCAGTTGACTTTCATACCTATTGTAAATCTATCCGCGAGCATACTAGCTAATGAATCGCCGTTTTTCCAGTACCAAAGTTTATAAAATTTTTGTGGCGACTTAAAAGCAGAATCTCGCTCTGCTAAGAAAGCAATTTGATACCCATCATCATCTATTGTAAATCCTTTGAAATCATTTCCACCTAATAACAAAGTATCCATCCTATTTTCAAGTGTCCTCCAAATGGAAACAAGCGGTTTGCGTTGTTTATTATTTTTACTGGCAGAGGACTCCATCAATAAAATCTTTCCATTGTCACTCCAATAGTATTCACTAGTAAATGGAAAGACAATTTGCTTGTTGTTAGAGAAATTCATGAGCACTAAGTCTGAACCTTCTTGAATACTTTGAGCACTAGGCTCATCTCCTTCTGCATCTAGCATTTCATCATCTAGAATTGAGACATCATCTTGTTCACCCTTTGCACTTAGTTTTCTTTTTTGTTTTTTATCAGGTTGTTGTTCAATGATTATTGGTGGTTGAATCTTTGCGGAATCAGTCTTTATTTTTACCGAATCTTTAGGTTGAACTTTTACAAGAGAATCGACTGATTTTTTCGTTTTCAAAAAAGCCAAGAAACCAGCTGCATCTTTAGGTAATTTGTAAGATGCGATATCTGCAATTTTATCTACGCTTTTAGCAGCAAGATTGAAAATTGCCAATGAATCTTTGGGTTGGTCCTCTGGCTTTTTTTTCTTGATTTTAGCATTTCGTGTATCGAGGTATGTAGGCTTGATTTTGAATACCAAGTACAAATTATCTTCTGTAAAGGAGAGATTATAGCCTCTTGAAAAGACTTGTGTATAAGACGAATCAGTTCTTTGTATTACCAACGTTCCATCACCTTCTTGAACATCTATTGTGTAGGCCACCCATTGCCCATCTGCAGAAATCTTTCTTTCTCCAATCGACTGCCAACCGTCATATACAGTATGATCAAGTACTTTTTTTTGTGCAAATGAGAAAAGTGCTACAAAAAGAACAGAGAATAGCAATAAGATCCGCTTCATGAAAATGATTTTGATGAAAATAATACATTGTAACTGATTTCTGTCTTAATGTAAAGAATCAATTTCCCCTTGTTTTCCATACCCGGGCACTTTGCAGAACAACGGTTAAAAAGATGATAAATAACCCAACGTAAAAAGAAAGTCCCAGTTCCATGTGCTCCTTGTAAATAACAAAGGCTAGCACAATACCATAAACAGGCTCAAGGTTATAACTTAGGTTAATAGTAAAGGGTGATATTTTTTTTAGAGCCCTGATGGAAAGATTAAAAGCTAATACAGTACACAATAAACTCAAGACCATTAACCAAATAAAATCAGATAAGTCAGGAAGAAAACCAGAAAAGGAAACAAATTGCAAATAGAAAGGCAAAATAAAATTTAGCGATAACCAACCACCACCCAATTCATAAAAAGTGATGACTTGTGCATCATGCTTTTCAACAAATTTTTTATTGATTATAGTAAAACTTGCTCCTAAAATGGAAGAAATTAAACCATATATTATACCAATTCTATACTGACTATCGAAATGAAAAATTAAATACACACCTAGCATAACCATCAGACCTAGAAGCACCTCTATCAAATCCATTTTTCTTTTTGAAATCAGGGGATCAAGGAAAGAAGAAAAGAATCCCATAGTAGAAAAACAAACTAAGGATACGGATACATTAGCATACTTTACACTACCATAAAAAAAGACCCAATGCAAGGCTACAATTGCACCAATCCCAATTAACGGCAGTGCTTGTCGCCATGGCAGGAATTTTATTTTTTTTGTAAATAGCGATAATACCAATAAAAAGACTGCTGAAAAAAACATCCTATACCACACCAGTAACCCTTCATTTATTGTAATTAATCGGCCTAAAACACCTGTAAAGCCAGCTAAGAATATAGCTACATGTAATTGAAGGAAGGCTTTTCTCATATCCTAGAGGAGTTTAGATGTTCTTTACTCTCTTTAGATATTTACCCAAAAGAAATTGCTTTTGTAAAGTTAGAACACCTCGTATACCTTCTTTAATTATCCCTTTTGTCATTTTAGAAGCTCCGAATGCTCTATCTCTAAAAACGATAGGCACTTCTATTATATTAAATCCAAGTTTCCAAGCTGCGAACTTCATTTCAATTTGAAAGGCATAACCAATTGACTTGATTTCAGACAACCTCATGGCTTTTAATACTTCTTTCTTGTAACATACAAAACCGGCAGTAGGATCCTGCACAGGAATCCAAGTTATGAACCTACTGTACAAAGCTCCTCCCTTTGAAATAATCTTCCTGGAAAAAGGCCAATTTTCAAGTTCTCCCCCTTTTACATACCTAGATCCCACAGCTACATCTGCTCCTCCTGTATAACAAGCTTCAAAAAGTCTATTTAGATCAGGAGGATCGTGAGAGAAATCAGCGTCCATTTCAAAGATAAAATCATATTGATGGTCAAGTGCCCATTGAAATCCAGTTATGTAAGCAGTTCCTAAACCAAGTTTACCTGGACGCTGAATCAAAAATAGGCGATCTTGATTTTGAACTTGAATTTGTTTTACAATATCAGCAGTGCCGTCTGGAGAATTATCATCAATGATCAACACGTGAAAACCTTGATCAAGATCAAATATGGCCTTGAGAATATGCTCAGCATTTTCTCTTTCCCTGTATGTTGGTATGATGACTAATTTTTTCAACTACTAAACTGACCGAATGGGTTTTATTTCTTGTTTTTAAGCATGGTTCGATTGAAAATCTCGGTCAGCTTTAATTTGGTGTGCAAAGCAAACTCACTCTTCATTACCCAGTCGTAATAGGTTGGTTCAGACTTCAGAACATCTTCAACAGCTTTACCCTTGTGTTTTCCGAAATTAAATATTTCTCTGCCATTTTCCATAGACATTCTTCTGGCAAAATCAATAATTTCTTCTACACCAATGTACTTTACAACAGAATCGAGAGTATTGCCTAATTGAGGATAACGAGCTATTTGGGCTGAAAACACCTCCCAAGTAGCATTAATATCAGCTTCTGCACTATGAGCATTTGAAAGGTCTTTATCACAATAAAATTTGTATGCGGCTGAAAGTGTTCTAGGCTCAAGTAAGTGGTAAATTTTTTGGACATCTACCAATTTTTTACCCTGAATATCAAAATCAAGACCCGCTCTTAAAAACTCTTCCACTATCAATGGCCAATCAAACTTGTTGGAATTGTAACCACCCAAATCAGCACCATCCAAAAATTGTCTGATTTCATTGGCAATTTCACGGAATTTAGGAGCGTCTTTAACCATTTCATTAGTAATACCGTGAATTTCAGCAACTTCAGCAGGTATGGGCATTTCTGGATTGACTAACTTTCTTTTAATCTGTCTGCTACCATCAGGCTGGATCTTCAACATGGCTATTTCCACTACACGATCAGTAACAAGGTTCAATCCGGTTGTCTCTAAATCTAAAAAAACAATGGGTCTTTGGAGCTGAATATTCATAATTGCTATTCTCAAGGCACAAGATAAGCTGAAAATGAATAAATTCTGGCCGTTTTTTATGCTTCGAATGGTTGTTTTAAAATGTGAGCAATGCGTTAAAATCTCTTTAATTCAAAAAAAAGCAGTTTCTAATGTTAAATTCCAATCATTTCAGTTTTATATTTGATTATCAAACTAAACCAATGAAAAAGAAGATCTATTTAATTCTCTTTTTAGTAGTAGTTGTATTTGTAAGTTCCTGCACAACCAGTAGAGGTACTGCAGGCGGAGGTTGTTCAATGAATAGAAATTTTGTGGGTTATAATTAATCGGAATAGATTCAACAAAAAAGGGGCAATGCCCCTTTTTTTATTTAATTACATCTCTTCAATTTTTTTCGATCATTAAAATTTCAAAATAAATTGTTTTATGAAAAGAATAGAACTGTCAAATTTGAGTTTCACTAGATTTAAGTACTTCTTCATTCTAACATTAACAGCTCTAGTATTTTTATTTTCATCCTCATTTATAGCTGCACAAGATAACCCTGATGCCATTGTTGGTGTTTGGAAAACAGGATCAGGAAATGCGAATGTCCGTATTTATAAAAACGGAGATAAATACCAAGGGAAAATTATTTGGCTAAAAGACCCTATTGATCCTGAAACGGGAAAGCCCAAGTTAGACGTCAAACACCCTGATAATGCTACACGTGCAAGACAAATCTTGGGTATAATCAACATATGGGGCTTTAAATATGCAGAATCAAATAAATGGGATGGTGGTAATATCTACGATCCAAAAAATGGAAACACCTATTCAAGCACCATCAAAATGGAAAACTCCAATACGCTTAAAATAAGAGGTTATATAGGAATTTCACTTATTGGAAGGACGGATACTTGGACCAGACAGGCAGAAAAATAAATCAGCAGGCTTCCCAAATAGACTCATCAATTTTTTTGAAAAAAATTACATGAGTGCGTCATGTAATTAATTCTTTAGTGAAAAAATTGTGAAGTGGAGCTGGTGGGATTCGAACCCACGTCCAAACATATTCGCCGAAAGCCTTCTACATGCTTATTTTGGAATTGATTGTCGAGAAACTGCAGGA
>JBEASE010000117.1:0-7117 GCA_041162625.1 Bacteroidota bacterium | reverse complement strand
TCAAACGAACTTGATCTCATTGAAAAGATTTACAACAAAACTTTAGAAGGAAAAAGCTATTCAGTTGAAGACATCAATGCAGCACTCGGACTCAGTAAAAAATCATTAGAGATACAAAAGAAAATTAGAACAGAGACCATCAACCGCATCAACCATAGGTTCAAAATCATCTTTAATACTGAAGATGAATTAATTGAAAGAATCCGACTAGCAGAGGACAGAAGATTCTATAAATACATCATAAGCGAAGAGAATGGGAAAAAGGCTTTAAGTATTTAACCAACCACCAATCGATCGCCTTTGAAGACGGGAAGAACATTTGCGCCATCTGCAGTTAGACAATAGCGAATGTCTTTTTCCAAACCATAATTGGTTAATCGGTGATAATGTGTTGCACCACGATCACGCATAAAAGCAAATCGATCATCGCCTGCTTCTAAATATAAATTCTCTGCCATTTTTGAAGAATCACAATGAATAGTAAAATACTCTTTGATGCGATTGATGACAGCTCCAGCAAATAAGGTGTCTTCCATGTTTACCCTATCCTTCCATGCCGCACAGCCTAGCAATACATTTTTTTCTGTCTTTAATAAATGTTCGCAAACAGCGGAGAGATTAGGAAAAGATCCGGTAATGATTTCAGGTGCACCATTGTCCAAAGCCATATGCAAGAGTTTAGTGCCATTTGTAGTGGTCAATACCAATATTTTATTCTCAACAAAAGAACGTGGATACTCAAAAGGTGAATTACCATAACTCAAGCCATCAGCCACTTTACCGTCTCTTTCACCAGCTGTTATTCCATTCATTTCATTTCCCAATTCAATACACCGTTGTACTGTAGAGACCGGTATTACACTGGAAGCACCATTATATAGTGCAGTTGCAATGGTAGAGGTTGCACGCAACACATCAATAATTACCACAACACTATTCGTTATATCATACAAGTTTAATAACGCAGGGGATAGACAGGTAAATAAACTCCGCTCTTTTGCACTCATCGAGAAATTATTTTACAAATGGAAGTTGTACCACGACAGCCTTCATTTGTTTATCGCGGATATCAATGAATATTTCGGAACCAATTGGCGCAAAATCACTCAATACATAGCCCATACCAATTCCTTTGTTGAGGGTAGGGGATTGAGTACCAGAAGTAACGCGACCAATTAAATTTCCTTCTGCGTCTCTAATAATATAATCATGACGTGGTATTGCACGATCAGTCATTTCAAAACCGACTAACTTCTTTTCAGTTCCAGTCTCTTTTTGTTTTTTTAAAAATGCTGAAGCAGTAAACTCTTTATTGAGTTTGGTGATCCAACCTAATCCTGCTTCATAAGGTGTAGAGTAATCATCAATGTCATTGCCATACAAACAATAACCTTTCTCCAAACGCAAGGTATCTCTCGCGCCTAAACCTACTGGTTTAATACCATATGCAGCACCTGCTTCAAAAATAGCTTTCCAAATTTTTTCAGCACTATCTCCTACATTTTCAAAATAGATTTCAACCCCACCCGCGCCTGTGTAACCTGTCGCGCTCACCAATACATTCTCCACACCTGCAAATTTCCCTTTCGAGAAAGTATAATATTTCATATTGAGGATGTCCATCTCTGTTAAGGGTTGTAATGCCTTAGTTGCATCCGGACCTTGAACTGCTAATAAACAGGTTTTGTCAGAAATGTTATGCATCTCCACACTTCCATCATTAAACTGCATGATCCACTCCCAATCTTTTTGAATATTAGATGCATTCACAACAAGCATGTAAACCTTGTTCTGCTCAATACAATACACCAACATATCATCTACAATTCCACCATTCTCGTTGGTTAAGCAACTGTACTGCGCCTGACCATTGGTTAATTTAGATGCATCGTTTGAACCAACTTTTTGAATTAACGCCAATGCATGCTCACCTTTCAGGATGAATTCACCCATGTGGCTTACATCAAAGACACCCACCTGGTTTCTCACCGTATGGTGCTCATCATTGATGCCTGAATAAGAAATGGGCATGTTGTAACCGGCAAATTCAGCCATCTTTGCGCCTAGCGCGAGATGTAAATGGGTAAATGGAGTTGATTTCATAAATGCAAATATAAAAAAAGGGTGTGACCCGATTATAATTTATTTGGTCAATGTTTAACGGGCAAATAATTCCGCTCAAAAAAAGAAAACTTTTGTTTTTTAAACCAGCTTTCTAGTAGAAAAGCAAAAAATAAAATGAATATTATGGTAACGATAAGCGAAAGTGAAGAATGGGGGAAATATGTTTTACATACCATTAAAAGAGGAAAATGAATTAAATATAAAGCATAGCTAAATGTTCCTATTTTATTGAAAAAAAAGTTCAATACAGAACCAAATAAATAATAAATATTGGATAGTTGCTTTTTTAAAAAATACACTATCAAGAAAATAGATGAAATCATCATTCCTATTTTTAATCTTTCTAAAGTTGCTGAAACAATAAACTCCGAAATAATAAAATGAAAACTAGTAATAATCAATAAATAGAACAGATATTTAAAAGTTAATGTTTTTTGTTTAAAGTGAACTCCTAGCCAAAATCCGATATACCATAAAATAAACAGTGTTAAGAAAGCAATCCACGGTAAATAAAATTGCTTATTTAACCATATCGAAAATAAAGTCGCTAACCATGAAATAAGTAATCCTAAATCTATTAGGTGTTTAGTATGTACTTCTTTTTTATTTAATTTAATAAGTAATAGAGTAAGTGACGGCAAATACATATAATACCACATCTCAAATGATATTGACCATAAAGGACCATTGCCTCCATATGGAGTAAACCAATTACCTGTATAAGAATTAGAATTCTGTAGGAATAATAAATTCCCAATTAAGTTTTGTAAATGGAAACTATTGTCTGTCCATATTTCTTGTGTCAGTAATCCACATATTACAGTTAGACAAATCGCTAAAATATATAGCGGGACTATACGTCTAAATCTTTTAAAAAGATATAAATTAATTTCTTTGTTAGAAGATGGCAATCTTCCATTTAAACTCAGCGCAATACTAAAGCCGGATATAAAGAAAAAGAATAAAACAGCTTCTGTATGTAGAGATGATACATAATTAAGTATATAGGAAGTAGAATTATGTCTATTTGGAAAAAGATTATAAAACTTTGTATAGATATGATGAAAGAAAACTACTAATGCAGCAATGCCACGAAAACTATCAAGTATATGTACGCGAGATTGCTGCAATTATTTTTTGAAATAAAAATATACAAACAAACTCAGATTTGATAATAATAAGTTTCAGGAAATTAAAATATAAATGAATGTTACTTTGGAAACTGATGTATTCAATTCCCAAAGTAACTAAACTACATCCCCAATTTCAACAAATTCATTGCACCGAATAAAAGCCTGCTTTTAGATACTGAAGCAGCTGTAACATCTTCTACATCAACACTTTCACCTTCAATCTCTTTTTCAAACTTCTTCATCATTTTATCCAAACGATCTTCTTCTCTCAATTCGTCTTTGTTTTTACGTTCAATGCCATCTGCTTTCATAATGTACCATACTCCAGTTCTCCAAGTAGTCTCCTCATAATCATTGTCAATATTGATATTCAATCCACGTTGTCCAGCCCTAACTGTATACCAGCTTAATTCATCCGCACGCTTATCAATATAAACTTCTTTACCTAGAGGTACTTTAACCTCAACCATTACTTGTTGATTTCTGAATTTAGTTTCTTTTGTAATTGGGAAAGACAAAGGCAATTGAAGAATACTATCTTGCTGTGCCACTTGATAGGATATCATATCAGCATAACCTTCTGCAGAAACTGGTGATGATGATCTTGCACGTTTGATAACAGTCACATGAAATAAAGTATCTGGACTTTTTTCAATTTTTATACGAATATTTGACAGCAATAATGAATCTTCATTTCGAGACAACATAATTCCATCAGTATCGCGTCTAAAATCAAAATCATCATCAAAATCAAAATCTAGTGGATAATAATTACCAGGCGCTTCTTGGAATTCAATCTTCAATTTACCAGATGACGGCTGAACCAATGCAACTTCTTCTTTTACCAAACCCGGACGTTTCAATTGTTTCGAAACTGTTGATATGAGCATGACTAACGCAACCCAACCCAAAGCCCATAAAGAACCAAATGTAATTGCAATTGCATTTGACTTTGATTTGTGACCGATGATCGCTCTTATCAACCATTGAACTAAGGCTATGATGGGTACAAGAATAAATAAAATCAATGTTCCCAAAGCATACCACTGAATAGCATTCCCATCAGCAACAAATTCTTTCAAAGGCATTAAAGCATTTGCAGCAGCACCAATCCCAAATGTTGCAGCAACTAATACAATTGCAATGATGCTGAAAATAAATAAGAAGAAGATTTTAATTAGGGTCACAATGAAGCGCAAGACTTTATTTCCGGTATTTTTAGCAGCGGGACCAGCCTCGGATGTAAAGTTTTTAGCTGATTCATTGACTTCTTTACCCCACTCGTCTACTTTAGTACCTATACTATTTTTCCAAGAAGATGCATTTTCAGTGAAGTTTTTCTTTACTCCGTGTAACTCATCTTGTACTTTATGCTTAATAGATTCAAGGTTAACACTTTTCCCCTTCATTTCTAATTTTTCAGAAGCAGTTACTGCTTTAGGCACCACAATCCAAAGGATGATATAAATCAACAACATGGTACCTGAGAAAGAGGCAGCAACTGGAAAAAATAAAATTGTAAATGGGACTTTTAAAATTCCGATGATGATGGGTAAGGCAAAAATCAATCTTGGTATCCAAACTGCAATATTGAAATACTGCGCAATGCCACTGCAAACACCACCTACAACTTTTTGATCTGCATCGCGGTAAAGTTTTCTTGTTACAGCAACTGGACTCAAATACCTAGATGGTAAGATTGCCCATAAGATGATATACAATACAAGTCCAGTTCCAAACGCACCAAAAGCCAGCATAGCAAACAAGACCCTAACCAAGGTTGTATCAATTTTTAAATACGCACCTATACCACTACAAACCCCACCCAACATTTTATCATTTGCATTTCTAAACAATGAACCTCTCGGAGAAGAATCATATTGATACTGTTGAGATGTTTCTTTCTCAGTAGAAGATGAACTTTCAGTTTGTGCTTCAAAACTGATTTCATCAAATTGTTCTGGTCGGCCCATACTTGCAATAATTGCAGCAACATGCGCTTCACTGATGAACGATTGTCCAGCTTTTAGCTTTTCACTAAACAGCTCTGCAATTCTGTTTTCGATGTCATTGATAATTTCTTCTTTACCTTCTTCTTTGGCAAAATATGCACGCAGACTATCGATGTATTTTTTTAACTCTTCATAAGCTGGCTCCTCAATCGGGATTACCCTGCCTTGAAAATTGATGTTGATTACCTTATTCATAACGATGGTTTGATATTGATTAGTTGTTGTTTGAAGGGTTTTCGGTTGATGGTTCACTGTTATCAGTTGACGGTTCCTCATTTTTAATCACCCTCTCCACTCCATCAGCCATTTCCCTCCATGTATTTTCAAGGTCCTTGTAAAAGGCAGCCCCTTTTTCGGTTAGGGAAAAATATTTCCTGGGCGGCCCTCCTGAACTTTCCACCCAACGGTAGTTCAATAAGTCCGCATTCTTCAGTCTTGTTAATAATGGATAAAGTGTTCCCTCCAGCAAATTGAGGTTGGCCTTTCTCATCTCCTCTATGATATCACTGGGATAAGCCTCGCCACGCTGAATGATGGACAGGATGCAAAATTCAAGCACCCCCTTTCTCATCTGGCTCTGTGTATTTTCTATGTTCATTGTACTGTTTTTGAACGTGAATGATCAATAACAGGACAAATGTAAGTACTTTTTACAATACTATGCAATACATAGTAGTATTTTTTTTACAGTACTTTAGAAATACTTGATTAAATGCAATTTTTCCTGGCGGCCACCTATATAATAAAAGGTAGTTCCATCGTAAAACCCATCTTCTTCTAGCATAATTCGGATGTCTTTCCCCCATTCTGGTATAAAAGTGGAAGCATTTAGTTCGATAGAATAGGCTGTACGGGGAAACAATTTGTAATCACCGCTACCCGGAACCCCCTGTTGCATGTCCCACATACCAATGGTGGGTCCAGCAGCATGACCATGTAAACCAAGCGGATGGGTGTAGATGCTCGGCACAATTCCTTCAGCTTTTGCTTGGGCCAATGCACCCAGCAACATTTCATTCCCGGAGCGACCAGTTTTGAACTGTGAAGTTAGGATATCCTGCAACCTGTTCCCATTTGCAAAAGCCTTCTTTATGGAAGCAGGTGCATCAGTTTCGCCGGGTTTCAACACATATGCGTGTTGCTGCACATCGGTGTTCAATCGTAAATAAGTGATTCCAAAATCCACATGCAACAAATCACCAGGTCTAACTACATCATCTTTCGGACGATTAGAAAAACTTCTTAAGTGTTCGAAGTTCGCAGTATCATTTCTTTGAATCGCAACCGAAGGATGAAACCAAGTAGATAAACCAAGATCGTTTACTTTTTGTCTAAACCACCATACCAAATCATCTGTAGTAGTAACACCTGGTGTAATCACTTTCGCAGAAAATCCTTCAGCAATAATATCGTGTGAAATTTTCACCAACTGAGGATAGAGCTGCATCTCTCGTTCAGTGCGGGTTTCGAGCCAGGCGACAGCCAGTGGTTCTGCACTCACTACTTTTTTCTTGAAAGCATCAGGAAGTATATTCATGAACATACCATGATGGGTATGATCCAAACCATCCGCATGTCCGTAATCGTCAGAAATATTGATACCTATTTTATTAGGGTTGCGTGTAACGATGATATCTTTCAATGCATCCCATTGATTAGGAAACTTGTTTAGATCCCACGCTGCTTTAATTGATTCACCAACATTGTATCTCGCAATCGCTAATTTTTCAATCTCCTTTTTTTTGGGGTCCTTAAAGAAAACCAACATGGTTGTCCTTCTAGCAGAAAGCCAAGTTGAAGGCAACATGGTCTTCAACACAGGATCTTCATTGTACTCCCTTGAAATAA
>JBEASE010000116.1:0-3704 GCA_041162625.1 Bacteroidota bacterium | reverse complement strand
TACAGATGTATCATTGGATGCCGGCATTGATTGGGGTGGATACAGTCACTCTGCTATGATTCATGATTTCAACAAAGATGGTTATCCAGACATCTATGTAGCCAACGATTATTTGAGTACAGATCTTATCTATATCAATAACCAAAACGGAACGTTTACTAATCGCATATCAGAAATATTCAAACATGAATCTTATTCCTCAATGGGAAGTGATATTGCAGATGTTAACAATGATGGATTAGAAGATCTGTTTGCTGTTGAGATGCTTCCAGCTGATAACAAGAGGAAGAAAGTCAACATGAATGCCAATAATTACAACCACTATTTATTTACCGAGCAGTATCAATATGAGTATCAGTTTGTACGTAATATGTTTCAGTTGAATCAAGGTATCAATCCAAAAACAAAACTGCCTCTCTTCAGTGATATTGCATTCTTGGCTGGTGTTGAAGCTACCGACTGGAGCTGGTCGCCTTTGTTTGCCGATTTTGATAATGATGGTAACCGAGATCTCTTAATTACCAATGGGTTTCCAAAGGACATCATTGATCATGATTTTGGTGCATTTAGAAAAAGTATAAGTAGCAGTATGATTACACGTGCTCAGTTGCTTGATATGATACCTGAGGTAAAGATTCCTAATTTTATTTTCAAGAACAATGGTGATTTAACTTTCAGCGATAAATCTAAAGAATGGGGTATTAATTTAGTAAGCTTTACCAATGGTACTTCTTATGCCGATTTAGATAATGATGGTGATCTAGATATCATCACCAACAATATTGATGATCCTGCTTTTCTGTTTGAAAATACGCTCTATACAAGAGACAAAAATACCGAGGAACAGCCGGTAAATTTTCTGAGAATAGATTTAAGGGGTCCTCAGATGAATCCTCAAGGTTTTGGAGCAACGGTAACAATTTGGAACAAGGGCGCTCAACAACTTGCACAAAGTCATTGCGTGAGAGGGTATCTGTCTAAATCTGAAAACTTCTTGCATTTCGGATTGGGCGCTAGTCAGTCAGTTGATTCTATTGTTGTGGTTTGGAGCGATGGCAAAAAGCAAACGCTTAGCAAACAAAATGCCAATCAGGTTATTGTTATCGACTATAAAAATGCAAATGAAAAGACAGTTCCTTCAATAATACCAAAGCCATTATTCTTTGAAGAAATTGATCCAGCATCAATTGGTATCGACTATATCCATGAAGAAAATGACTTCATCGATTTCAACTTGCAGAAAACATTACCGCATAAATTTTCACAATACGGCCCAGCAATTGCTGTAGGCGATGTAAACGGAGATGGCCTAGATGACATTGCATTGGCTAGTTCAAGCAGGTTTCAAGGTCCGGTTGTTTTGATGCAACAACCCAACGGAAAATTCACTAAAAAAATATTACCCATCAAAACCTCTGAATTGAAAAAAGAGGAAGATATGGGTCTACTCCTTTTTGACGCAGATGGTGATGGCGATCTTGATTTATACATTACCAGAGGAAGTTACCAACATGATCCGGGTTCAAATTTGTATCAAGATGTTTTATGTGAAAATGATGGCAAAGGAAATTTTGTTGTTGTGTCATCGGCTTTGCCGGTAATTACAGCATCAGGACAAAATACCAAAGCGTCTGATTTTGATGGTGATGGCGATCTTGATTTGTTTGTGGGCGGAAGAGTTGATGTTAAGGCATATCCTAAACCTGGACAATCATTGCTATTAAGAAATGATTCAAAACCAGGAAAGCTTTCATTTACTGATGTAACAAAACAATGGTCTTCTGCATTGCAAAATGTGGGTATGGTGAGTGATTTCTTGTGGACGGACTTCAACAACGACAATAAACCAGATTTACTTATTGCAAGCGAATGGAGTCCTTTGTTGTTTTATAAAAACACTGGTTCATCATTTGAGAAAATAGATGCTTCTAAAGAAATCAGTGATGCAAGTGGTTGGTGGAACAGCTTACTTTCAGTAGATGTTGATCAAGATGGTGATATGGACTATGTTGCTGGTAATTTCGGTCTCAACCAATATTTTAAATGTTCATCTGGCGAACCGCTTCGCATCTATTCAAAAGACTTTGATAAGAATGGTTCCTACGATGCCTTCATATCCTGTTATTTTCCTGATTCTACTGGAAAACGTCAAGAGTATTTTTATCACTCTAAAGACGACATGCAAAAGCAGTTAATTTTAATTCGTAGAAAGTTTGAATTCTACGGCGATTACGGAAAGGCAACTGTAAAAGATGTATTTACACCAGAGGAAATGAAAGATGTAAATGTGCTAACGGCTAATTATATGAAGAGTGTATGGATTGAAAATTTAGGTAATCAACAATTCAAGATGCACGAGTTACCTATGCAGGCACAATTCGCTCCATTATATGGTATGCAAGCCATGGATGTTAATGGAGATCGGTTGACGGATCTTGTTCTCACCGGTAATGATTTTGGTATGGAAACCAGTCAGGGTAGAGCAGATGCATTCAACGGTCTTATATTATTGAATGATGGGAATAAAAAATTCAAATCAATTGGCTTTGAAGAATCAGGTTTTCTTGTCCCAGGTGATGCAAGAGCACTAGCCGCGGTAAATGTATCTGGAATAAATTATTTGGTATCAACCGAAAACAGAAAAGCACTTCGCTTTTTCAAAATGAATGGAGAGCCAAAAAAATCTATTCAACTTATGGCTAATGAAACTAATGCGGTGCTCTATTTCAGTGGCAATAAAAAACAAAAAGCTGAACTGACTTATGGTTCTTCTTTTCTATCACAAACAACCAGAAATTATAGTATACCTACTGGCGTAATAAAAATTGAACTCTATACCCAACAAGGAAAATTAACCCGAACAATCGATACCCCTTAAAACACAACCAAATGAATCCTTTTCAAAAAACCCTTTCCATTGTTTCCCTTTTCATTGTTTTGGTTGCATGCAACAAACCAAATCAAACCTCAACCAAACAAAATGATGCCTTACCTCACCAACTGGTAAAAAAACTTACAGATATTATTGTTGTAGATATTTTTGCACCTCCTGTTGCAAGTCGTATTTATGCCAATACATCTTTAGCCCTCTATGAGGCCATTCGTTTTCAACAAAAAGATAGCAAGTCTATTTCTGCAAAACTTAAAGGTTTTGAATCAATGCCTGTACCAGAAGAAGGAAAGCAATATGATTTTTCTATTGCAGCAATACAGTCGTTTTGTGAAACTGCAAAAAAAGTGACCTTCTCTGCTCCTGAAATTACCAAGTACCAAGACTCGATGATTGCAGTATATGCAAGCGGACTAAATGAAGATGTTGTTAAGCAATCCATCGCTTTTGGTCAGCAGGTAGCTGATGTTATTGGTAAGCGACTTGGAAAAGATAATTACAAAGAAACACGTGGTTTTGAACGCTTTGAAGTAAAGACTGATGATGATGCAAGGTGGGTGCCTACTCTACCAGATTATGCAGATGGACTAGAACCGCATTGGCCAAAAATGATGACCATGGCTTTGGATAGTTCAAATCAAGTTGAGGCTGACCCTTTTCCTGCATATTCTAAAGATCCCAATTCTGATTATTTTAAAGAGTTGAAAGAAGTATATGATATTTCAAAAAACAGGACTGATGAGCAAACTGATATAGCATTGTTCTGGGATGACAATCCATTTGTATCTCAGCACAAAGGACATGTGATGTTTCA
>JBEASE010000054.1:0-11605 GCA_041162625.1 Bacteroidota bacterium | reverse complement strand
AGAATCAATAAAATCAATCCAATTGCAATGAACAAGGCTTTTTGTAAGAATGCAGCAGTTTCTGCCAATTGTTCTCCTTCACCTGTCTGTGCAATGGTTACTCCTTCAGGTTTTGATTGGAAGGCATCAATTTGTTTTTTGATATCTGCATTCACTGCCTGTGGTGTATAGCCCTGTGAAGTGAGTACATTAGAGAAAATGGTGATTACACGTTTCTGGTTCTTTCTTTTTATACTTCCATAGGTATTGCTGAGGTCAGCTTTTACCAATGCGCTTATAGGCACTTGTTTAATTTGTCCACTTGTAAAATCACGATACGTGATTTTCATATTCAATAATTCAGAAAGTGTTTTTCTCTGTGATGCATCATTTCTAAGAATGATTTTGTATTCGTCTTCACCAATTTTTAATTTTGAAATCTCTTTGCCAAATAAGGCAGTTCTGATTTCTAAACCAACCTGTCCAGTTGAAATACCTTGCATCAATGCTCTCTCGCGATCTATTTCTAATGTAATCTCAGGGTTAGAGAAATCAATATCTATTTTTAATTCTTCTACACCTGATATGTTTTTATCATTGAGATAATTTCTTAAGTTGATTGCTGTACTCGTGAGGTCTTCGAAATTATCTCCCGAAATTTCAATATTAATAGGAGATTGTGTGGGTGGGCCATTGCTCTCTTGTCCCACACTAATTTCAGCAGAAGGAATTCCCTTTACCGCCTCGCGGATACCATCTAAGTAGACTGTAGTTCCTTTGCCGTCACGTTCTTCAAATGGAACAAAGTTCACTTGAATGCGACCCAATTCTGGTCTAGTACTTCTATCACCACTGTTAGGGTCACTTGCACCTACAGCCACATTCGCAATTACACTTTCAACTAATTCATTTTTCTTTCCATTGTCAGTTCCCAATACTTTATTGATTCTGGTTTCTAATATCTTGGTTACTGAATCGGTATATTTTACATCTGTTCCGGCAGGAAGTTTCAAGTAAACGTAAATCGTATTAGGGTCACCTTGAGGGAATAATACAACTGGCACGTTACGCATACCAAAGAAAACGAAAGAGAAGATGAGTAATACAAATGTTCCAATCAACATCTTAACGGGTCTCCAGCCTACGGTAGTCCATTTTAATAGTTGTTCATATTTCCCCATCATTGCAGGAAGCAACTTGTTTTGGAAAAAATTAATTGCATCTGTTAGTACATAGCTATTGAGTACCATCAATAAGCTGAAGAAAATAAGTAGGTTACCAACAAATCTGTAATTGGCCATATCATTTCCATATCCTGCTAGATCAAACAAGCCGCCAATAATCAACAACAGCCAGAACAAAGGCTTCTTGAAAATCAAAGATTTTTTCTGAATACCATGCTCTTCATGCGCCATAAAATCCACTGCAAATACAGGATTCATAATGTATGCAACAATCAATGAGGCTGTGAGTGTAAAGATGAGCATTGTTGGTAAGTAGATCATGAACTTGCCAATGATACCTGGCCAGAAGAGTAGTGGGACAAAAGGAGCAAGGGTAGTTAGTGTTCCTGCAAGTACTGGAACAAACACCTCTCCTGCTGCATATCTTGCTGCATCAACACTGTTGATTTTGCCTTTTCCTTGAGAAAAAATTCTGTGGGTATTTTCAATTACCACTATGGCATCATCTACTACAATGCCCAAACCAAACAAGAGGGCGAACAGCACGATGAAGTTCAGTGTAACATTCGAACCTACGATGAAGTCGGCTGAAGGAAGTAATATAAATGCTAAGAACATACTAAGCGGCACTGATAATGCAACGAAGAATGAATTGGTTACACCCATAAAGAACATCAGAATAATCATCACTAGAATAAATCCGATAACAATTGAGTTTACCAATTCGTCAAATGCTGCTGATGCTTTGATACTTAAATCACCTGTGATGTTGATTTTAAGATCTTTTGGAAAAACGCTGGCTTGCATTTCTTCAACAACCTTAGTGATTTTTTCCGAGGCATTGATTAAGTTTTCTCCTGAGCGTTTAATAATGCTGAGGGTGACTACATTTTTTCCGTTTAAACGGGCATAGCTTTCTTTTTCTTTTACAGTATCAGTGATACTCGCAAAATCTTTTAAGTACAAGGGAGCGCCATAAATATTCTTGACAATTACATTGTTTAAATCAAGCGAAGACCTGAACTGACCATTTAAACGAAGAGCACGTTTTTGATCACCTACTTCAAGTAAACCTCCAGAAATGTCAGCGTTTTCTCTTTGTATGGCCTGTTCTATATCAGAGAAACCAACTTTGGCCGCTTCCATTTTGTAACGGTCCATGTTGATTTGAATTTCCCTTTCTGGAGAACCCACAACATCAATTCTTGTGATTTCTGAAAGCTCTTCAATTTTTTCTTTCAATTGGTCTGCGAAATCACCAAGTTTCACTTCATCATAATCGCCACTGATATTTATAGCCATGATAGGAAGTTCTGAAAGACTGATTTCCTGAACTACCGGTTCTTGGGTAAGATCTGTAGGTAAATCCTTTTTTGCTTTATCTACAGCATCTCTCATTTTCTGCAAGGCAACATCAGTCTTTACAGATGTGCTGAACTCAACGATAATGGCTGAGAAATCTTGAAGTGAGTTAGAAGTAATCTTATTGATCTTTACACCTGTGATGCCTTTTAATTGTTTTTCAATAGGTCTAGTAACCAAGCTTTCAATTTCCTTGGGTGAGTTACCTACGTAAACGGTTTGAACGTATATATTAGGGATAACTACGTCGGGATATTGTTCTTTGGGTAGAGAGATAAAAAGTCCGATACCCCAAATAGAAAGAATAAGGGTGATGAGGTAAACGGCTGTTTTATTTTTAATCGCCCAATCTGTTGGTCCAAATGTTTTGGCATTGTGGAGCAATTTGGTAATTGGGTTTTTATTTTTTGAGTTGTCCATATTCAATATTTGACTTTATCTGCAATTCGATTAATTCGTTTTTGAAATCACCTGTCCATCGTACAAACCCTGATAACCTTTTGTAATAAGTTTATCTCCTTTAGCAAGACCAGCATTAACTTCGATTGATTCATCATAGAATTCTCCGATGCTCACAGCTCTTTTTCTCGCTACTGTTTTATTCCCTTCTAGTGTAGCTACATATACATATTTACCCTTTTCATCAGTCTGGACTGTTTCAACAGGTATTACTATTGCATTCTTGGCTTCGTGGTCTAAGATTTTAACTACTGCAATTTGATTTGGCTTCAAATCCCTGTTGCCGCTCACTTTACTTTCTGCAACAAAACTTCTTGAGGTTACATTGATGATTTCACTCACCAAACTGATGGATGAATTAAACGACTGATTAAGGTCGGGTACTACAACAACAACTGGCATGCCTTTTCTAATTTTTGCAACATAATTTTCTGGTACATCTATCACCGCTTTCATAGCACTTGGGTTAACTATAGTGATACCTGCCATAGGAGAGCCCATGAAGGTTTCACCTACTCTTATGTTTACATCTTCAACTATACCTGAAACTTGGGCATATACTGATGTAGTGCTGAGTTGTTCTTTAACAAGATCAAGTTGTTTTTCTAGCGACTCAACATTGTTTTTTGCCGAAAGGAATTGAACTTCAGTTCCAATTCCTTCTTTCCATAAGTTTTCCTGACGTGAGAAGATGTTTTTGGCAAATGACAACTGACTTTCAACTTGCTTGATGTTTTGTTGAATGATACCATCTTCTAATTTCAAAAGCAGTTGACCTTTTTTTACGTTGTCACCTTCTTTAACGTAAATAGATTTTACTTGACCACCCATACCTCTTGGTGTTACGTAAGAAACATTTTCAGTTGTAATCTTACCCTGTAATTCAATATAGTGAGCAAAATCTTGGTTAACCAATTCGGTTATTTCTACCAGTTTAGCTTTTTCAGCAACAGTATTTCCAGATAACTTCTGAATATCTGCTTCGAGGGTAGAAATTTTTGCAGCGATGGCATCACGCTCTTTGGTGAGCTTTTCTAACTCTGCTTTTTTCCCAGCTAAATCTTTGTTCTCTTCTTTGTTACCTGAGCAGGCTGCTATTAGAAACAACGTGCAGATCAATAAAAACTGTTTCATATTATAGTGTATTCTTTTTTAAGATTAAAGTTTGCCAAGTGCTTTGGTGTAAGCAATTTTAGCTGTCACAGCATCATATAAAGCTTGGAAGTAGTTGGATTGTGCATTTTCTAATTCTGTTTCTGTTTGCAACAATTCAAAACTTGATCCTAGTCCCTGTTCATATTTTTTTAATGTAGTGTTGTATACTTTTTCAGCCAAAGCCACATTTTGATCTTGTACATCTAAGGTCAACAAGGCATTCTTGAAAAGGATAGATGAAGCTGATAGTTGCAAATCAATTGCACGCTGTAGATTTTCTATTGTGTTACTGGTTTTTTCTAGATTCAATTTAGCTTGTCTTATACGCTGACCTTTTTGTCCCGCATCAAAAATTGGTACACTCATATTGATACCCCAAACCGAAGCTTTGAACCATTTATCTTTAAAATTGAACAAGTTGAATTCTTGTCCCAATGCATTTCTAGAATAATTAAAGTAGGTGGCAATTGTTGGAACATAGGATAACTTATTGCGTTTGACATCTAAATTCTGTAGATCCTTCACAACATTCAAAAGTTGAATTTCATCTCTATCTGTATACTTGAAATTGGTCATTTCCAATAGATCCTTTTTTACACTTTCTTCCGATAATTCATCTGTCAATTGTAAACTGTCTTTTTGATCGATGGCCAACGCAAATTTTAAGGAAGCATAACCAATTTCAATTAACCTTTCAATTTGGTTGTTGGTAGAGGTGAGGTTATTTAACGATACCTGTGTTTTATCAATATCTAATTTTTCTGCAAAACCATTCTTAAATAATTTCTCCTGATCTGATTTTAGTTTTTGTAAACGCTTGATGCTTGTTTCTAGATAGGATTTTCTTTTTTCTGCAATTAGAACACTGTAGTAAGCACGGTAAACATTGCTCTTTACAGAATCATCCATTACACGGATATTTGCTTCAGTAAGTTGGACAGCTTTTTTTGTTGCTGCAATGGCAATGAATAAGTCCGGTTGGAACAACAATTGCTGAAATTGTATACCCGCTGAAGATTGCCAAGGAACACCAAATTGAGCTGGAAAATATTGAGGTGGATCGTTTGGTTTTGAAATGGGGGTACCTGCACCGTTTCTTACACCATTATCAACCAAAACTTGATAAACTGAAGGAGAAATGAAATCAGGTAAAAGTGTAACAGGAATACTGAAGAAGTGTTGTGTAGAAATTGTTCCCGCTATTTGTGGGAAGGCCTGTGCTACATATTCCTTGTTTTTTGAGAGTTGTATTTGCCTGTCAATTTCCAGGTTCTTTAGTTCAGTTACATTTTTCAAGGCCAAATCCACTGCCTGTTTTGCAGAAAGTTTATAGCTTTTCTGCGCTTGACTGTTGCTGATACTCAGCAACAGGAATGCCATAATCAGTAATCCCCAAGTTTTCATGCTTGCTATTTTATTGTTCATTTTTAATTTTCTCGCTTTTGTATTTTTCAATGAGTTGATACCCTTTTTCTGTTGACAATCCGTATAAGAAATTTTCAATCATTGCATTGCTTACTTCAACTAAATTGTACTGCATCGGAGGATAGGCTTCCATATCAAATGGAAGCATCAGCATTTGCAACCTGTATTTAGCCATAATGTCTACTTTCATGTCTGCACGATAGAGACCTTCTGCAATACCCCTTTTAAGGTTTTCCATAATCACTTTGATCAGGAAAGTATTTTTATGGTCCATGAATTTTTGAAACGACTTGAAATGAAACTTGTGTAAGTCGAACAAGACCATTGGGTTCATTTTGGTAAAATGCTTGTTAGCCATTTCCATGCTGATGAAAATTTCTTCAATCGCATTTGCAGAGGAATGAATGCATTCCATGGTTTCTCCTTGCATGAGTCCCACTTCACCCTCAACGAGGTCATCTACCAAAGCATCTTTGTCGGCAAAGTGTTGGTAGAGTGTTTTTTTCGACATTCCCACCTGCGCCGCGATGTCATCCATCGTAACTGAACGAATGCCCAACCTGAAAAACAGGCCTCTCGCTTCTTTTATGATTCTTTCTTTTGGTTCCATGAGCTTTTGGCGCCGCAAAACTAAGGAAACTTTCGTTGTTAAAAAAGTTTCCGTGTATTATTTTAATATTAAATGTTAAACGGTCTTTTTTGGAGATAAATGACCGTTTTTTGGACTATTTTATCCTTAAATACCTGTTTTTACCCCATTTTTTGGATTTTTTGGGGTGTATATTTGATTTAAATTCTAAGCTATGAAACCATTCAGGCCCGCTAAACTGGTCAATTACTTCTTTCAGGGATTGATTATTTTGGCTCCAATCGTTATTACCGCCTGGGCGGTTCTATCCTTGTTTAACTATGTTGATGGGATTCTGCCTAATCTTTTGCATGTTTTATTTCCGGATCTGGTCAAACTAAATCCCCAGGGTGAGCCAGAAAACATACCTGGTTTAGGTTTCTTGGTGGTTGTGGTTATTGTATTATTAGTGGGTTATGTTTCCTCTTTGTTTTTCGTATCCAAGTTTGTTGATTTGTTTGATCGTGTTTTAGAAAGGACACCAGGGATTAAAATTATCTATACTACAGTAAAGGATTTTTTAGAGGCATTTGCTGGAAACAAAAGGAAGTTCAACAAGCCGGTTTTGGTCAATGTGGATGCTGACGATGTTTGGAGAATGGGTTTCATTACACAAATAGATTTATCGCAGTTTGATATGCGTGAGCATGTATGCGTATATGTTCCACACTCATATGCATTTTCTGGCATTACCTATTTTGTAAAACAAGATCGAATTAAAATCATTAAAGATGTTAATTCTACTGATGCTATGAAATTTATTGTGTCAGGTGGAGTGACGGATGTAGAAGAGAAAAGGGACAAGATCGTGGTATAGCGTGTAATCATTTTAAATTGTGCTTTATGTGTTGTGAATCGTGGAGATTGGCGAAAGCAAAAAAATTAGTTTTGGTTGGTGGAGTATTCTTTTATTTTTGCGTAATAGCTACACCTGCCTACAGTTGGGGGTTTTGGGGACATCGGTATATCAATTATAATGCTGTCTTTTTGCTGCCTCCATCGATGTTCGGGTTTTACAAACAGCATATTGGGTATTTGACTGAGCATGCTGCAGATGCTGATATGAGGCGTTATGCAATTAAAGAAGAGGCGCAAAGGCATTATATCGATCTTGATCAATATCATAAGAACGATAGTAGTAAGATTCCTGTTCAATGGCAGGATGCTGTTAATCGGTTTTCAGTTGATAGTTTGCAGGCGCATGGTATTGTACCTTGGTGGATCATGGTCATGCACCAGCGATTGAAGAAAGCTTTTGCTGAGAAGGATATGGAACAGGTGCTTAAATTATCCGCTGATATTGGACATTATATTGCTGATGCTCATGTTCCACTGCATGCGAGTAGTAACCACAATGGACAAAAAACGGATCAATTAGGGATTCATGCTTTTTGGGAAAGCAGGTTGCCTGAATTATTTGCTGAAAAGCAATATGATTTGTTGCTGGGGAGAGCTGATTATCTCAAAGAACCGCTGCCATTTATCTGGGAAAGGATATACGAGAGCGGTGCTGCTGCCGATACGGTTTTAAGCATTGAAAAAGAGCTGAGCAAATTGTTTGATGATCATGAAAGGATGTCGTTTGAATACCGAAATAACCGATTGACAAGACAGTATTCTGAAAAATATGCCGCACGATACCACAAGCAACTTAATGGAATGGTTGAACGAAGAATGCGCGCTTCTATCTATGCCATTGCATCTTTTTGGTATACAGCATGGGTAGAGGCTGGTCAGCCTGATCTACCCTTTAACACTCCTTCAAATTAAGTATCTTTGCCACCTGCTTGCCCAAATCAAATTGCAATTTAACATCGGCATGAAACATAATTTTAATGCAGGTCCCAGTATCCTTCCGAAAGAAGTATTTGAAGAGGCTAGTCGCTCAATTTTAGATTTCAACGGAACGGGACTCTCCATTTTAGAAATAGGTCATCGTACACCTCTATTTGAAGAGGTGCTTAATGAAGCCGTTTCACTTGTCAAAGAATTGATGAATTTGAACGAACAGAAGGAAGTACTTTTTCTACATGGTGGTGCATCCACACAGTTCTTCCAGATCCCCATGAATTTTCTTCCTAAAGATAAAAAAGCTGCTTATTTAGACGGTGGTGTTTGGGGGACTAAAGCCATTAAAGAGGCAAAGCAGTTTGGAGGTGTTGAAATCGTTGCTTCATCAAAGGATAAAAATTACAGTTATATCCCCAAGGGATATGTCATTCCTAAAGATGCTGTTTATTTTCACTATACCACCAACAATACCATAGAAGGAACGCAGATGAAGGAAATACCATCTGCCAGTATTCCATTGATTGCAGACATGAGTAGTGACATTTTGAGTTGCGGTATGGATTTTAATCAGTTTTCATTGATCTATGCAGGGGCACAAAAAAATATTGGTGCAGCTGGTGTTAACTTGGTTGTAATTGATAAATCATTTGCAGAAACTGCCTCTTTGTCTGTCCCTTCAATGATGGATTATCGTCAGCATATTTCTAATGGATCCATGCTCAATACACCTCCTGTATTTGCAATCTATGTTTGTTTGCTTACATTGAGATGGTTGAAAAAGAATGGTGGTATAGCAGGGATTGAAAAAATGAATCTGGAGAAGTCGAACTTACTGTATAGCACTTTAGAAAAATCTCCACTCTTTCATTTACCTGTTCCTCAGGAAGATCGCAGTCACATGAATGCAGTCTTCACAATGAAAGATACTGCTTTGGAAAAATTATTCCTCGACACTTGTAAGGCAGAAAATATGATTGGTGTTAAAGGGCACAGAAGTGTTGGTGGCTTTAGGGTTTCAATGTACAATGCTTTGTCGCTTGATAGTGTAAAAGCATTTACCGATATGGTAGAGCATTTTTCAAATCAATATGCATCTTAAAATATTTATACAATGGCCATAGTATTTCCATTCAAAGCATTACGACCACAACCGCAACATGCAGCAGGTGTTGCAGCGCCTCCCTATGATGTTTTGTCGAGTGAAGAGGCCCGTGTTGCTGCTGCAAATGATCCGCTTACTTTTTTGCATGTAACCAAGTCAGAAATCGACATGCCTGCTGACTTAAGCATCTATGATCGCTCTGTTTATGAAAAGGCCAAAACCAATTTGATGCAATTCATTGAGCAAGGTGTGTTGTTTAAAGAGCAAACCGATTGTTTTTATATCTATGAATTGATCATGGATGGAAGAAGTCAGACCGGTTTGGTTTGTTGTTCTTCAGTAGATGATTATGAAAATGACATCATCAAAAAGCACGAATTCACTCGACCTGAAAAAGAACAAGACCGTATCAACCACATCAGCATAACAGGTGCACAAACAGGAAATGTTTTTCTGGCTTACAGAAATGTAGCATCAATCGATAAGATCATCACAGCTTATAAGCAGGATCAAAAGCCAATGTATGATTTTGTTGCTGTGGATGGTATCACACATCGTGTATGGGTAATTGCAGATGATGCTTTGGTGAATGAAATATCAACTATTTTTCAGAAAGATGTCCCTTGTACCTATATAGCTGATGGTCACCATCGTGCTGCGAGTGCAGCAAAGGTGAGAAATGAAGCGAATGGTGAAAACAATGCCGAAGCTGATCGTTTTCTGACTACACTTTTTCCAGCAAATGAATTGAAGATTATGCCATACAACAGGGTGATCAAAGATTTAAATGGATTGAGTGTTGAGGATTTCATTGCTGCATTACAGGAAGATTTTTCTATTGCGACTGCTGATAAAGCAGTTGAACCAAAAGAGCTACATGAATTTGGAATGTATCTAGAGGGTCAGTGGTATCACTTGACTTCATTAGAAGGTACCTATACAAATGATCCCATTGGAGTATTGGATGTAACAATTCTTTCAAAAAATGTTTTTGAAAAATTATTGAATATCCAAGATCAGCGGACGGACAAACGCATTGATTTTGTAGGCGGAATAAGAGGTTTGAAAGAGTTGGAGAGGCGAGTGGACAGTGGAGAGATGAAACTTGCATTTAGTTTTTATCCAGTGAGTATCCAACAGCTTTTTGATATATCCGACAGCGGTGAAGTGATGCCTCCAAAGAGTACATGGTTTGAGCCTAAGCTACGAGATGGATTATTAACACATCTGATCCGATAAAATCTCGACACTTGCTTAACTTTGTTAGATAGCTATGAAGATCCTAAGAATTACCCTATCTCTTTTATTTCTGTTGCAATTTGCTGCAGCACAGCAGACTGTTCAGCAGTTGCGTGAAACTGCTCTGGTATTTCAACGTCAACAAGATTATAGCAATACTATCATGGTGCTGGCCAAAGCTCTAGAATTAGAGCCCGGAAATATTGATGTATTGAGGGATGTAGCCTTCACCTATTATTTGTCTGGAGATTATGCAAAAGCAGCACAGCGTATTCTCCCTCTTACTGAGCTTGAGTCAGCAGATGAGCAGATTTTCCAAATTGCAGGAAGTATTTTCAAAGAGTTAGAAGATTTCAAAACAGCAGAGCGACTATATAGAAAGGGGCTAAAGAAATTTGAGACAAGTGGAGCTTTACATAGTGAGTTAGGAGAATTGTTTTGGGAACAACAAAAACCTGCAGAAGCTATTGCGCATTGGGAAACAGGTATGAAAATTGATCCTTCTTTCTCTGGGAATTACTACCATGCTGCTAAATTTTATTTTGCTGCAGGCGATAAGTCGAGAAGTATTGTATATGGTGAAATCTTTGTCAACCTAGAAAGCTATTCAGTTAGATCAGCTGAGATAAAAATTTTACTGCTTGAATCCTACAAGCGTATTTACATGCCGGGTGATGCCAAGAAGTTTTTTGTAAAGTCACCATCTCCATTTGAAATAGATTTTCTCACCATAATGGGAAAACAAAATGAATTGTCATTGCGTGGTATTACTCCTGAGTCGTTACTTATTATTCGCTCAAGATTCTTGCTCGACTGGTTCAATGCAAATGAAAATAAGTATGCTTTTCACTTATTTGATCACATGCGATATTTGATGAGGGAGGGTATGTTTGAGGCCTATAACCAATGGTTGTTTGGTCCGGCTTCAGATCCAAATGCTTATCAGAATTGGATAAGAACTCATGAAGATGAATACCTGGTATTTTCCTCATACCAGCGCAACAAGCTTTTTAAAATGCCTTCAGGGCAACAATATTTTTAATCATCTAATGCATAGATGCGCTCTACTGCATCTGCATATTTTTCCATGATTACTTTTCTTTTCAATTTCAGCGTAGGTGTAAGTTCACCTCCATTGATAGTCCATTCCGCATCTAAAAGTTCAAACTTTTTTACTTGTTCAACCGGATTGAATTGTGGGTTGTATTTTTCGATGATGGATTTATAATGTTCTTGGACTTTTGGATGATGAACCATCTGATCATTTGAAGTTGCTTCAAT
>JBEASE010000115.1:0-4339 GCA_041162625.1 Bacteroidota bacterium | reverse complement strand
GGAAATGTTTTTACAAAAGAAGAAGCATTTGATTTATTGAATCAATGGGTTTTGAACGATCGGCTGAAATTGCATATGATTCAGGTAGGGGGACTCATGAATTCGTGGGCAGTTGAAAAAGAGGGTCTTGATGACGCACAGGCATGGAAATGGCATATGGCGGGGTTACTGCATGATGCGGATTGGGATCAGTGGCCCGACCAGCATTGTAAGAAAATCATCGAATACCTGGAAGAAAAGCAGGTTGAAGAAAAGCAGGTTTGTCCGGAAATCATCCGTGCCATTGCATCACATGGTCATGTACATTTCGGCGTTATACCAGAAAGTAGGATGGATAAAATGCTCTATGCCTTTGATGAACTATCCGGATTAATCCATGCTTATTCCTTAATGCGTCCGAACGGATATGAAGGAATGGAGCTCAAAGGGGCTATGAAAAGAATCAAAGAAAAGACCTTTGCTGCAAATGTAAGTCGAGATGATATACACGATGCTTGCCAAAGAGCGGGACTTGAATTAAACGACCTAATCAATTTCATAATTAGTCATCAGGCGGAATATCAATTAAATTAAGGGAGTAGGAAACAAGGATTAGTAAATAGTGATTAATTGCTTTTTATTTACTTAACATTTATAAGTGGAAATAATAGCTTTTACGAGGGAAAGTTATTCTCATTTGAGTTAAATTGTAACATAATCGTTTGCTAATGATCCGCAGAGACTTTTTAAAAAACTCCCTATTAACCTTACCTGTAATTTCTTCAGCATCAACTTCAATCAGCGAACATACTGGTGCAAAACCATTGGTAGTTTCAACCTGGGATTTTGGTAAAGCAGCAAATGCCGAAGCATGGAAAATTTTACATAATAAAGGCCGCGCCTTAGATGCTATCGAACAAGGCGCTCGGGTTACTGAAGCCGACGAAAGCAATAAAACGGTTGGTTATGGCGGTTATCCAGATCGTGATGGTCGCGTTACGCTTGACGCCTGTATCATGGACGAAAATGGAAATTGCGGCTCAGTTATGTGCCTAGAGCACATTATACATCCTATATCTGTAGCCCGTCTAGTAATGGAAAAAACCCCTCATGTAATCCTGGTTGGTGAAGGAGCTCTACAATTTGCCCTGGCAAATGGCTTCAAAAAAGAGAATTTGCTCACACCTGATAGCGAAAAAGCCTGGAGAGATTGGCTGAAAAAATCGCAATACATCCCCATAATGAACATCGAAAACAAATCCTATAACCAAAATCAACCCGCCCCTGAATTCTTTCCAGGTTCAATCGACAACCATGATACCATCGGCATGTTGGCTTTAGACGCCCAAGGAAATCTAAGCGGTGGATGTACCACCAGCGGGATGGCTTTCAAAATGCACGGTCGCGTTGGTGATTCCCCCGTGATTGGTGCAGGTTTATTTGTTGACAATGAAATTGGTGCTGCTACCTCAACTGGTGTTGGAGAAGAAGTTATCAAATGCGTTGGTTCTCATTTAGTTGTAGAATACATGCGACAAGGATATTCTCCACGTGAAGCCTGCAAAAAAGTAGTTGAACGCATCGCAAAAAGAGATTCTGAAAAAGCCAAGAATATCCAGATAGGTTTTCTAGCCATCGATAAAAATGGCAATTATGGGGCCTACGCCTTGCAGAAAGGATTCTCTTACGCAGTAAAATCAGACAAAGAAGAGATTGTAATACCTGGAGAAAGTTATTTTAACTAGTATGTCTTACGAACTGGAAATCATTGGTTTTGATATTGCTTCCTGTAGTATTGCTCAAGCTATGGGAGCCTCAAGAATTGAGCTTTGTGCCAATCCAGAAGAGGGTGGCACTACCCCATCATTTGGCATAATTGAACAGGCTAAAAAAGCATGTTCCATTCCTATTTTTCCCATCATCCGGCCTCGTGGAGGAGATTTTCTCTATACAAAAGAAGAGTTTGAGGCCATGAAAATCGACATAAAAAATTGTTTATCAATTGGTTGTGAAGGTGTGGTTGTGGGTATGCTGATGGCTGATGGACAGATCGATGCAGAAAGAACCAGTGAATTAGTAGCTGTAGCCGGGAATATGGAAGTGACTTTTCATAGGGCATTTGACAGGGTTGCTGATCCAATAGAATCACTTGAAAAAATAATTGCAATAGGTTGTAAACGAATACTTACAAGTGGTTTACATAAATCAGCACTTGAGGGTAAACAAATTCTTAAGCAACTCATAGAACAAGCTGCTGGAAGAATAGAAATCATGCTCGGATCAGGAGTAAGATCAACAAATGTACTTGAACTTGCAGAGGTTACAGGTGCCAGGGCATTTCACAGTTCAGCCAGAATGCAGATGGCTTCCAAAATGCTTTACAACAATCCTAAGATGGCAGAGGATTTAAAACATGCCAGTTTGGATGCCGAGGAAGTCAAAAGATTAAAAGAGCAACTCGACCAATATTTTAATGTCAAGCCATGAGAAAACTATTTCAATCTAGGATTTTGCTCACTCTTGTGGTTATCCTGTTGGCCGGAGGTATCTACCTGTATTTTTTCACCCAAGACCCGATTGATTACAATGCCCAGGTAAAACCCATTTTAAATCAAAAGTGTATTTCTTGTCATGGTGGTGTTAAGAAAAAAGGAGGGTTTAGCTTATTGTTCAGAGAGGAGGCGCTCTCTCCCACTGAATCTGGTCAAGTTGCAATCATCCCAGGTGATGCTAAAAACAGTGATTTCATCAAACGTCTACACTCGACAGATCCAGAAGAAAGGATGCCTTATCAGGAAGAAGCACTGACTGACAATGAAATTAAGATTTTGACGAGATGGGTGGATGAGGGTGCAAAATTCGAGACACATTGGTCTTACCTGCCAGTAAAAGTTCCAAAGGTTCCTGGAGGTGGAATTTTTGGTTGGTTCTCTAAAAAGGATGGAAATGATATCGACCGTTACATTGATAAAAAACTTGATGAAATAGATTTAGCAAGGTCTAAACAAGCACAGAAGGAAGTCCTCCTAAGAAGAGTGTCCCTCGACTTAATAGGCATACCTGCACCGGCCGAAATCAGCAAAAGATTTCTACGAGACAACTCTGACAATGCATATGAAAAATTAGTTGATGCACTATTAGCTTCACCCCAATTTGGCGAAAGGTGGACGGCCCTTTGGATGGATCTAGCCAGGTATGCAGACACAAAAGGATATGAGAGAGATTATATCAGATCTATTTGGCGTTACCGTGATTGGTTGATAAAATCCTTTAATGAGGATAAACCCTATGATCAATTTATAATCGAACAGCTGGCGGGTGATTTATTACCCAATCCTTCTGATGAACAATTTATAGCGACAGCCTTCCACAGGAATACAATGAATAATGATGAAGGCGGAACAGATAATGAAGAATTCAGGGTTGCTGCAATTTTAGATAGAGTAAATACCACTTGGGAAGCACTCATGGGTACCAGCTTTGCTTGTGTGCAATGTCATAGTCATCCTTATGATCCGTTTACCCATGAAGAATATTATAAGTTCATGGCATTCTTCAATAATTCAAGGGATGAAGACACCAACGATGAATATCCCTTGTTAAGAGAATTCAGAAATGATAGTAAACTAAAATATGATAACTTATTAAACTGGTTAGGCAAGCATACTGATAAAAATACTTTTGCGTTTTATCAGCGCTTAGTAAAAACGGGACAACAATGCATCAACAGCATTACAGTCGATTCGATGTACAATGCAGCATTAGAGGATACCAAAGCACTTCGTTTCAGAAAAAATTCACTTGCGAAATTTAGTCAGCGGGATTGCACCAACAAACCAAACTTGCTGATCAGGTTAAATTCATTTGTAGATAACGGTATATTAAAATTGTACATTGATAATCCCAACTCAAAACCTGTTGGTAGTATTACTATCAACAAAACAAAAAAAGAATGGGACTTAATCAACTTTAAGTTGGATGAAAAGCTGACAGGTAAACACGATTTTTATTTTAGGTATGAAAATTCATCACTGAAAAAAGAAAAAGATTTTGGCCCATTAGTAGATTGGCTCGTTTTCACTCCTATTTTTCCATCAAAAAATTCAGCAGAAGGGTTAGCCTATCATAAAGATTTTCTTGAATTATTAAATCTTCCTGATGCTGAATTCACGCCCATCATGTCTGATAATCCAGATTACATGAAACGTAAAACTTTTGTTTTTGAAAGAGGCAATTGGTTGATCAAGACCAAAGAAGTTGAGCCAGGAATACCTGCACTTTTTGTGGGTAACAATCAGCAATATAACTCAAGATTAAAATTGGCAGAATGGATGACGGATAAACAAAATCCGTTGACAGC
>JBEASE010000053.1:0-13299 GCA_041162625.1 Bacteroidota bacterium | reverse complement strand
CAAATGGCTTTATTTTGATTGATGAAGCAGCGGCTGCACTTCTTGGTTCATAAAATTAATTTATGTTGATCAATCCTGCTATATTAATTAGGGTACTGTATTTTCTTGTCTTTTGTTGCACCGCCTCCTGGTTACCTGTGCTCGCTGATTTTTGTCAGGATAAGGGATTGACACCTACACAGATAAGTCTTGTATTAAGTACAACACCCATCATGATGTTTGTAGTACAGCCTTTTTATGGCTTCTTAGCAGATCGGTTTGGCTATAAGAAAAGCTTATTGATTGCTTCTTCTCTTGCGGCTATTAGCTATCTTTTTTATTTGGTTGATGATGGATTTTATTGGATTTTATTAAGCACTTTCTTGATGTCAGTTTTTTACAATACCATACAACCATTGTTGGATAGCTTGTCATTGCAATTGGTTGAAAAAGAAAAGCGACTTTCTTATGGTTCTCTAAGAGTTGCAGGGGCTTTAGGTTGGTCGGTTACTGGATTGATTATTGGACAAGTAATTGATCAATTTGATATACAATTTATTTTTATTGTCTCTTCAGTCAGTATGGTATTGGTTTTTATTTGTGCATTGTTCATGCAACATGATGCTGAGGAAAAATTGAAAGTGGAGTCGCTTACATTGAAAGGTGCTGCTAAGTTGCTCAAGAATAAACAACTGTTTTTGTTGTTGGCAGTCGTTGTATTGGTTTCAGTTGCTGGCACGTCAATATGGAATTTCTATTCGTTGTACATGAAGTCTAATGGTGCATCTGCAACCTTGGTTGGATATGGGTTGTCACTACAGGGACTATTTGAAATTCCTTTCTTTTATTTTTCAGCTAGGATTATTGCGAGGTTAGGTATGCGTACTACCTTATTAATAACTGTTCTAGCAACTGCTCTTCGGTTGGTATTATACAGTGTGGTCAATAATCCTTTAGCCGCAATTCCTATTGAGGTCTTACATGGCGTTTCATGGTCGCTTTTCTGGGTGATTTGTGTTGAGTTGGTTTTCAAAATGGTGCAAAAGGAATTGTTGGGAATTGTTGGCAACGGGACAATCATTGCTGTATGCAGCCTATTATGGTGCAGGTGCGGTTATTGGTAATTATTGGGTTGGTTATTTGACAGCAGCGGGACTCAGTCTTTCGGCTTTATTTTTAGTCAATGCGGGTGTAGTAATGCTTGCGGTTATTTTGATTCTAATTGCTTTACGCACCAATCCACAAAATTGACAACCTGGTCTTCAACTGCTGCATAGGGTCCTGGTCTGTAGGCACTCGATTCAATTCCTTTAAAATTGTTTTCGCACAATCGACCATCTTGTTCTCCTGTAATTTCCCAGAAATCAGTAAGGTGTTTTAGATCATAGTCTTTTCCTTCTTCTGCTTTACCATCTACTAGCCAACAAAATTCCACATCAGTAGTTGATGCATCAATTGGCGTGATGCGCATGGTCCACATGTAATCGCTCACAGCATCCATCCAAAAATTCGGATAATTAACCAATCCTACAACGCCTGCATCATGGTCTTGGTGATGTCCCATAGGAATTGAAACCTTTTTTCCGTCTGTACTATAACTTTCTATTCCTGGTCTTAATGGATACCTGATGGCATAGGTAGTTGTTCCAGGAGTAACTTCAATAAGCTCAGTTGCAAGTCCCTTTTCCGACCACACTTTATTCTCACTGGTATCTTCTCTTAGGTTTGCACCAATGACAGCACTACAATATTCAGGATGTGCTCCGCCGCAATGGTAACATTCTCTGAAATTTTCTGCAACCAATTTCCAATTGGCTCGAAGCGTATAGTTTTTCTGACATGCAACTTTAGCTTCTTTAATATTGTAGGTTTTTACAAATGGCGCCAAGCTTTCTCTGATTGTAGAAAAGCTTGGCGGCTCTTTTGCAAGAGAAATAAAGATGAGTCCTTCTACAACCTCAACAGCAACAGACCTTAGGTTGTATTCTTCTTTACAAAAATCATCAGGCATCATTCTAGCATTGAGTAGTCTGCCGTCTTTATCAAATACCCATTGGTGATAAGGACAAATAAACTTTGCTGCATGTCCCTTTTGTTCTAAACAAATTGCAGATCCTCTGTGTGTGCAAGTATTGAAATGAGCATGCACATCATCGTTGTTCCCTTTAATAATGATGATCTCATCCTGATTTATTTTATACAAAAAATAATCACCCGCTTTTTTAAGTTGTGCAACATTACCGGCGTATATCCAATGTTGTTTCCAAATTGCATCCCATTCCGCTGAAAGTATTTCAGCAGATGTATAAAAAGGTTGTTCTAGGCTAAATCCGGACTGATAGCGAGAAAGAAGTATTTGTAGATTTTCCTGTGTCATCATTTATTTTTTTCAAGTGCAAAACAGGCTGCACCTATTGCCCCAGCTAAATCGCCATGTATCGCTTTTACAATGGTTGTTTTATTACCGCCCGCTCTCCATTCATAAGTATCCATAAATTTAGATAATGGATCAAATAAATCGTTGCCTGCCTCTGTAATTCCACCACCCAATACAACCATTTCTGGTGATAATATATTGGTGATGGACGCAATTCCTATGCCTAATTGCTTAACTGATTTTAGCCATATTGTTTTTGCAAACTCATCTCCATTCCGATAGGCTTCCAGTAATGCGTGTGTAGATTGAAATTTTCCTTTACTTCTTTTTTCGATGGTGCAGTTTCCAATACATTCTTCTAAGCTACCCGGCATACCAGTTACGTCAACATCTCCTTCGTTATCAATTACCATATGTCCAATATGACCAGCTTTGTTAAATGCACCCTGATAAGGCTTACCATCAATCAAGATTGCACCGCCAACACCAGTCCCGAGCGTTAACATAACTGCATGTTTTTTGTCTTTGCATGCTCCTAATTTTGCTTCTGCCATAAGTGCAGAAACTGCATCATTAATCACAAAACATCGATGTTGAAGAAAATCCCCCCAATGAAAATTTTCCAGTCCCTGTAATCTGCCTGGCATAAATGCGATGCATTCATTTTTCTGGTCGGGTAAACCCGGAGCAGAAATACCAATCAATATATCATTGCTATTGAGTCTTTCTTTTACGGCATCAACAGCATCAGCAATATTTTTTTTCCATACAGTATCGTCTCCATCTTGTGTTGGTTGATAGGAATGAAATAAAATATTGCTTTGCTCATCCATGGCAACAGCCTTGATTCTTGTCCCGCCAATATCAATACCAATTAAATTCATCTCTTTAATTTGATGTAAAAGAGTTAGCCACTAAGTCTAAAACAGTATGATAAATAATGATTAACTTGATTTAAATCTACTAAAACATCATGAGAAAGTCATTATTCCTTTCATTACTTATTTTATTTGTTTTTATTGCACAAGCACAAACCAGTTATCTATTGACTGCATCGAGGGTTTTTGATGGAGAAAATATGCATGAAGGATGGGCGGTTTTGGTGAAAGGGACAAAAATTGTTGCAGTAGGGCCACTATCTGGGATGGATGTTCCCAGCGGTACGGTTAAAGTGAATTACCCCAATGCAACCATAACTCCTGGATTGATTGAAGGGCATTCCCACTTATTATTGTATCCTTATAATATTACCGATTGGGATACACAAGTATTAAAAGAAACAGATAATTACAGAACAGCAAGAGCTACAGTTCATGCAAAGAATACCTTGATGGCTGGATTTACTACTGCAAGAGATCTTGGTACCGAAGGTGCAGGGTATGCTGATGTAGCATTGAAAAGAGCCATTAATGAAAATATTATTCCGGGCCCAAGATTATTGGTTGCGGGTAGGGCGATTGTATCTACTGGTTCGTATGGGCCTAAAGGATACGACCATGATCAACAAATTATGTTAGGCGCTGAGCCTGCAGATGGGGATAATTTGATCAGGGTAATTCGTGATCAAATTGGTAAGGGAGCTGACTTTGTAAAAATTTATGCTGACTATCGATGGGGTATTAATGGAGAAGATCAACCCTCATTTACTTTAGATGAACTTAAAGTTGCTAATGATGTGATTACAAGTAGTGGTCGCATGATGGTTTGTCATGCAAAATCAAAAGAAGCTATCCGAAGATCGGTATTGGCAGGTGCCAAAACAATTGAACATGGCGATTTTATTGATACATCACTTGGAAGATTGATGAAAGAGCATGGCGTTACTTATATTCCAACAATATCTGCAGTAGATGTTATTTCACAATACAGAGGATGGAAAAAAGGAATAGATCCTGCACCGGCTAATGTAATCAATAAGAGAAATAGTTTTAAGGAAGCACTAGCATCTGGTGTTACAATTGGAATGGGTGGAGATGTAGGTGTTTATCCGCATGGAGAAAATGCCTTAGAAATGGAATTGATGGTAGAATATGGAATGAAATCATTTGATGTTCTGCGTGCTGCAACAGCTGTAAATGCAAAAGCATTCAGGCTTGATGATCGTCTGGGTTTTTTAAAGCCAGGTATGATTGCTGATGTTTCAATATTTGATGGTAATCCGGCAGAAAAAATATCTGATGTCAGGAAAGTGCTTTTTGTTATGAAAGAAGGGGTGGTAGTTAGAAAAAATTAAAGGTTAAATCCTTTCGTGTTTTTGAATCATTTTCAAAACATGAATGAAAAAATCTTTGTTGCCCGAAATTCCTTTTTCTTCTTTTAAAAAGAGATTCATTATTTCAATAATTTCATCCTCTGATTTTTTTTCACGTGCTAGTTGAATAGTCTTATTGCGAATAGTGGTAAGTAGATTACGATAATCTCTCATTTCTTTCATCCCACTAATTTTCCCATGTCCGGGTACAATTTTTGATTCTTCATCTGCAACATTGATAATGTAGTTCATGGCATTGATCATGCCATATATATCACCACCATTGTTTTGATCGATATAAGGTAACCCAGTAGTAACAAATAAATCGCCGGTATAAAAAATATTAGCCTTCTTGAATTGAATCAGTATATCACCATCAGTATGTGCGTTTCTTAAATGTGTTAATTCAATTATTTCTTCATCATCATACAATTGCATTCTTTCAATAAACGTAATAGTGGGTAACCCTTTTATGGGGTATGCTTTTTGTACTAAATTTTCCGGAGCAGAAAGCATCCTGTCTTTTTGCATTTTGATGCGTGCATTTTCGTGTGCGACAATTGGAATCATTTCAGCACCGAATATCAAATTTCCATTGGTGTGTTCATAATGAAAATGAGTATTGATCATGAAAGAGGGCTTTCTAGTTGTGATTTTCTTGAGTTGCTGCTTTATTTTTGGGGCAAGTATAGACCACTGGTCATCAATCAAGATCAACTTTTGTTTACCATTGTATACACCTGTATTAGCTCCATTAGCACTTGGCTGAATGATATAGTGATTGGGTTTGATTAAAATCAATTCCTCTTTTACATTAATTTGTTTTTTTTGAAGAGAATCAAAATTGATTGTTTGTGCTAATAAATATGTAGGAGTGTAGCATGAGCCAATGAGTATTAAACCTATAAGATGCCACCTCATTGTTATACTTTAAAATCTATATCCTATGTTTATTGAGTAACGATAACTCCAGCCTACACTTCTTGAACGTCCTGTTGTTTGAACTTCTCCATCATTGTTAAGTCGCGCATAAGCAGGAATATATTGACCAACAAAATCACTTAATGTTTTAAAAAGAAAAGACTGTTGTTGCTTTTCAAGTGTAGTGTTTAATGTTGCTTTAAAATTATAGAATCCAAGTCCTGGCCCAAACATGACCATATCAACTGCCCAATTTTTGCCAAAAAGAAATTGATAGCCCATTTGTCCACCTATTGTAAGCAGATTCAGATCGAGGTCTGTTGTTATATTACCGGAAAAAGGACTTGTTTTATAGCTCCATGTATTGGCTTTGTTCATATGATTAAATGAAACATAGGGTCCAATATAAAGTCCATGTGGCGTTTTGAACTTATTCTCTTTAGCTAAATAAAATCGCATATCTCCAGAAATATGAAAGCCCTTGTCATATTTATTTTGCAGTAGAACAACACTATCACTTGAATTACCTTCAAGAGCTTTGATTTTTGGGAAAGCCATAGACCCTATATTGATACTTATACTTTTGTTATTGTTAAGTTGTCTTTCATATCCAGCTATTAGCGCTTTTTTACCGAAAATAAAAGGGCTAGATGCATTAACTCTGATGGTATTTTTTAAAATTGAATCTTTTGATTGCACTTTTTGTGCAAATGAGCTAGATACTATGAATGATAGTATTAATGGCTGAATTAAGCGTTTCATTTTGTAACAGAAATTCTTTTAATATAAATTGAAGTTATCTTAAATTTTCTTGATAAATTCAATTGTTCTTTCTCCTTTTTAAAATATTAATATGCGCTACAGTTTTATTCTCGTTATTTTAAGTTTTTTCAGCTTGACCGGATTTGCTCAACAACAAAATGAAGAGCAATGGGAATCTATGTTCAATGGTAAAGATTTGAGTAAGTGGAAGCCTAAAATCAGAAATCATGTCGCTGGAGATAATTATGGGAATACTTTTCGAGTTGAGGATGGTAAAATTGTAGTGAGGTATGATGCGTATGATCAATTCAACGAAAGGTTTGGACACTTATTTTATTACAAACCTTTTAATTATTACCGCATTCGTTTAGAGTACCGTTTTGTTGGGGATCAAGCAAAAGGAGGTCCGGGTTGGGCTACAAGAAACAGTGGTATAATGGTACACGGGCAAACACCAGAATCAATGGGGAGGGATCAGGATTTTCCTGTAAGTATTGAAGTCCAATTGCTTGGGGGAGATGGGAAGAATAAAAGAACGACTTGTAATCTTTGTACACCAGGGACAAATGTTGAAATGAATGGTAAGCTCTTTACACCACATTGTATCAATTCTAAATCAGATACGTATCATGGCGACCAATGGGTGAAAGCCGAAGTCTTGGTCTTAGGCGATTCTGTAGTTAAGCATTTTGCAAATGGTATGGAAGTACTTGCATATCAAAAACCACAAATTGGTGGTGGCAATGTTGATGCACAAGAAGTAAAATGGGGCGTTGATGGTCAGCTTTTGAAAGGAGGAACCATTTCTTTGCAAAGTGAAAGCCATCCTGTGGAATTCAAGAATATTGAAATTCTAAATTTGGAAGGATGTATGGATTCTAAGGCAAGTAATTATAAGTCGTATTATATTAAATCGAAACCAGAAGATTGTATTTATAAGAAGAAAAAGTAAATTATTGATTCAAGTTTTTTCTTCTTTGCATCAATTCTCTCCAGGTTGCAAGTACAATATTATTATCTTTTAAATATTGTTTCAATTCAGGCGACTGCATTGCTAATAGGTCTGCTTTACGAGTAATTCCTGAATCAGAAATTTTTGAAAATACAACTGTTGGAGCTGTACAATGCATAATGACCATAGTAATACCTGGCTGAAGTTGCTTAAATGATTGTATATAGTAATTTGTAGCTAATTTTTGTAAAGCTTTATCATTTAATTGCTCTTTTGGGTATTTAAAATCGTAACTCAGATTGTGTAAGTCATCCAAAACAGGCAAGCCTGCATTCCAAAGCATTTTACCTATGGCATCTGTTTGTTCTTTTTTTAATAAAGAAGCATTTTCAGTTTGCATGATCATGGTATTATGACCACCAGGGAACATGACTGGAATTTTTTCTTCAATTCCAAGTTGTAAATATTTACGAAGAAAACTTTCAGAAGCAAATAGAGTGCCCATGTGAGAATCAAAATGAGTAGGCTCCCATCCGGCAGTTCGGGAACGATCAAGTTGACTTTTTATTTCTTTGTAAACTTCATCCGGACTAGCATTCATTACAACTTCGCGAACGCTTTTCCACATTGCACCTTCTTTATCTACGAGTCCAGGTACAGCTGCTTTTCCAGCCAATGGTCCCCATCTATATTTATTCCACTCTGATGTTAAAGTCAAATGCAATCCAGCATCTGTATTCGGATTAGATTTTAAATAACTAAATATATCTGGTACCCATCCACATGGCATCATAATGCTAGTAGAATTTGCTATTCCTTGGTTAATAGCTTGATAAACTCCTTCATTAGAATCAAAAGACATTCCTGCATCGTCTACGTGAAGAATAATCACTTTTGTATCCTTAGGGTATCCCAATCTTTCTGCATATGTTTGGGCAAGGCAAACGAGAGGACTCAGAAATAATAAAATCAGTAATTTCTTTTTCATAATTATTTTTTTAAGGCATCTAGAAATTGCTTGACCATTTCATCTAATTTATTGTTCTCGATCCAACGTGCAACAATAACAAGATCATTTTCATTGTCAACATAAATCATATTTGTACCATTGCCAATATGTGCATAAGCAGATGCAGGCGCTGAAGGAAGAAACTTTTTATCGGTATTGAGAAAGAAGTTCATGAATCCATATCCTGTATTGGCAGGAGTGGGTGTAGTTGATAATTTTATCCAGTTACTATCAATCAATTGTTTTCCATCCCAGTTCCCATTTCTTAAAGTAAGTAATCCAAATCTAGCCATATCTATGGCGCTGATGAAAAGTCCTCCCCCAAAATGACCACCACCACTTACTGATTGAATTTGTTTGCCATCCAAAATAATCCATGAATTTCTATAGCCTGTCCAATGCCAGTTATTTGAAGCTCCGATGGGCTCCATAATATTTGTCCTTAAAACTTCAGGCAAAGGTTTGTGCCAAACTGCAGTCGCGGCAAGCGCTAATGCATTAACACGTGTGTCATTGTATTTGTAAACTGAACCTGGTTCGTTTCTTTTTCTGGTCAACCACTCTTGTGTTTTGTCATTCGGACGATCAGCCCAATCTGGTTTTCCCCAAAGTGTTCCTTCCCAATCACTTGTTTGTCTGAGCATGTGGTTCCATGTGATTTTTTTATTGTGCTCTGATGCAAATGGTATGATGAAATGAGATTTGCCGAGATCTTCCGGTTTGCGGTAAGTTACTGGGTCAAAAGGTTCAATCAGTTGAACATAGTCGCTTACTTTATCATCAATAGAATGAATAAAACCCTTGTCAACAGCTAAACCGACTACAACAGATAAAAAACTTTTGGTTACACTATTAGTTTGTTCTGAATAATCAATATCACCCCAACTACTTATGATATAACCTTTGCGTATGATTACTCCAGAACTGGATTTTCTAGTGGCAAACGGACCAACAGCATCGCTAAATGGCTCTTTGTAAAAGTTGACTATTTGTGCCATCTCTTGGTCTTTAGGCACTTTTGTTTCATGCTCAACAGCAAACTGGATAGCTTTTTCTAACAATATGCTATCCATTCCAACATCGTTGGCTGATTTTTTCTCCCATTGCGATGCAGAAGGGAAGTATGGTTTTGTAGTAGTTGTTTTTTTCTGTGCAAATGCAATTCCGAAACTAGAAATAGCAAGTAGTAACAAGATTTTTTTCATGGTAATAAAGTTCGACTTTTTTTGGCTACCTTAAACTCAATATTTTTTGATGAAACCGATTGACGCTAAAGTTGTTGAAAGTACTAGAAACTGGATCAGGGATATTGTCATTGGATTAAATTTTTGTCCCTTTGCACGCCAACCCTTCAAAGAAGAATTGATACTATATAAAGTAGATGAAACCACGGATACAGCGGTTGCTTTGGAGTCATTTATAAATACTTGTAGATTTTTGGAAGATAATCCTGAAATCGAAACTGCATTATTGATACTACCGAATGGATTTTCTGATTTCGATGAATATTTAGATTTAGTTGATTTATCAGAAAAACTGTTGCAGAAAGAAGGTTTTGAAGGTGTCTATCAAGTAGCAAGTTTTCATCCCAATTATATCTTCGCGGGCTCAGATGATAATGATCCTGCAAATTACACCAATCGATCACCCTATCCCATGCTGCACTTACTTAGAGAGGATTTGCTTGAAATTGCAATCGACAAACATGCCAATGTAGATGATATTCCTAACCAGAATATTGCAAAGGCAAAATCATTGGGACTTGAGTATTTTAAAAGGATGAAATTTTAATAACCTTTACTACTAAAAAGTGAAATCCGAGTTTAGAAAACTTTAATTACTTTAGATGCCTTAAACTGTTCAAATGAAAAAAAATTTCCTTGCTATTGTCTTGTTATTTAGTGCAAGCCTCTGCGCACAACAACGTCAAGTAACTTCAGTTGCGCCAACATCAGCGCCAAGTGTAGTAACAACAGAACAAAAAGCGACAAACAATAATATTCCTTTCAATCCTGATTATTATATAAGTGCAGATCACGAGATAACTATTAAGGGAGCAAAAGTCCCTTATAAAACTGTGACCGGTATGATGCCGGTTTGGGATACTGAAGGAAAGGTGCAAGCGGGAGTATTCTTTACTTATTATGAACGCAGTGATGTAAAGGACAGAGCAGCACGTCCTTTGTTGATCTCCTTCAATGGTGGTCCGGGTACTTCTTCTTTATGGATGGAGTTAGGTTACACTGGTCCACGTATCGTGAACATAGATGATGAAGGCTATCCTTTGCAGCCCTATGGATTAAAGGATAATCCACATTCAGTATTGGATGTAGCGGATGTTGTTTATGTAGACCCTGTTAATACTGGTTTTTCAAGAGCGGTAAGTAAGGATATTCCCACAAGTAGATTTTTTGGTGTGACAGCTGACATTAAATACTTGGCTGAGTGGATCAATACGTTTGTTTCAAGAATGAACCGTTGGGCTTCTCCAAAATATTTAATTGGTGAAAGCTATGGTACTGGAAGGGTTTCAGGATTGGCATTAGAATTACAAAATGTACATTGGATGTTTGTGAATGGTGTGATTTTGGTTTCACCCACAACATTAGGAATAGAAAGAGATGGTCCAGTTGGTGCTGCATTGCGCCTGCCTTATTATGCAGCCACTGCATGGTACCACAAGCAATTGCCTGCAGATTTACAAGCAAAGGATTTGACCGACATGTTGCCCGAAGTAGAAAAATTCACTGTAGATGAATTGATTCCTGCAATGGCAAGAGGTGGATTCCTTGAGGAAAACAAAAAGAAGGAAATCGCTAAAAAAATGTCGCGGTACTCTGGTATATCAGAGCAGGTTATTCTTCAGAATAATTTAGATGTGGCTTTGGGTTTATTTTGGAAAGAGTTGTTACGTGAAGAAGGATACACCGTTGGTCGTTTAGATTCTAGGTACAAGGGTATTGATAAGAGAAATGCAGGTGAGCAACCCGACTTCAATGCTGAATTGATTTCATGGGAACATTCATTTACACCAGCAATCAACATGTACATAAGAGAGGAATTGAAATACAAGACAGATCTTAAATATTATGTATTTGGTCCGGTTCAACCTTGGGACAGATCAGGTGATAAGACAGGTGAGAACCTCCGACTAGCAATGGCCGAAAATCCTTATTTGCATGTTTTAGTGCAGTCAGGATATTATGATGGCGCATGTGATTATTTCAATGCACAATACAATATGTGGCAAATGGATCCTAGCGGAAAACTTAAAGACAGAATGAGTTGGGAAGGGTATAGAAGTGGACACATGATGTATTTACGCAGACCTGATTTAGAAACCAGTAACCAAAGTTTGAGAGATTTTATCAAGAGAACTACTCCAAAACCTGGACAATCTGCTAAGTACTGATTGCGATAAAGCATATAATTATGCAAACAATTAGGCGATTATTTTTCTTTCTGCTGGTGCTGCTTTTTTGTCAAGCAACATTTGCACAACAAGAAATATTTCCATACAAGGGAAAGTTAATCATTATTGGTGGTGGTGATATATTAGACACCATGTACAATCTTTTTGCCAAAGAGATTGGCGGAAAAGATCAGCCGATTGTATATATCCCAACTGCAACCGATGATGAGCCTTGGATTCAAGCAGGCCAACATCTGGTTAAATTTACGAGTCGCGGTTTCACCAATCTGACAACTGTTCATACCCGCGATAAGCAAAAAGCAAATGATTCTATTTTTATTGATCGTATACGCAAAGCAAAAGGTGTATTTATTGGTGGTGGTGATCAAGCTAATATCGCAGCTTCATTTCTTGGTACAGATGTACACAAGGAACTAGTTGCATTGTTGAACCGTGGTGGTGTCATCATGGGAACATCAGCTGGTGCAACCATCATGGGGGAAGTTATGATAACAGGATGGGAACAACGCAAAGCACCTCATGTGCAACACCAATATCCGGCTGGATTGGCTTTCATGAAAAACACTTCAATTGATCAGCACGTATTGGTTAGGAATAGGCAGTTTGATCTGATACCTGTGATGGAGTCTAATTCAAATTTATTGGGAATGGCGCTTGATGAAGCGACTGCTGCCTATGTTCAAAGAGATAGTATTCAAGTTGTTGGGCGCTCTTACATGATGATTTTCGATCAACATGATTGGAACAGCCAGAAAAAAGAATGGGGAAAGGTTTATAAGCCTTTCATGATGTATTCAGAAGGTGAAGTATACCGCTTTAAAAAATAAATTTATTTAATGCTATCAAGAATGCTGATGGATTTTCTTCCATGGGCACATGTCCGGTTTTGGGAATGACCACTAATTCACTTCTTTGAATATCTTTCTTAAATAAATAGGCATTGCTCACATCAATCAATTGGTCTTCTTCGCCCCATATTATTAATGTTGGTGTTTGAATATTTTTTATTTTTTCACCACTTCCAAATTGTCGTTGTTTAAAAATATCAAGTGTAGCTTTTCTATTTCCTTTTCTCAATAGTAAATCAAAATAACGTTGCACAAGTTGCTCATTTACTTTTGATTTATCAGCATAAACATCTTCTATACTTTTTTTAATGAGACTACGTGGTGTAAACTTTACCAATACATCACCAATTACAGGCATTGAGGCCAGCTTAAATCCGATATTTCCTTTTTCATTTTTTTTAGGGTAACCGCCAGAGTTTACCAATACCAATTGATTCACTTTATCAGGATAAATAAGCGCCTGGTTCCAAGCTATGCTTCCTCCAAGTGAATTTCCTACTATAATGTAGTGATGCACGCCAAGTAGGGTAAGTAAAGAGTCGATGAAAGTATTGTAAAAACGTATGGAATAATCTCTATTCGGATTTGGTCCTGTTAATCCAAAAGCTGGTAGATCAAATCGAATGACTCTTTTTTTATCTGTCATTGCAGGCACAATACTGTCCCATGTATGTAAACTGGAAGAAGTGCCATGAACAAGTACCAGTGGAGTGCTATCGTTTGGATTGCCTTCATCTCGATAATGAACACTCATTCCCATAACAGGG
>JBEASE010000012.1:0-49646 GCA_041162625.1 Bacteroidota bacterium | reverse complement strand
TAGATGAATTAAAATCTAAAACTTGACTTTATGAAAATGATAAAGATTGAAACCAAAGTAAAAGCAAGTCTATCGCATGTTTGGGATTGTTGGACCAATACAGAAGATATAATGGCATGGAACCATGCTTCAGATGATTGGCATTGTCCCGCTGCTGAAAACAACTTAGTCCCAGGAGGAAACTTTACCTACCGCATGGCAGCCAAAGATGGTTCTGTGTCTTTTGATTTTCATGGTACTTTTCAAAAAGTGGAACCTATGAAGTTGCTTACTTATCACATTGAAGATGGTAGGTATGTAGAAGTGAAGTTTGAGGAAGAAGGCGAATATGTAAATGTTATTGAAACCTTTGAGCCTGAAGAAGTAAATAGTTTAGATTTACAACAACAAGGTTGGCAATTGATTCTGAATAATTTTAAAGCTCACGCAGAGTTGACGGGAGCATAAAAGCTTCATCTTGTTTTACTTTACAAAAGTGTAATGCTCTGAGATACTTTCGGTTTTTTAGGTAATTTTAATTATTGAATCAATTAGATACTTATGAAAAAGTCACTAGTTGCTGTAATGGCTTTTGTTTTATTATTTGCTTGTAAAAATAATAATCAGCAAAATGAACTACAGCTAGAAGGGTTCTATGCTCCGGAAAAAATCATTTGGTCTGACCAGGGTTGGAGTGAGGAGGAAAGAGATTATTGGCATCATCTGAACGCGGGACAAGAATTTGCGCCACTTAGTTGGGTGAGGGCATTGGAATCGCCTGATACCAATCTTTCATTATTGGATCCAGTTTACTTAAGGGGATTAGGTTTTTTAGATAAACCTGTTACTAAAAATAATCCGCAAGGATTACCTGTTGGTTTTTCTATCAAACCTGCTAAAGAGAATGGTAGAGTGATGTTGGGACTTACTTGTGCTTCTTGTCACACCGGACAAATAAATTTCAGAGGTACAGCGTTAAGAATTGACGGTGCTTCTGCAGGATTTAATATTTATAAATTTTTTACAGACTTTGGAGTTTCGTTGGGTAAAAGTTTACAAGATTCTGCATCATGGAAAAGATTTGCTCAAAAAGTTCTAGCTGAGGAACCAGGTGATGAAGCTAAACTCAAGAAAGAAGTTGAGGAAGTCATGGCTGTTGCTGCCTGGGAAATGGAAGCGTATGCTAAATTAGGTACAGCTTCTGTTGATGCAGGTCATGGTCGTATGGACCCTTTCAACCGTATAGGTAATGAAGTATTCGGATTAGGATTAAGAGAGCAATCAAATTATCATGCTGCCAATGCTCCGGTTGGGGTTCCATATTTATGGGATATTGCTCGTCTTAATTGGGTGCATTATAACGCCTCATTCAGTCAGCCTGTTTCTAGAAATATTTTACAAGTACTTGGCAATGGAGGCAGAACAAATTTTCTTGATGATCAAGGTAATCTCAAAAAAGGTCCAGAAAAGTGGGAGAGTAATTTTGATCTTGAGCGATTAATTGAAATGGAGAAAGGCTTTGCTTCTTTAAAAGCACCACAATGGCCAAGTCAGTTACTTGGAGAGATAGATACAAAGAAAGCTGCAACCGGAAGAGAGCTTTTCATGATGAATTGTGCTAAATGTCACGCTCCTCGTCCACTTGCTGGGTCTAATGATCTTGCAGTAACTGAGATTCCACTTCATGTTATTGGAACTGACTCAAGTGAAACTGCTACATTCATGAATAGGCGGTATAATGCTACAAAATTAATGGGGCCAGAAGCAACTTCTATTGATGGTGCAACAGGACTTCAACTGGTTACATCTGAAATGGAAAAATATGCTTACAAAAAATTAGGGTGGACCGAAGACCAAATCAAATCACTTTCAAAGGAAAACCGATCTAATATTGTTCGAGCAAAAGCAATTTATAAAGCAAGACCACTAGATGGCATTTGGAGCACACCTCCATTTTTACACAATGCATCAGTTCCCAATGTATATGAATTGTTGAGTCCACCTGCCGATAGATCTGTTACCTTTTGGTTAGGTAGTTATGAATATGATCCTGAAAAATTGGGTTATGTAAATCGAAGATCACCTAAATCATTTCAATTTGACACACGCCTACCTGGTAATGCTAATACAGGACATGCATTTACAGATGATTCAACTACGATTGGAAAAATTGGTAGAGCACTTAATCATGATGAACGAATGGCAATCATTGAATATTTGAAAGCATTACCTTCTATGCCACCTGATCCATATGTTCCATCTGAAAGAAACAGGGAAGGCAGAAGGGTACGTAAGTAGAGGATTAAATAATTACGAGTAACTCCTATTTATAGACTTACTTTGTAAAAAAGCAAACGACATGAATAAATCTCGTGTTCTGATATTTTTATCTTCTCTCTTTCTTTTTCTATCCAGCTGTAAAAAGCAAGAAGAAGATCTAACGCCACTTGTTGAAGCCGCAGTGAAAAGTTTTGCTTCTTCCTTACAAGCCGATCCTCCCACATCTGCAAATATAAATGAACGTGTGCGTGTGTATCTCAATGCACAGCCAACTGACTTTTTTGGATCTACTGTTGCGCTTCTTGACGCAAATGGGGTTGTTACAACAAGTCCTTATTGGTATAGAAAGAGTGGTGGACTTCTTAATAAAGAATTGTCCGTTCCTTCTTATAATATCAATAGCCAGGATTGGTTGAGAAAGCCCATCGATACAAAATTACCTTATTGGACAGCCCCTTATTTTGATGCAGGCGGTGGTGATATTTGGATGAAAACTTATTCATATCCAATTATTGTCAATAATAAAGTTGTTGCAGTCGCTACAACTGATTTAGCTGTCAATCAGCCTTAGTTTTATAATGCGAGTTTTATTCTTTTTATTTTGCTTTTTTTCATTCGCTAAGGCACAAGAATCAGTTGTGTTTAAAAGCGGCACAGAAGGACACAAGAGTTACCGTATCCCTGCTATTGTTACTTTACCAACTAGTGAACTACTTGCTTTTGCTGAAGGTCGAATTAACAACAGTGCTGATTTTGGTGACATCAACATCGTCATGAAGCGCAGTAGTGATAAAGGGAAAACATGGAGCGATTTGATCATGTTGGTGGATCAAACTAGTTTACAAGCTGGTAATCCGGCGCCAGTCATCGATTTACAAGATCCAGCATATCCCAAAGGTGTTGTGTACTTATTTTACAATACAGGTAATAACCATGAAAATGAAATCAGAAAAGGAAATGGTGTAAGAGAAGTCTGGTTCATACGATCTTTTGATTTGGCGAGAACATGGAGTGAGCCCGTTAATATTACATCTATGGTGCATAAACCGCTTCAGCCTGCTTTAAATGCTGCTTACAACTTCAAAGAAGATTGGAGAAGTTATGCCAATACACCCGGACATGCAATGCAGTTTCAAAAAGGAAAATATAAAGGCAGAATTGTTGTCCCTGCCAATCATTCTGCTGGTCCCCCTCAACCACAGTTTCGTGATTATAGAGCGCATGCTTTTTATTCTGATAATCATGGAAAAACATTTCAGTTGAGTCCATCTATTGATATAGAAGGTTCTAATGAGTCCATTGCTACTGAACTTTCAAATAACCGAATGTTGATGAGTATTCGTAATCAACATGGCGATATTCGTAATAGAATCTTAACGTATAGCAGCAGTGGTGCCGAGCATTGGGATACTACCTATTTTGATCAGCAACTTATCGATCCTGTTTGTCAGGGTTCTTTACTTACCATAGGGTATAAAAAAGGGAAAGCCATCATTGCATCATCCAATGCAGCTGATCAACGTGAGAGAAATAACCTAACTATCAAGATCAGTAATGATGAAGGTAAGTCTTGGTTGAAATCTATTTTAGTGGATAAAAATGAAACAGTGAAAAACGACTGGACAGCCTATAGCGATTTAGTCTTGATCAATAAAAAAACTATTGGCATTTTATACGAGAGGAATAATTATGCAGAAATAGTTTTCAAACTGATAAAGTTATAATTGAATTACGCTTTTTCTCTTGAACAAAATCATTGGGAGGGTGTTATTTAGCCAATGGACAATTCATCTGCGAAACAATTAGATCAAATAGCCATTGATCGCATAATTGAAATGGCTTGGGAGGATCGAACTCCGTTTGAAGCCATCGAAATTCAATTTGGCTTATCCGAAGCGGAAGTCATCAAGCTCATGCGAAGCCAACTCAAACGCAAATCATTTGATTTATGGCGCAAAAGAGTCAATAGTGGTGTGAGTCAGAAACACCTCATGAAACGTAGTGCTGAAATCACCCGATTTAAATGCACCTTGCAACGTCAGATTTCCCTTAACAAAATCAGTAAACGGTAGGCTGAAATGTTATCAACCATCCCGACTGATTATCCATCCATCATTGCCCAACTTGATCAAATTGATCCTGTTCGTTATGGTAAATCGAGAAATTTTATCAATGGTGCGGTAACGCGTTTATCGCCTTATATTTCTCGTGGGGTAATAGATACCCGAATTGTTTTTGATCATTTGGTCAAACGTGGTTTCAGTTATTATCAAGTAGAAAAATTTGTACAACAACTTTGTTGGAGAGAATATTTTCAACGTGTGTGGCAGTCGCTAGGAGATGGCATCAACAAAGATATTAAGCAGCAGCAAGAACAAGTTGAGCATCGTGCTTTACCGAAAGTATTGATTGATGCGAATACAAGCATTGAAGCTATTGATAAAGGGATAGAAGAATTACATGATAGAGGCATGATGCACAACCACATGCGCATGTATACAGCTTTTCTGGCTTGTAATGCAGGAAGAGCCCATTGGTCGGCTCCCGCACAATGGATGTACTATCATTTGCTCGATGGAGATTGGGCGTCTAATGCTCTATCATGGCAATGGGTAGCTGGTTCTTTTTCAAGTAAAAAATATATTGCGAATCAAGAGAACATCAATAACTATACCCGCTCAACACAACGAGGTACTTATATTGATCTGAGCTATGAAGTATTAGCGGATTTAGAAATGCCTTCTCACTGGAAAGAAACTATCGCACCCAACTTCACTACTTCTTTACCATCAACAGATCTTCCAGTGTTAGATTCTTCTCTTTCTCTGTTGGTCTACAATTATTATAATCTCTCTCCAACATGGAGAGCTGATATTGAGGCCAATCGCGTTTTGTTATTGGAGCCTTCTGTTTTTGAACAATATCCAGTCGACCAGAAATGTATCGCATTTGTCTTAGCGCTCGCTAAGAATATCAAAGACATTCAAGTGTTTGTCGGTTCTTTCGATGAACTCAAATTGGCTTACAAGGGTTCAGCTATCTATTTTAAAGAGCATCCTCTAAATAAACATTATAAAGGGTATGTAGATGAACGCAGCTGGATTATAGAAGGAGCTCAAGCAACTGGTTCATTTTTTTCTTTTTGGAAAAAGAATGAAAAGGCGATTAGGAAGATGATGGGTTAAAGATCTAATGACTGTCTATTCATAATGATATCTACATGCAATAATAATTATGGCATCATCAGTTATACTGTAGATTAATCTGTGTTCAAGATTTATTCTTCTTGATAACCATCCTGAAAAATTTCCTTTTAAGCGTTCGGGCTTACCGATACCAGCATGAGGATTTCTAGAAATTTCAATAATCAGCTTATTGATCCTATTCAGCATTTTTTTGTCTGTAGAATGCCAGAATAAATAATCTTTCCAAGCATGGGGAGTAAAACGAATATCCATCTACGGAAGTAGTTTTTTACTCTTAGCCATCCCTTTTTCGTATTGCTTTAATGACGCTTTTAATCGTTTTGCATTATTGGGATTGCTTAATAAATAAAGTGTTTCTTGAAGTCCTGTGTAATCTTCTTTAGATAGCACAACGACTTCCTCCCCCATTTTTCGGGTGATAAAAAGTGGTTGGTGTTCTTCAACAACATTATCAATAAAGGATTTCATGTTCTGCCTGAACTCTGAATAGCTTGTGATTTCCATAAACAAACTTTGAAACACTAAGTTACACAAATCTTTACAATTGTACAGTATATTGTACAAGTGTAAAAAAGAAAAACACAGTCATACAATGAGAATATCTTATTTTTAATTGATTAAAATCTCATTTATGCGGGCCATTATTCTTTTGGTTTAACTTTAATCTGAATTGAATGTTTATGGAAGATGTTTTAAAGCATAGTTATTGGGGTAATACAGTCGGTGATTACTTGATTTCTGCTGCATTTATTGTCATTGGTTTTCTTGTGTTGAGAGGGATAAAAAATTTTGTTTTAACTCGGCTTAAAAAATTAGTGGATAAGACAGAATCAAATCTCGATGATATTGCTTTACAGGTTGTTGAGAAATTTGGAATACCAATTCTTAGGGTATTGGTTATTTATTGGGCGATTGAATTATTAGTATTAAGTCCGAAGGTAGAGAAGTGGTTAAATATTGCGTATGGAGTAGTCACGCTCTATTTTATTGTCTCTTTTCTACTTACTCTTGTTAGAAGGTTGTTAGAGGCGCAGGTGATGAAGCTTGAAAATGGTGAAACCAAGCTAAAGCAGATTGGCGGTATCATGGTGGTGTTGAAAATTCTAGTATGGTCAATTGGCTTACTAGCACTTTTTTCAAATTTAGGGTATGATGTAACAACAGTATTAACGGGACTAGGTATTGGTGGTATTGCAATTGCATTAGCTGCTCAGAATATATTAGGTGATCTCTTCAACTATTTTGTTATTTTCTTTGATCGACCATTTGAAGTGGGAGATTTTATAACTGTTGATGATAAAAAGGGAACTGTTGAATATATTGGCATCAAGACAACCCGCATCAGGAGTATTACAGGTGAGCAATTGATTATTTCTAATAGCAATCTGACTAGCTCAAGGATTCATAATTTCAAACGACTTGAAAGCAGAAGAGTTGTTTTTTCTATTGGCGTAGTTTATGGCTTGCCGTTAGAGAAATTAAAAATGATACCTGGTATCATAAAGCAGATTGTTGAAAAATCTGAACTTGTTAGATTCGATAGGGTTCATTTTAATCGTTATGGAGATTTTAGTTTGGATTATGAAGTCGTTTTTTTTGTTGATACCCCAGATTATAATACCTACATGGATATTCTTCAACAAATCAATTTTGGCATCTACGAAAAATTCGAGTCAGAAAAAATTGATTTTGCATTCCCAACACAGACTTTAATATTTAACAAGCCTGATGCATAAAAAAATAAGTAATCTTTTTTTAAGATTACTTATTTAAGAAAATTAGTTTTTATACCTTATTGATCGTAACCGCCTTTCCGTTTGGCTTTTACTTGTGCAGGCCATGCTCTGTTATTCGGTCCATTGCCTTTTAAATCAGCTTTTTCATTAGATGCACGTTCAGAATCTTCTGATGCCATGTAGACAAGAATTGCAGTCACGATAGCATTGTTGCGTAAATCATCAAATACAATTTTATCGTACGTATCTCTGTTTGTATGCCAGGTGTAATTGAAATACGACCAGTTCAAGGCGCCCAATGAAAATGCAGGTGCACCAACTGCAACAAACGAGGCGTGATCAGATCCACCACCACCGGGCGCTCCAGGGAAACTTGTTTTGATAGAATCTTTGTATTCTCCAGGTATCGCATTTAACCATCTTCCGATATAGTCTTTTGATTTTGCAAAGCCAGATCCGTTCAAGTTTACAATTCTTCCTGTGCCATTATCTTGGTTGAACAATGCTTGAAGGTTACTTACTATTTCAGGATGATCTTCTACAAACGCACGTGAACCATTTAAACCTTGTTCTTCACTTCCCCAATGGCCGACTAAAATTGTACGCTTTGGATTAGGATATACTTTTTTAAGAATACGCATTGCTTCCATCATCACCATTGTTCCTGTGCCGTTGTCTGTTGCACCTGTTGCACCATCCCAAGAGTCGAAGTGCGCCGACAACATCACATATTCATTTGCCTTGCTTGATCCTTTGATTTCGGCGAGGGTATTAAACGTTGGCACTTCACCTAGTTCTTTTGATTGAGCAAGTACACTTATTACTGGAGCTGCACCTGATTCGGTTAAGCGATATAATAAGCCATAGTCTTCCAACATCACATCAATGGTTGGAATTTTCTTGGTATAAGCATCAAAAATTTTGTTTACACCAAAACCTTGGCTCCAATTGCTTCCCACAATGCCTGCTGCACCTGCTTTTTCTAATGCTGCAGCAAGTGTACGGTTGTTGTAACCTGTTTTATTGATGCGTTTGCGCCATGCTTCAGTCGCCTCTTTTCTTTCCTGCAACATTTTATCCATTGATGCTTTAGTAGCAAATTCTTTCCAGTTGTAATCAGGCCTTCCTGTTGGTTGAGGCATCGATACCAAAACAAATTTTCCTTTTACATTGGGTAACCATTGTTGAAACGCAATTGAATCTGCAACATCTGGAATAATGATGGCTTCTCCCTTTACTGCTTTTTTGGTAGAAGGAGAAAAAGCCAACTGAGTTGCTTCTAAAGTTTTGGTCCAAGGACTAATCATATCTACGTGTGTAATACCACGATCCCATCCTCTCCAGGTACCATAATTTTCTCTTCTTGCTGAAATGCCATATTGTTGGTACTGTGCAATTGCCCAATCACTTGCTTGCATCATTTTAGTTGAACCTACTAAACGAGGTCCGATGCCATCCATTAATTCATGGCTCATTCTTTTGAGTTGAGAATTTTCGTTGGCTTCTTTGATGATAGCGGTAACAATAGGATCTTCTTGAGCGAAGGCAAATTGACAAATAATTTGTACAGCAAATGCAAAAGTGAAAAAGACAATTCTTATACGCATGAAAATTGATTTGAAACTAAAATAAAGAAAAATATGGAGAGTCGAATCCCTTAGTAACTCAACCTTTTGACTTGAATATTGTTTAAAAGGCAGAGCAAACAAGCGAAAAATCATGAACAAGAAGTTAGCGGCGTTATTGGTAGTAGTTTTTTCTATTTTCTTTTCCATCCAATCCATGTCTCAAGCCACCACAGCCATTGGCGGAGTGGTAGTCAATAAGAACAGTCAAGCTGGACTCACAGGTATTTCTATCCAGCTGACACCTGGAGGTAAAAGCGGTGTGAGTGATTCTTTGGGAAATTTCAGAATTACAGGCGTTAGTGCAGGAACATATGCCATCAGTTTCAGTGGTGTAGGTTTTCAGCCCAAGACCATCAGCAACTTGGTGGTGACCAGTGGTAATGAAGTGACTTTACAAGTAGAACTGGAACCACAGGTTGCACAAATGAGTACGATAGTGGTTAGTGGAAGAAAAAATTCTGCTAGGGTAGCAACTATTGAAAGTCCGTTGAGCATTCAAAGACTGACAACCGAAGATATCAAAGCCAATCCAGGCGGTAACTTTGATATCAGTAAAGTGATTCAATCACTTCCTGGAGTAGGTGGTGGTATTGGTGGAGGAAGTTTCAGGAATGATATTATTATTAGAGGGGGTTCGCCAAGCGAGAATGTATTTTATCTCGATGGAATTGAAGTCCCCATCATCAATCATTTTAGTACACAAGGAAGCGGTGGTGGGCCGCAAGGTATTCTAAACGTGAGTTTTATTGAAGATGTTCGCTTGAGTACATCTGCATTTGATGCACGTTATGATAATGCTTTGAGTTCAGTATTTCAGTTCAAGCAGAAAGCAGGTAATGCTAATCGTCTGCAGGGAAATATCAGATTGAGTGCATCCGAAGTTGCAGCAACATTTGATGGCCCATTGAGTAAGAATACTACTTTTCTCGCATCAGCCAGAAGAAGTTATTTGCAATTGTTGTTCCAGGCCATCGACTTACCTATTCGTCCTAATTATTGGGATTTCCAATTCAAAACAACAACAAAGATTGATAAAAAAACAACTTTGAGTTTTCTTGGAATAGGTGCAATTGATGAATTTAGTTTTGCAGCACCAAAAGATGCTACCCCTGAGAAATTGTATGTTATTAATAGCAGTCCTGCTGTAAACCAAAACAGCTACACCATTGGTACTAGCTTAAAACGCCTCACTAACAAAGGGTTCATTAATATTTCATTGAGTAGAAATTTACTCAACAACAGAGCGGATAAATATTTGGACAATAAAAATCCTGTGGAAGCTGATCGTACTTTCCGCATCAGCAGCACCGAGACGGAGAACAAGTTTCGATTTGATGTGAACAATACATATGGAGAGTGGAAGTTGAGTTATGGTGCAACGGCGCAGCTGGTTGAATTTGACAATACATTTTTTCAGATAGTAAAAAATGCAGTTAAAGATGCACAAGGCAATATTTTACAACCAGGGATAACGTTAAACAGCAGTTCAGAGATTAATTTTTTACGTTATGGAGCATTTGTACAAGCTGGAAGAAGATTATTGAATAACAGATTGGGATTGAGTGTAGGTTTGAGGACTGACGCCAATAATAGAGAAAAAGAAAACCAAAATTTGTTGAAGCAGATGAGTCCGCGTGCTAGTTTGAGTTATGCCTTAACCGACAAATGGAATGTAAGTGCAAGTTATGGTCAGTATTATAGACTGCCTTCCTTTACACAAATGGCTTTTAGTACAAATATTAATGGACAATCATTTGTCAATCCAGATGATTATATCAAGAGTACACATTGGGTAGCCGGGTTTGAATATTTACCTTCCTCAACAACTAGGTTTACTATTGAAGGATTTTATAAGAAATACAATAATTATCCTGTTAGTATAATCGACGGTATCAGTCTAGGAAACAAAGGCACAGAATTTGGGGCAATTGGAAACGAGCCTGTTATTCAAAACGGTAAGGGAAGAGTGTGGGGTATAGAATTATTTGCTCAGCAAAAATTAACCAGTCGCTTTTTTGGTGTCTTTAGTTATACGTTTTACCGAAGTGAGTTCAGTGGATCAAAAGGAGTTTATGTACCTGCGAATTGGGATAATCGACATTTGATTAGTGCTACACTTGGCTATAAGTTTAAACGCAATTGGGAATTGGGTTTGAAATTCAGGTATCAGGGAGATGCCCCATATACACCTTATAACTTGGAGCAGAGTCGTTTGAATTATTTGACATTAGGTACGGGGGTATTTGATTTTAGTCAGGTGAATACCTTGAGATTACCTGCATTTCATTCTGGAGATCTTCGTATAGATAAAAAATGGAATTACAGAAATCTCACGCTTGATCTGTTTTTAGATATAACCAATTTCTATGCATCTAAGAGTGCGGGTATACCTAATTATACATTCAAGCGTACGGCAGATAATACAGCATTTGAATCAACAGATGGACAATCTGTAAAAACGGATGGTAGTAATGCGATACCCATATTGTTAAAAAATACAGATGGCACTTTATTACCAACAATTGGTTTTATTGTTGAATTTTAAATTAGCAGAAAATTTATAATTAGCGTAAAGTCTAGTGTATTAACTGATGCTGTCTTTGTGAAAAGGACACTTGCTTTTTTGAGGTTTGCTTTCCCATGCTTTATGGTTATAGAAGAAGTTGGGAGTAATTACTTCATTGTTGTATTCTTGGTGAAATACCTTTAGTGCTGAGCCTGATAGCGGAGGAACAATCCAACTCCAATCAGCTTTAACTGCTCTACCCTCAGATTCTTCATTTTTGATAAATTTCAAGAATTGTTCAGATGCAGCATGATGATCGGCTAATGTTACTCCAGCATTTTGAAAGGAATAGTAAACAGCTTCGTTTAGTACAACCAGCGCTTTATCTTTCCAAAATGGGTTTGATTTTTCTTGCTTTAATCCTAATCTCTCAGCAATTAATGGAAGTTGATTATACCTTTTTTCATCCCCTAAATTCCTTGAACCAATTTCTGTCACCATATACCACCCATTGAATGGGGCAGCGGGATATTCAATACCTCCAACTTCAAGTAACATATCTGAAATTAGCGGAACAGCATGCCATTTCAGTTGTAGCTCTGAGAACCACTTGAATTCAGGATGCTCAAGAGATACCTCTAATACAATTGAAGGATTTAGTGAGTGCCATTGAGGGGTTTGTCCATTTTCTTGCACTACAATTGGAAGTAAATCAAAAGGTGTATTGTTTCCATTCCATCCCAGTCGTGTACATTCTTGCGTAAAAGAAAGTTGTTCTGGGTCTCCGATGATGGATCCATCAGCTTGTTGATGAGCCGCATATCTGATCAGGTTTTTGTTCCAGATTCGAAATGAAGATGTACCATTAGGTTGTTGCGGAGGGAAAACAGTAATCAATGGTAAGATTTTACCATTATTTGATGCTATGGTAAGATGTTCTTCTAATGCATGAAAGACATCATTTGTAGACCGAACATTTCTTTTGTCGTTCAGTATAAGAGATTTCCAGTAAAGACGACCGATGCATCTGTTGCTATTTCTCCATGCCATGCGCGCGCCATGTTCCAGCTCTTGAAAAGTATGGGTGTAGGTCCCGGTATTTTCAATTTCATTCTTGACTTCATTTAGTCTCACATCTATACCAGCAAGATCTAATTCTAGATACAGTGAGTTGATGAATGAAGAAGCTTTTTGGTATAGCGTTTCAGGTGATTGCATGCCGCGCAAAGTTACTGAACTCAAGACATCAATAACCATTTGGTAAGGTTAATTCATCTCCATCATTGGTGAATTGTTGAATGATTTTTTCTTTGTGAGGGAATTGCTTAATCAAATCATTTCTAGACGCTGCTAAAAAACAGCTAGAAGTAAATCCAGGAGAAAGCGTGCATCCAAAAACAGAAAATACTCCATGCTCAATTGTTGCACCTGCCTGCCATACACCAGCAGGAACCGTATATTGGATTGCTTGGCCTTTTTCAAAATCATGCCCCATAATAATTTCTTCAGTTTTGCCATCGGGGTAAAACAAATGAAGAACCAATGGGTCGCCAAAATAAAAATGCCACACTTCGTCTTGTGTAAGACGGTGAAAGTAGGAGAAGCTAGAAGGACTATTACAATACATGCCAATCATTGCGGTAGACAAAGGAGTGTTTTTCTCAAGCGTTAAAGATGACTTATACGTCTGTTTGAAAAAGGTACCTTCAACGGGGAGTTTCTCAAAATGAAAATGATTTAAGATTGATTGAATATTCTTATCCATCTTGCCAATGATTGATTTATGTGCAAACTAATTAATGAATTTTAGATAGATAATTGTATTTTTAAAAATAAATAAATAGATTATGTCAGATCAGAATTTTAGCAACCATGCAAGAATGCACCCATTGTTTCATTATGTAGCTGCGCCTTTGGTTATTGCTGGATTAATCGGCAGTATTGTCAACTTGATTAAAGGAAGACCTGAAAGTCATTATGATGCAGCATTGATTGTAGTTCTATTCTTATCGCTGCTGTTTATTGGTTCTATGGTTCGTACTTATTCACTTAAAGTTCAGGACAGGGCTATTAGAGCAGAAGAGAGATTGCGTCATTTTGTGCTGACTGGCAAGCCACTAGATTCAAGGCTGAGATTGGGTCAAATAATTGCACTAAGATTTGCATCAGATAACGAGTTTCCAGCACTTGCACAAAAAGCTGCTGAAGAAAGTTTGACTTCAAAGCAAATAAAAAAGTTGATTCAAAATTGGAGAGCTGATTATTATCGCGTTTAACCTAGTATCTGGTATCAATTTCTTTTAAGGAAGGAAAAGTAATTATAGAAAATATGTTAGTCGACTTTAAGACTAACTATTCTTTTTAATGTAGTCAAGTAATAGTGTCTTTAGCGTTACTCTTTCTTCGGCTATAGATTCAGCATTGGCTCTCAGATTACCTACCATACTTTGTAAGTAGACGATATAATTTACAAGCGTTCGAATTTTTTTTGGATCTTGATTAATGATTACAGGAACATGTTCTTTCTTGCCTTCCATTCTCTCTTTTGCCAACAAAGGCATATCATACACTTCTAGAATCAAATCATGAATCTGGGATCTTTTTTCTCTAAAGCGTGTTTGATTACCCATAAAAATCTCTTCTTTTCTGTTGTAGACAGAGAGATGCCTAATAATACTATAAGATCGAATCAAACGCATGTTTCCAGCTTTAAGCTCATCTCTGGTAGCTAGGTTTTCAACAAAGCTTATACCAACAGTAAGTGCTGTTGCGTTTGGGAGCGTAAAGTATTTGTATAAAGTATCAAAGAATTGCTTGGAAGGGAATTCCCCTTGCATGAGGGGGATTAAGGTATTGATTTGATCAATTTTCAATTGATAATTGGCTAGTACTTCATTCATCCTAAGACTATCTAAATCAAGGTCTTCAATCAATCGCTGTGCATATTCTACACCTCTTTCTTTTTCGCCAATGGATTCTCTTTGGTTTTCAGCAAAAAAACCAAGTGTTACAGCAGCAAAAAGCATGAGAAACTCCATTCCATACTCTTTCCAATTACGTGAAGTTGGGTTTATAGATTCCATCTCAAATTGATTTTATATCAATTTACAAATATTTATTAATTACAAATGTGGTAGTTAGTGTTAGTTAAACCGATGGTGTGTATAATCTATACCTCAACTGATTCAAATCATACTATGTAGAGTTACTATTCCCCAATTTTAAAATTCAAAAATTTCATTGGGAAAGAATTTATGAAGGCTACTATATTAGATATCAGAAGAATTAATGCACTCACCGATGCAACATTTGGTGTTGCCATGACTATTTTAATTTTAAGTGTAGAAATGCCAGAGGGATTATCAGTAGCAAAAATGAAGTTGATATTTAATGATCAGGTTTTGCCATCATTATTTATTTATGGGTTGAGTTTTATTATACTTGGGGCATTTTGGAATGAGTCACATTCACACAACCACTTGGTATTTAAATCTGATGTATTAAGCAGTTGGCTTTATATTTTATTTCTATTGTTTATTTGTGTCATTCCATTTTCCTCCCATTTTGTATTGCATTATCCTAACCAGAAATTAAGTGTATTATTTTATCTATTTAATTTACTCATTGCCAAGAGTATCAATATTTTTCTCGTATACTATACATGGAGAAAAAACTACTTGAAACCCGGTATCTCCAAAGAACATTGCAGGAATGTATTGTTGCGCAACTCCATTCCTGCCATATTTTATGTTTTATTTATTCCACTTGCAACGTATTATACCAACTGGATTTTATTTCTATTCCCTTTACCACTCATTTTACAAATTTTCATTGGGGTACTTGATGAAAAAGAAGGTAAAAACGGAACTAAATCATAGAGTTTATTTTCTTTCTTGTTGCATTTTCACCAATTGAACTGGTCCAAGTAATCCTGCTGATTCAAGAGGTGAGTCTGCTTTAAAAAGGGGCATAGTAATAAAACCAATTTTTTTAGCACCGGGTTGCATATCACCAACCAATCTATTTACCCATGAATTAACTACTTTGATTTCAATTGTGTTTTTTCCTATTTTCAGATAGTTAGAAATATCAGTTTCGAAAGGTTTTTTCCAAAGCGTAATGATATTTTTTCCATTGATTGTTACTTCTGCTATATTTTTTACATCACCTAAATCAAGCATTATTTTTTCATTTTTATTTATTGCACTTATTTCAAATGCATTTATATAGGTGGCAGTTCCTGAGAAATATTTTATACCATTGTCTGATGATGTTGTGAAGGAAGCTAGGTTTTCAAAATTTATTGCCTTTTCTGGTGCGCCCCTGTCTTTTTGAAAATGAACATGCCATGGTCCGCTTATCGCTGTTGTTGAAGTGGACTTCCACGTTGGTATTTGTACATTTAATTGTGTGGTTGTTCCTTCATATACAATAAAAAAAGCATCCCATGGCGTAAATGAAAGATTGATTTCTGTTCTTCCATTAACGATTGAGTAGCTAACTGCGCTAACCTCACCAGTCATCGGGTTAAATAATTTCGGTGTCTTTCCTTTGACACGAAAGGATATAAGGGCATTATTTTTTTTGTCAGAACGATTATTCAGCCAATAAATTTCTTTGTCTGAAGTAGATCTGTGTACGTATAGGATCTCAGCTTCTTGTTTTTTAATGATTAAATCTTCTGTTATCCTTATATTATTCAGAAGACTTTTATAATCAACTCCAAATTTTACAGAAGGCTGTGCTAATAATGTTCTTAGTGTTGCTGCATATTGATTTACATCATCACTTAAGCTAGGCGATTGAAGCGGTTGTTGTCCGCTTAGTACCACTCCAGCTTTTGCAAATTCAACCAATTTGTTAAGTATTCTTAAAGTCATCATGCGTGCAGAGGTATCTAATACTAGTATGGAATAGCTCATGCCTGTTGATGTTGTAAGTTTTTTATTTACTGGCTTTACAAGGTCAATCAATACATTAGCGTTTGCAAAATCATATTCATAGCCAAATGGAATAGCTGGGAGTGATTTATCAAATTGAGAAGTGATGTTGGTGTTTTCTCCATAATAGTATAGCACATCAGCAACGAATTTTCCTTGTTGTAATAAATAACAACTTCTTGCCAGATAGTTGGTCCATGCTTTTGCTTGTTCAGCCCAAGTTTCCTGACGGGTAAACCATTGTCCGAACGGGCCAAGCGAAAACCCTGGGAATAAACTGTCGATTGGCTGATGCACGGAAGTATGAACAACAAATCGATTTAAACCTGAAGCCATTTCCATATCTGCAGTTCGTTTTAATGAACCTGGGTGTGGACTAAATGAATTTCTAACTGTCGTCATAGATTCACCTGCTACGATGTTTTGTCCGTATAAATGTGCAACAGATGCTGATTCTCTAATATCTGCACGTGAACGAATTTCCTCATCTGGCCCTTCTGCTAATGCACCTGGTTGCCACATAGCCGACATTGGGATATCAGATTTGCGTTTTACGTCCATGCCATCAGCTAAATAAATGCGCATATTTTCATGTGATTCAGTGTAACGTTTCATACCACGTTTGTGGAGTTCATCACCAATGACTTCATAATGATTTTCTGTGATAAGTTCACCAATGGTTTTTCTAAAATCCCATAAAAATTTTTCACTTTCCAATCTACTTTGTACGACTCTTCCCGTAAGGACAGGAATCCATGGATAGATGGAATAGCCTCTTCTCTTTTTAAATTCATCAGGAAATGATTTCGACCAAGTCATGTGACCTGCTTCATAACTATCGAGCATCATATGCGTTAGACCTTCTTTACCCATAGCACTACCCGTTGCATCTTTGTACATTTCTAGATATGTGTTGATATAACGTGTGACAGCCTCTTTATCTAGTTTATCAACTTCTAGTCCCGTTGCCTCAGGAGATGCAGGATGATTTTCTCTTCCAGTGAGTGAGTAACCTAATCTAATAATGGTCCATTTTCCTACTGGAGCATCCCAGTTGAGATTTCCGTTTGCATCCATTTTAGAAGTCAGGTCGATTATATCGCTAGTAGGGATAGCATCAGTTGGTTCGTTAGACATTGTAGCGACTTCTCTCCAAGGATCAAAACCAGCTTTATCTTCAAATTGATCTATTCGATCTGTATTGAATAAATTAAACTCAGCTATATCTGCATTTTGAGGTCCACCTGCACCCAAGCCAAACATCGCCAGCATTGGATCTACTTCTTGTTTAAAAGGCTTTATAGCGAGACGCCAATATTTAGCAGTAGTGGGTTCAAAGGCAACTGTATTGTGAGGGACAACACTGCCACTCACTTGTGTTATTGTTTTAAAATTGACACCATCATTGCTGACTTGTAAAAATCTATTTTTTGGTCCTCCATAAAAATCTTCTTGTGGAAGATGTTGGGCGCCTGAAACAGTAAATGATTTGAATGTTACAGGTTCATTGAATGCATATTGAATCCACAAATCTTCTTCATAGCTCTTAAAGGGAATTTGACTTGTTTTTGCAATACTTCCATCAGTTAAATCTGTAAGATTAAAACTACCGCCACTAGAAGTTATAATAGGGTTCAGTTCTTGTAATGTTTTTTCATGGTCAGGCTGTTTAAATGCAATAACAGCTACATCAGCATAAAATTCTGGTATCTTTTTTGATGAAGCTCCAAATCCACCTGTATTTTGCTTTGCATTTTGGAATTTACCGGTGCTGCTAGGCGGTTGATTAAGCTTGCCATTATAGGTTACTCCACCTTTAATGGTGGTAATCGACCATACATATTTTTTCATCCCATCTTTGGGTTCCACCCATGGTCCACCTGTAACACTCCAACCTGGCGAACCGGCTATGGCGAGTTCTAATTTTTTTTGTTTCGCTAAATCAGTAGTGAATTTGAAAGCTTCCTTCCATTCAGGAGTCATGTATACCAGTTTCTTTTTTACTACTACTGGTGTTAATAAATTAGCATCAAAATTCATCAAACCCCCAATTCCAGATCTCTCCATCCACTCCATGTCTTTTTGAATTCCCTCTTTAGTGATGTTTCCATTCATCCAATGCCACCAAACACGTGGCTTTGCTGCCGCCGGTGGGGTGATGAAATTTTTATACATTTCATCCTGTGCCTGACTGCAAATAGAGATGTAAGTAAAAAGAAACAAAAAAAACTTTTTCATACTGATTGAATTGAGTATTTGAATCTAGATAATTCTAATCAATATGATGCTTTTATTGAACAGTTACTTTTATAGTGGGATAAAAAAATAAAGGGATCTCACCTGAGATCCCTTTGTGCACACCACTTGGTGTACTAGCTCAATTGAGCTTATTTAGGCAGAACAACTGAGTCAATTACGTGAACTACGCCATTGCCCGACTTAAGATCAGCGGCAACTACAGTAGCAGTTTTACCATTTTCATCTGTCAAAATAACCTTACCATCTTTAAGTGATGCAGTTAAGGTGCCACCACTTACAGTTTTTACTTGAGCTGAACCTTTGCCAGCTTCAATTGCTTTAACAACTGCGGCAGCATCTAAATTACCAGCTACAACATGATACGTAAGAATCTTTACAAGTGTTGCCTTAGCTTCTGGCTTCAACAAAGATTCAACTGTGCCTGCAGGAAGTTTTGCAAATGCATCGTTTACTGGAGCGAATACGGTGAATGGTCCAGCTCCTTGTAGTGTTTCAACTAGGCCAGCAGCTTTAACAGCAGCAACCAAAGTTGTGTGTGCAGGTGATCCTACAGCTATGTCAACAACAGTCTTTTGTGCAAAGCTGAAGGTGAATGAAGCGACAGCAAATAAAGAAAGTAATAATGATTTAAGTTTCATGTGTATTTTGTTTTCTTAAACCAAGATTGCTCTTTAATGTTCAAACAAAGGAGTTAATTTTTTATGAATTCAATTTTTTTGTTTTCTTGTTATACTAAAATAGCTTTTATACCTTTTTTGATTCAACAAAAAAATCAAAGGTGATAGATTGAGGTCGTTAAAGCTTATTGTAAATCATTTCTGCTAGTTGCTATTTATAGATCTTCCCGTCTTTCATTACAAACTTCACTTTGCCCATCACGTCGACTGACTGACGAGGATCGCCATCAACAGCAATGATATCTGCTAATTTCCCTGCTTCAATACTTCCCAATTGTGCACTGGCTCCTAGTAAATCAGCTGCATTGACTGTAGCGGTTTTAATAGCCTCAAGTATAGGCATTCCAGCTTCAGTCATGTATTTAAATTCAATCCAGTTGTTTCCATGTGCATACACACCAGCATCGGTTCCAAAAGCAATTTTTACTCCAGCTTTATAGGCATTAGCGAAAGTGTTTTGAATACGCGGACCAATATCCAATGCTTTCTTAGCCACCATCGGTGGGAAGTATCCAGGCTTTTTAGCTGAATCGGCTGCAGATCTTCCTGCAATGATGGTGGGAACCAAATAGGTTCCATACTCTTTCATCAATGGAAAAACTTCTTCATCCATTAAGGATCCATGTTCAATGGAATTAACACCTGCTCTTATTGCACGTTTCATGGCTTCGGTACCATGACAATGGGCAGCAACTTTAAAACCATAGTCTTTGGCAGCAGAAACTATTGCGCGAATTTCCTCTTCAGTGAACATCGGACTCTCTCCATTCCCGCTCATACTCAGCACACCACCAGATGCTGTGATTTTTATAACATCACTTCCTTCTTTGTAACGCTGACGAACAGCCTTGTAGGCATCTTCTTTGCCGTTGATAACACCTTCTTTGGGACTAGGATCACCCATCAAATTAGAACGATAACCGTTAGTAGGATCAGCATGTCCACCTGTTGTTGCAATTGATTTTCCTGCAGTATAAATTCTTGGACCAATTACAGTCCCATTTTGAATAGCTTTTCGAAGTGCAATGTTTACGCCGCTCCCACCAAGGTCTCTGACTGTTGTAAAACCTGCCATCAAATTTTTTTCAGCATACTTTAATGATTTAAATGCAACATCAGCTTCATTCAAAGTAAAACCTTCAAGGTATCTAGTAGGAGATGTTTCACTTTCAACATGTATGTGCATGTCTATCAAACCTGGCATGACCGTCATTTTTTTTAGATCGATTGTTTTATCAGCTTCACTTGCTTTAGCATAACCTGAAACCACAGCAACAATTTTATTGCCTTCCACTATAATGGTCTGTTCTTTAAGTACCTCTAATTTATTGACATCAAAGAGTTGTCCGCAATGCAATAAAGTTTTTTGTGCTTGTGCAAAAAACGATAACATCGAAATAGAGAGCAGGAGAATGTATTTCATGAAATTGATTTTTTGAAAGTTAAATTTTTATGTTCATTATTTCTTCAAGACTGGGGCAAGATTATAACGTTCTGCCGTATTTGCTAGTATTTTTTCTTTTGAATACAAAGCAGGAAAATATTTGTCGTTTGCCCAGTCGTTAAAGAGGTTGCGGTAAAACGGACTTTCAGGATTACCTGATTGTCCGGGTGTATTGGTCATCACCGCTTTATCCCAATCAGCTAGGTCTACTACAATTCTAAAGCTTGCACCAGCTGTCTGGTTATCAGCATTGCCATTTGCACCAGGCGTAAGGCCATAACCGCTTCTTGCAAGAGGACCAAAATCAATTTTGTTTTTCATGTTATCAGACACCCAATCCGACAAAGGATGTTTAATGCTGATGTGTTTATATTTTGCTTGTCCGTATTGCCATTGTTGCATATCCTCTCCAAGCTTTGTTTTCAATTGTTCAATAGCTTTTTCAAAACATTGTTGAAGAAATACATCTCTTTTTATTTTGCCATTTTCGCCAAACATCTTTTCTGGATGTTTCATCCAATCAATGATGGTAGAAGTTTGAACATTTATATAAGCACTAATCTCTTTGGGCACAAATTGATTTCGCGCTTGAGCAATGATGGTTCTTTCCCACATCACATAAATAGCAGCAGCGATACTTGATTGATCCAATTTAAAGTTCCAGTCCTTCAATATGTCCTTTGCTTTGTCTACTTGAGTGTTACTGAATTGTAAAGTCATTAATAAAGGAACCAATTCACGCGCTGGTAATGAAGTATAATCCGTTTGTAAAGCCATTGAAGATTCGATGGTTGATTCTGCATTAGAAGACAATACTTCGTTTACTCTATCGCCACGATAATCATCTGCCCATGTGTAAGCCAGTGTAGAAGGATGTTTATAATCGCTTGGTGTTACGTGTTGATTGGCTGTCGCGAAGAATCCTTTTGCAGGATTGAAAACATAGGGACGTTCTTTGATGGGAAGAAATCCTTTCCATTCGTATTTACCATTTCCAGGAACGGGCACCATACCAGAGTGTGTAGTTCTGATGGGGGTGATACCAACAGCCTGCCAACCGATATTTCCTTTTTTATCCGCCCAAATCATATTTTCTCCGGGTATATGACTGTAAGCGCAAGCATCACGAAACTCTTCCCAGTTTTTAGCTTGGTCGATGCGCAAGGATGCTAGATAAGGTGCACCACCTGGTTCAAGCCATGCACAACGAATGGCATAGGCTTTGTTATTTTTGGTATCAATATAGGTAACCGGACCATGATGGGTGAAATGCAAAGTGACAGTAGTGTCTGGTTTATTTTTTCTTTTGAAGGTTTCATTAACGCTGCTCATGTTTTCCCATCCACCATTGAATTGGTATTGTAAATGATTAGCGGGATTGAGATCATATACATAAAGATCTTCTGCATCTGTTTCAAAAATGGTGAGTCCCCATGCTCCATATTGGTTATGTCCAATAGAAACACCTGGTATCACTGGTTCTCCGCCACCAATTACATCCCAGCCTGGTGCAACAAGATGTACGATATAGCGAAGTGATGGGGTAGATATTTTTCTGTGTGGATCATTGGCCATGATGGGAAACCCGCTAGCCGTGCGCTCACCACTGATGATCCAGTTGTTACTTCCCTCTGGCATTTTTTCTCCTTCAAAATCTTTTTTGTTGAAAGTCAGTTCTTTGTTGACTGCTTCATATGGTGCAAGAATATCATCAAACAGTAAATCAGTATTAATTGCCGGATCAAATTTTAAATCTGGTTGATTAGGATGAAACCAAGTGAGCTCACGTACTTTATCGGCACCAGCTTTTGCAATGGCTCTAGCCATATTTAATTCTTGCGTAACATTCGAACGAATACCTTGGTGACGCGAGACAACTATAGCAGGAGTCCAGGGTTCCGGACGGATGCCCAGCAGTTGAAATTCAAAGGGAAGTTGTTTTGGATTTTTATTTACTTCTTTGATGTATGCATTAACGCCATCAACATAAGCATTGATGATGGTTTTACCTTTAGGATGATAGTGTGCCAATTCTTTTTCCATGTCACCGCGATAAGAAAAAAGTCGCGCACCTACATCACGTATCAAAGCAGATTCACCCATGATCTCTGCCATGGTGCCCGTAGCTTGTCGCCTCCATACCTCAAATTGAAACAGACGATCTTTAGCAGCGCAATAACCTTGTGTAAAAAAAAGATCATATTCGTTTTGTGCGTAAATGTGGTTGACGCCCCATTTATCGCGGATGACTTCTACTGATGCTTGAAGGCCTGCTATTACTAATTTATTTGATTCCTGAGCAAGTACAATTTGACTAACAAATAAACATATTGTAAATAATTGTTTGTACATAAAAAACTTCTTGTCCTTTAAGATACAAGAAGTTTTCACAATTATTTAAAACAAATACTTTGTTTTAGTATGGGCTAAACTAATTTCTTAAAATTATCTACACAAATTTTCAGCGCTACTTCCGGGTTTTTTACAATGTCTTGTTCAATGATAAAATGTTCCATGCCATTGGCTTTCGCAGCGGCTAAGATATTTTTCAGATCTAATACACCTTCACCTACGTTAGTCATTTCTCCAAACAACGCCATCCATTGTTGTACATTTCCACCATCTCCTGAAAATCTTGCTTGAGATTTCATGTCCTTCACATGCATCATTTTATAACGTCCTTTGTTTTCAGTAATAAGTTTGATGGGATCAACACCACCTGCAACAGTCCAGAATAAATCCATTTGCAGAAATACTAAATTCGGGTCTGTTTGTTTGAGCAATAGTTGAAAAGGGATTTGACCTTCTATGGGACTAAATCCATATCCATGATTATGATAGGCAAAGCGTATACCGTGTTTTTTTGCTGATTCACCAATCTTGTTGAAATCTGCTGCTATTTTTTTATAAGCATCAAGATTTGTTCTTTCATCATCTGGTATTGCAGGAAGGGTAACATAGGTTGCACCAATAGTATTGGCTGCTTCAGCAAGTGGACCCATGTGGTCTCTTAGTGTATCTAGATCCGTATGCATTGAAGGACTGCTCAATCCATGATCATCTAATACTTTCTTCGTTTGCTTTGCGGTATTGCCAAAAAATCCACTGCCACTGAAACCAATCATTTTTGAAGTGTTTGCCCAATTTTGTCTTTGCTTTTCAGCACTAAAAGAATAGGGGCCATAAAATTCAATTTTCTTGTAACCCATTGTGGAAAGCATTTCCATGGTCTTGCTGAAATCTTTCTCTAACATCATTGGAAGTGAGAATAGTCCAATTCCAGCATCATTTATATTGTTGAAATGGAATGAAAATGGATTAGGCGCTGCAATTGCTCCGAGTCCTAATAATGAACTGTTTCTGATAAAATCTCTTCTGTTAGTCATACTGATAAATTAGTTGCGTGAATTATTTTGATGTTGATTTAGTTGGTGTTACAAGCATTTCATCAAACCATTTTTTCCATTGTGGGACTGCTCTCGCAAAGGCTATACGGTGATTGGCATCAGCGCCTAATGAAATTGCCTCTACTTTATTATTACCCATTGCTTTTTGATAAGCTGACGGGAGTTGCGCTAATCCATTAGTAAGTGATTCATCAATTTCTCCATAATACATTCTTACAGGTGATTCAATCACCCATCTATAAGGATGCATTTCACTCATGATTTTTCCATAAGCAGAATTTCTATAATAAACCGGATCAAAGAATTCTTTTCTAATTAACTTTTTTAGATCTGTTGGGAATTCTTCTGGTTTTAATGTTGGATCTTTTTCATATACTCGTTTTGCAAATGGGTACATTTCAGGAGTAAAAAAACCTTGTGCAAGTCCGGGTATCTGATAATATTCCTCAAACGAAAACACGGTAAGCATGAACATTGCTGAAACCCAGCTGCCATCTATTTTTCTTGGGAAGCTCATGAAGCCATTGAGCATAACGTAACCATCGCATTGAGCTGCAACTGTAGCAGCGGCAGTTACTTTTGTATTACTTCTCTCAAGTCTTTCTAAGAAAGTCATTGTTACCACACCACCTTGCGACCATCCCGTTAGAAAAAAGGCTGTTGGTGTGATACCGATTTTCGGTAAAATCAACTTTGTCACTTCATACATGTCAATGCAGGCTTGTTGTTGACTTCCTATAACCATATACCCATCTTTTTCCTTGGAGAGTCCGAGTCCAAAATAATCAGCACCAAAAACTACATAGCCTTGTGCAGCAAATTGCGCAATCATGAGTCTTGTCTCAAAAGATTTTTCTGGAAATGAGGGGACTAGATCTTTCTCCATTGCTGTTCCATGTTGGTAGGAGATGACCGGAAGGTGCTTCTCGGCTGTTTCCGGAATAGCGATGAGTCCGGATGCCAATGTAGGCCGGTTGTTTTGCTCAGGGATAACCGAAGGATAAGTAATCCTGTATAGCTTGACTGCATTTTTTGCAGGTGTATAATTCTCTTTGGTGCCTGTAGCCGCCGGAATTTCAATATTCAATATATGGTTTAACCTTGCAATATCATATCTACCAATCAATTCATAATACACTGCATTAGAAATGGAGAGCGATTCCATTTTGTTTTGTGCGTTAAGAAAATGGGTAATGGTAATTAGGGAAAAAAATAGACTAAGTTTTAATAAGTGTTTCATGGTAAATAGATGGGAGTAGTAATGGTATAGATTATGTTTTTTCTAGTTTTTCTAAGTTATGGCAATTTATGACTATTAGATTATCTTTAACCCTCAAGAATATTTATTATCAAAAGGACTCTTATGTCACCAATTAGAAAGAGAAAAACAGCCCTTGCTTTTTTATTACTTGGAATCATTTCCTGTAAAGAGCAGAAAGAGATGCAGGAGCAAGTCGCTCCCGAAGTAATGACCGTATCAGTTATCCAAAAAACAGTTCCAGTGTATGGAGAATACGTGGGCGAAACTTATGGCAAGGCCGATGTGGCCATCAATGCTCAAGTTGACGGTACAATTATGGGTATTCATTTTACAGAAGGTAGTTATGTACAAAAGGGTCAATTGCTTTACACATTAGACGATGAAACCCTGAGAAATAAGTATGCTCAAGCAGAAGCGAGGTATGCTCAGGCAAATACCATGATGGTAAGAGCAAAAAGTGATCTTGAGCGGGTAGAGCCTCTGGCAGCGATGAAGGCATTGAGTCAGCGAGAGCTAGATGCGGCTAAAGCTGCTTACCAGGCGGCTAAGAGTGAGGTTGATGTAGCAGTAGGAGCATTAAAAAATGCAAAAATTGATTTAGGAGATGCAACAATTGAGTCGCCTATTAGTGGGATTATTGGTATCAGTAAGTTGCAAGTAGGCGATCATGCAAATAAATTGAATTTAGGAGAGCCATTGAATATGGTTTCAACAGTTGATGAAATTAGGGTAAGGTTTACCATTAGCGAGGATGAGTATCTAGAGTATGCCAGAAGAAGTGAAAATAACTCTGGATTTATGGTTACGGATAAAATACCGGTGAATTTGATATTAAGTGATGGTAGTTTGTATGGTCAATCGGGGTCTATTAACATTACTAACCGACAAATCGATCCAGCTACAGGATCTTTTTTGGTACAGGCTGTTTTTCCTAATCCAAAACGTTTGCTTCGTCCAGGACAATTTGTGAAAGTCCGTTTACAAAAAGATCTATATGCTGATGCAATAATTGTACCCCAACAAGCCATTAATCAATTACAAAGTAAATACCAGGTTTTTGTAGTGGATGATAGCAGCAAACTTCAACCTAAACTTGTTACAGTAGGTAGTCGTGTTGGTAGCAATTGGATTATCAATGAAGGTCTGAAAGCAGGTGAACAAGTTGCTATTATAGGAAGTATTATGTTGCGTCCTGCTATGCAGGTGCGGTCTAAGAAATTAAGTTGGAATAGTGACTCAACTGATATTAAATAAATATTTATAAATATTCTTCATGAGTGAGTTTTTTATAAGAAGGCCCATATTCGCCATTGTAATTTCAATTCTCATAGTGATTATGGGGGTACTGACCATGTTGGGCATACCTGTTTCAAAATATCCAGAAATCACTCCACCAATGGTGCAGGTAACTGCATTCTACAATGGTGCGAATGCGGTTAACATGGAGCAGGCCGTTGCTACACCACTAGAACAACAAATTAATGGTGTTGAAGGCATGTTGTACATGAAGTCCATTAACGCTAATAACGGATCAACTTCTATACAAGTTTCTTTTGATGTAGGAACGGACCTCGACAAAGTGAACATGCTCACGCAAAATAAAGTTGCAGCAGCTACTCCTTTCTTACCGGCTGAAGTAAAAAACATTGGTGTTAACGTAAAGAAATCACTCACCTTCCCTCTGGTACTGGTTTCTATGTATTCGAAAACTGGTGTTTATGATGCTTCTTTTATCAATAACTATGCATTCATCAATGTATTAGATGAATTAAAAAGGATAAAAGGTGTTGGTGATGTTGCAGTGATGGGTGGCGCAGAATATGCCATGCGTGTATGGGTGAAACCAGATCGCTTGGCAGCTTTAAACATTACTGTTAATGATGTAATAAGTGCTATGCGCGAGCAGAACAACATCATGCCGGGTGGAACATTTGGGGATCAACCTGCAGGTAAAGAGGTGCGTAATACTTATACTGCTTTATTACAATCTCGTTTGGTTTCTGAGGAAGAATTTGGCAACATCATATTGAAATCAAATAGCAATGGAGCACAAGTAAGATTGAAAGATGTAGCTCGTGTAGAATTAGGTCTTCAAACATATAATGTAAGCAGTTATATGGATGGTTTTCCAAGTTCAACTATTGCTGTTTACCAAATTCCAGGATCTAATGGTATTGAGGTAGCCACTCAGGTGAGAAAAAAAATGGATGAAATCAAAGCAAGATTTCCACAAGGGTTAGAGTATAAATTTTCTCTAGATACCACAGAGGCTATTACAGCAGGTATTGATGAAATTATAGAGACCTTACTTGAAGCTGTGTTGTTGGTAATCTTAGTTGTGTTTTTGTTTTTACAAGATTGGCGAGCAACTTTAATTCCTTTGTTGACAGTACCTGTTTCATTGATTGGTACGTTTATGATTTTTCCATTGTTAGGATTTTCTATCAATACGCTTTCGTTGTTGGGTATGGTCTTGGCGATTGGACTTGTGGTTGACGATGCTATTGTAGTGGTGGAAGCTGTTATGCATCACTTGGAACATGGGTTGTCACCGAAAGAGGCGACTAAAAAAGCGATGAAGGAGGTAGGCGGACCAGTAGTTGCCATTGCTGTAATTCTTTGCGCGGTATTCATACCTGTTGCTTTATCAGGTGGTATAACAGGTAGGCTGTATCAGCAATTTGCTATTACCATTGCCATCTCAGTTGCCTTCTCTGCATTTAATGCCTTAACGTTGAGTCCAGCACTTGCAGCAATTTTATTAAAACCACCAACTGAGAAAAAAGGGGTGCTAGCCAGATTCTTTGCAGCATTTAACCGCATGTTTGATAAAATTACTTTTGGATATACTAAAATAGCTGGCTTCGCAGCAAGAAAATTAGTATTTACAGTAGGTATTTTGTTACTTATTGTATTCACAACAGGGGTATTAGGAAAGTCGGTTAAATCAGGATTTCTTCCTGAAGAAGATGAAGGTTATTTTTTGATGGCTATACAATTGCCAGATGCTGCTTCATTAAATAGAACAGAAGCTGTTAGCACAAAAGTGCAACAGTTGTTATCTAAAGTTGAGGGTATTGAATCCGTAGCTATTGTAAATGGGTATGATTTGTTATCTGGTACAGCTAATCCAAATACTGCAACAGCGTTTATGGTGTTAGAGCCATGGGATAAGCGTGAGCACAAAGCTTCTGAATTAATTAAAAAGGCCAATGCAATAATGGCTAAGCAAGTAACTGATGGTACAGCATTTGCTTTTGGTCCACCTCCAATCCCTGGTTTAGGTAGTTCTGCGGGCTTTAGTTTGATGTTACAAGATCGTGCGGGTAAGTCCCCTGCCTACTTAGCAGAGCAGACCAAGAATTTTATTGCTGCTGCTTCTAAAAGACCAGAGATTGGAAGAATAACTACATTCTTTCGTTCTAATACACCGCAGAAAAGTATTCAGGTGGATGAAGATAAAGTAGAGAAATTAAATATGAGTTTGTTGGAAGTGAATGGAAGTATATCTGCTTTGCTGGGGGGATCATTTGTAAACAATTTCAATGCATTTGGCAGACAGTACAGAACTTATGTACAAGCAGATGCACAATACAGAAGCAAACCTGAAGATTTATCGATGTTCTTTGTTAGAGATCATAAGGGTCAGATGGTAAATCTATCAACACTTGTAAAAGTAAAGGATACTTCTGGGCCGCTATTTACCAATCATTTTAATATTTATCGATCTGCTGAAATTACTGGTGCGCCTGCACCTGGTTATAGTTCTGCTGATGCATTAAATGCATTAGAAGAAGTAGCTAAAGAAGTATTGCCTTCAGAAATGGGCTACCAGTGGAGTAATTTATCCTATCAAGAAAAAGAGGCAGGTGGTAAATCATCAACCGCATTTTTGATGGCATTAGTATTTGTATTCTTGATTCTTGCTGCACAATATGAAAGCTGGAAACTTCCGTTCAGTGTTTTATTGGGGACGCCGTGGGCAGTGATGGGGGCGATGCTTGGATTGTATATAGGTGGTTTATTTGCAGCAACCTATGTTAATAATATATTTGCGCAAATTGGATTGGTTATGTTGATTGGATTGAATGCCAAGAACGCCATTCTAATTGTAGAATTTGCAAAATTAAAAATGGATGAGGAAGGGATGCCTGCATTGCAAGCAGCCATTGAGGGAGCAAAGTTGAGATTTAGGCCTATCTTGATGACATCTCTTGCCTTTATATTAGGGGTGGTGCCATTGTTGACTGCAGCAGGGGCAGGTGCTGAGGCAAGAAGAGTAATGGGCACCACTGTATTTAGTGGTATGTTAGTCGCTACCATTGTGGGTGTTATATTAATTCCTGCATTATTTGTTTTAATTGAAGGAAGAAAAAAAGTGCAGCCTTTAGCAAAAGAGGCATCACCATCAAATTCAGCTGATCATGCATAAGTCGTTTAGTTTTCTTATAGTCATTTTAGTTATTTCTTTTTTTTACAGCAGTTGTGTTGTAGGACCGCAGTATGCTACTCCCAAACAAGATCTTCCAAAAGACTTTGGATCTGGGGCACAAGTTGATTCAGCATCATTAGTCAAGTGGTTTGAGTTGTTTCAAGACACGGCACTACAGGCAATTATTAAAACAACTTTAGCCAATAATAAAGATTTAGCAACTGCTTCAGCAAGAGTAGATGAAGCAAGATATCAGTTGGATGTAATTAAGGTAAATACATTGCCTTCTTTTGGTTATGCAGCGCAGACAGGAGGAGGTAAAGCAGATCCTAGTGCACTTCGCGTTGCAGGTGGATTTAATTCAGGTGTCAATAAAGCATTTGGCGTACTGAATTGGGAGTTGGATTTGTGGGGACGATTGAGAAGAACAACTGAAGCTGCAAGAGCCCAGTTGCTTGCACAACAAGGGGTAACAAATGCATTAAAAGTGAGCTTGGTAGCAGAAGCTGCAAGTGCATATTTCTTATTGTGTGATTTAGATAATCGATTGCTTATTGCTCTGCGTACTTTACAAGCAAGAAAAGAGTCGACCCGAATCATCAATGATCGTTTTGAAAAGGGGTATGTTGCAGAGTTAGATAAACTGCAAGCGGTTCAACAAGAAGCTTTGGTTGCTGCTTTGATTCCAAATATCAAAAGACAAATTACACAAGTTGAAAATGCACTAAATGTGCTGATGGCAAGATTGCCTCAGTCAATAAATAGGGGACAACAATTGTTTGCCCAAACACTTGCACCTTCAATACCAGTTGGCTTGCCCTCACAATTACTGGAGAGAAGGCCAGATATTGTTGCTGCAGAACAAAGCTTAAAAGCACAATTCCAAAGAATTGGAATTGCAAAAGCTGCAATGTTGCCAACTTTATCATTAACTGGAGCATTGGGGTTTGCTAGTCCTCAATTGAGTAGTTTAATCAGTGGAGGCTTTGTTGCCAACGGTTTTGCTGGGGTTACAGGTCCTATTTTTCAATTCAATCAGAATAAGAATCGTGTATTGGTTGAGCAAAAGCGGACAGAACAAGCACAATTACAATTTGAACAAACTGTTATAAGAGCATTTGCAGATGTAAACAATGCACTTGTACAAAACAGTACCTATGCTGAAGAGTTTGCTAGAAAGAAAGAACAAATGGATGCTGCGTTTAAAGCCTATGAATTAAGCAAGGCCCGTTATGAATATGGTTATACTTCTTATTTAGAGGTATTAATTCAAGAAAATAGTTTGATTGATGCAGAGCTTCAAGTTTCTGCACTCTACCAGCAGCGGCTAAATGCAATGGTTGCTTTATACAGATCCCTTGGTGGAGGTTGGGAGTAATTAATTTATGCGGTTTGTATTAGTATTTATCTCATTCATTTTTATTTCTGAAGCTAAAGCACAACAGGCTCAGTCGTGGTTTTCTATAAATGCTCCATTTCGAAAGGGAAATTGGGAGTGGCACAATGATGCTGGATATAGAAATGAATTGAGAGGATTCACGACGCAACAATTTTTATTCAGGACAGGAATTAGACATTATTTTACCGATAAAGTAAGTGCTGCTTTTGGATATGCTTTTTTTGACACCAAAGTACAGGGGGTTGAGTCCACTGAGTTTGGTCCCGAGAATAGATTGTGGCAAGAGTTTAATGGAGTAGTTCAGTTAAATGAGCGTAATTCTTTCATTCACCGCATTCGGACGGAAGAACGGTGGTTTAGTCAAACAAGTATTGGAGAATCTTTTTTTGGTTTTAGATCAAGATATAGAATAGCTTTTCAAAAGAATCTTAATGAAAGTATCGATGTTCAGTTTTATAATGAATTGATGTATCAATTGCGTGAAACTCAATTTGACTTTAATCAAAACAGAGCTGGATTAAATTTCTTTGTCAGGTTGAGTAGTAAGGCTCAAGTAAATCTGGGGTATACGTATATGTCAACTTCACAAGCTCCTTTTCATCTTATCTTGATTGGTTTTACAAAGCGATGAAGCTGTATTAATGCGACTTTAGAAAAGCAATCGCTTTACTGTATGAATCTGCTGCTGCATCAGCATTAAAACTTGGATTGCTTGGGTTAGCAAATCCATGTCCAGCTTCATATTTATGAGTGACCAAATTTTTCCCTACAGCTTTCATATTGTTTTCAAATTCTGCAACCATCGCTGGGGATGGTGAGCGATCTAGGTTACCAAAGAAGCCAATCACATCACATTGAATCGACTTTAATTTTTCTAGATCATTTTCTGGCCTTCCGTAAAACATAATTGTTCCTTTTGCTTGTGAGCCTGCAAGTATGGCTGATTGAAGACTCCACATACCTCCAAAACACCAACCGACTGTATAAATAGAGGCTTTGTCACCCGCAAGTGTTATGGCTCCACGGATGATGTTGGTGAGTCTGTTCATATCAACACTACGCATAATTTTTGCTGCTGAGTCAGCCTTTGCTGCAACTTTTCCATCGTACATGTCTACTGCTAGAATATTCATATCCTGTAAATCTTTAGAATATTTATCAGCCTCGTGCTTGATGTTTTCATTGAGACCCCACCATTCTTGAATCACAATCAACCATTTCTTTGATTTCTTTTTGCTTGGAATGAAATAGCCATTCGCCATTAAGCCGTCTGATGTTTTGTATTGCATCATACTTCCTAACAAAGGCTCTTGACTAGCTTTTCTTACATCTGGATGCATATTGGCAAATGCAGATGTTGAAGCTTCTTGTATATACGCTTCAATTGTTTCAGTGTTCATGCAAGAGATAACCTCTTCTTTGTTGATCATACTGCGGTGTTGGATAGGATTATTCCAAGAAGCCCACATAACTGAAATAACAATTAGCGGAAGAGTAGGTAAATACTTTTTCATTTTCAGGATTTATGTGAAGATAAACACTGTATTGGTGAGTTTGTTTGCGGTTAAATAAAAAACCCGCTTTATTAGGCGAGTTTTTTTAAATGTCTAATTATTTTACTGTTTGATGATTTTACTTTGGTGTATAGTAGTTTCTTTATTTACTACTCTGACTAGGTAGATACCTTTTGTATTCCTAGACATATCAATTTTGACAGTATTAATTGTACCAGCACTTGTAATTACTGATGTTGATGCTACTTTTTTACCAGTTAGGTCAAACACTTCAATCATGCTTTTACCTTCAACTGAAATTAATTTTACCAAGAGTTCATTTGAAATAGGATTAGGAAACAATTCAACTGCTTGTGCTGCTTCACTTTCAGTGAGAGACACACTCCCTTGTATAGATAAGCTTTCGTTTCTTGCAATTACAAAATTATTTCTGGCAGCAGTACCTGAAGCAACTCTTAAGGTGTAACAACGTGTAGCATTATTTGCTGCTGCGTTTGCTCCATATACTTCAACATAGTATACACCTGGTGTAGCATTGTAGTTGAAAGACTCATTTCTTGTTCCAGTTCTTGAAGCATTTGCAACCTGTGTTCCAGCACTGTTTCTTAAACGTATGTTATAATCCGCAGGTAGAGTAGTTAATGAAACCGTTATCCTTCCGCCTATTGTGATGGTGAATTTATAATAGTCGATATCACTAGCAGGATTGATTAACCCAGTAATATTAGTATTGAAAGGAATTACTCCAGCTCCTGCTATTGTTCCATTTAAATCAGTATCTAATGCATTTTGACAACTAGTACCTGTACCAATTGAAGCTGTTGTAAAATTAGCCGAGACGTATGCACTAGTACTTGTAGCACAAGTTGCCCTAACTCTCCAGTTGTAAGCTGTTCCGGCTGTCAACCCAGTTAATGAAGCACTTGTAGTGGTTTGAGCGGCATTGACTACTATCCATGTTGCTGCACTATTTAATTTGTATTCTACAGCATAGCTAGTTGCATTAGCAACAGCACTCCATGAAAGATTTGATGCGGTTGTTGTTATACCAGATGTAGTTAAGCCAGTAGGGTTTCCGCAGGAAACAGTTGTTGTAAAGTTAGCTGTAACATATGCTCCTGCTCCTGCTGGGCAAGTTGCCCTAACTCTCCAGTTATAAGCTGTTCCGGCTGTCAACCCAGTTAAAGAAGCACTAGTAGCGGTTTGAGCGGCATTGACTACTGTCCATGTTGTTGCGCTATTCAATTTGTATTCTACAGCATAGCTAGTTGCATTAGCAACTGCAGTCCAACTTATATTAGCTGATGAAGTGGTGATTGCTGATGAAGTTAAACCGGTTGGATCTCCGCATAATGGAGGAGTAGTTATAGCAAAATTAGAATTACTAATATCAAAGAAAATATTTCCGACTGCTTCAACTTTTATTCTTGCAGTTGAACTGAGATTGTTTGGTATTGTAACAGGATGTGTTCCATCATTTGGTGTGCTTTCTGCAAGTATTATTGGAAAGGTTTGGCCACCATCGGTGCTCAGTGTAATTTTTACATTGGCACAGTTGATTGGAGCAAGATTTGTACTGTTAACACTCCATGTTATATTTTGAATTGTGCCAACACCCCATGAAACATTTGTATTGGGTGCGGTCACTGCAAATGGTCCTGCTGTTCCGTTTACTGTAATGACCACATCAGCAAAAGAAGTTTGTCCAACTTCTGGTGAAAGGCTGTTGGAACTAAAAGGGGCATTGTCTCTAACAGTCAATCTAAAATTAAGTGTTCTTGCTACTGAACTAAGTGCTTCAATGTTGGCGCCCACATCTCCACCTGGTAGAGGGCCAGTAACATACCCTCCAGTCAAAATAGTTGAGAGCTGAGGAAAAAGTCTTGTAGGGGATGCTGTTGGTCTAAAACTGATCCAGTTTGGTCCAGTTGCTTTTGTAGCACTTGCTACACTCGCAGTTCCAGTAGTTGTGGTATTATCATTTTGCTCCCAACAATAAGTTAATATATCTCCATCAGGGTCAGTTGCTAAACCCGTTAAATAAAAGGGAGTGCTTCTAGGAATAGTGTAATTGGTAAGAGGTGCAACAACTGGAGTGTTATTTGTTCCAGTAATTGTAAATGTAGTTCCACAAGTTTTTGTGGTAATGTTATTTTGAATTTGTTGAATTGAAGCTTGATGAAATATGTCGATAGAGTGAGGCGCTACATCTTGAGAAGTAATTCCTGCATAACTCATGATGGTTATACCAGAACCAACCTCTTTGTTTACTCCTGTACCTTCATTAGACATTGAAAACGTATGATTGGCTCCTAATTGATGACCAATTTCATGAGCAACATAGTCGATATCGAAATTATCGCCCTGAGGAATCCCATCCGCCGGTGAGGTGATTCCACTTCCTTTGCCAGCATTGCAAACACATCCTATACAACCTGCATTACCACCACCTCCTGCGCTCCCAAACATATGGCCAATGTCATAATTAGCATCACCAATTACACTTGTTAGTGTTGATTGGAGTTGACTGTTCCAAAGGGAGAGAGTAGTTGAGTAAGGATCAGTAGCAGGATCATAATAGATAACACTAGTTGTAGTGGGTATTAATTGAAGATGTATCGCTAAATCTTTTTCGAAAATACCATTACATCTGGTAAGTGTTGCATTATAGGCAGCCATTACCCTAGCCTGTCTATCAGGAGTTGTAGGAAATGCACCGAAATAATTTGAGTACTCCCCATTGCAGGAAAGGGCTAGTCGTAGTATTTTTAAATTTCCTCCAGAACGTGCAATGCCAATAGGAAGGTCAGTTACAATTTGGTTTAATGCTGAGGACAATTGTTGGTCTTGCGTATAACAATTCCAAGGAAGTTCACCAGCTGAACGTTGTGATTTAAAAACTGCATAGGTGAGCTTATCTTCTGTATAAGGTTCAATATACTCTTCCTCTTTACCTTCTCTAAAAATCATTGTTTGGATACCTTGAGGAGAAATGCTTAGTCTCAAAAGAGCATTTTTATCAGTGATTCCTTTACCAGAAAAAGATCTTATCTCATTAAATTGTGTTTGAAGTGCTATTTCAAATTCTTCAATATTTCCATCAGCGTTTGGAAGCGAAAGTAGTATTCCTGCGGGATTAGTGCGTAATGAGGAATTTAAGTAAGCCTGCATTTCACTTAAGTTCGCATCAAACAGTTTATAGTTTGTTGGGAAATTAGTTCTTGTAGATGCTTTTCCTACATTTAGAATTCCAACCCCATGTTCTGTCCAAAAATTGTGTTGTGCAAGGCTTTGCATGCAAAATAAAAACAGAAAGGATATCAAGCATGCAATACTTTTCATTTTGTAGGGAGGGGGTTAGTTTTGGGATCATATAAAAATAATATTTATTCCTGCCATTTCCTATTTATAACAAGATGAGATTCAAAGAATTCAGAAATTAATTTTGTAACTATTTGAAAATTAGTTACGTAGCTATAGAAAAGTTTTAATTTTTATTATAATTCAAATTGAATTCCCTGTGCTAGAGGCATTGTATTACCGTAGTTAATGGTATTGGTTTGCCTACGCATATAGACTTTCCAACTATCAGATCCGCTTTCTCTTCCACCGCCAGTTGCTTTTTCTCCGCCAAATGCGCCACCAATTTCTGCTCCACTTGTACCTATGTTTATATTGGCAATACCGCAATCTGAACCTGCTGCAGATAAAAACTGTTCTGCTTCACGAAGATTCAATGTAAAGATGGCTGATGAGAGTCCCTGGGGCACATCATTTTGTAAGTCAATTGCCTGATCTAGTGTTTCATATTGAAGAAGAAATAAAATAGGCGCGAATGTTTCTTCTTTCACAATTGTTGTTTGCTCCTTCATTTCAATAATGGCTGGTTTTACATAACAACCTGATTCGAAGCCAGTGCCGCTCAATAGATCACCTCCAGTTAATAATATTCCTCCCTCAATTTGAGCTGTTGAGATAGCATTGGAAAAGGCATGAACGGCTTGAGGATCAATAAGTGGACCAACATGGTTTTCGGTGAGGAGTGGATTGCCAATTTTTAGTTGGCTATAAGCTTTAATTAATCTTGATTTTACTTCTTCGTAAATAGTTGAATGAACAATCAATCTTCTGGTGGTGGTACAACGCTGACCGCCTGTACCAACGGCGCCAAATACAACTGCAGGAATCACCAGATTTAGGTCGGCTTCCTTGGAAACAATTATGGCATTGTTACCACCAAGTTCTAGTAGGCTTCTTCCTAATCGTTGCGCAACTGCTGTGCCGACTGCCTTGCCCATTCTGGTTGAACCTGTTGCAGAAATCAGAGGAAGTCTTGCGTCATTGGACATCATTTCACCAATGGAGGCATCTCCCATAATGAGACAAGAAACGCCCTCTGGTACATGATGTTCGGCAAATACTTTGTTTACAATCAACTGACAAGCAATTGCGGAAAGTGGTGCTTTTTCGGAAGGCTTCCATATACAGGTATTGCCGCAAACCCATGCTATCATTGTGTTCCATGACCATACGGCGACTGGAAAATTAAATGCGGAAATAATACCAACTACACCCAGTGGATGATATTGTTCATACATCCTGTGTGATGGTCTTTCAGAATGCATTGTTAGGCCGTATAGTTGTCTTGATAATCCTACTGCAAAATCACAGATATCAATCATTTCTTGTACTTCACCCCATCCCTCTTGTAAACTTTTGCCCATTTCATAACTCACCAATCTGCCTAATTCATCTTTGTGTTTTCTCAACTCTTCGCCAATCAATCTTATAATCTCTCCTCTTTTTGGTGCAGGTATTTTACTCCATTCTTTATAGGCAGCAGTTGCAGTTTCAACTACTTTTTGATAATCAGCCTCATTGGCGAAATGAGTAGAGGCAATTACTTTTCCATCAACAGGTGAAATTGATTCTAAAATAGCGCCATTGCCTTTCCAATGTTTGGTGCCTGTGAACACGCCGTTGTTCATTGATGCCAAGCCAAGTGATTGAAGTGAGAAACCCATATAAACGATTTGAATGAAATTAAGATTTGAAAAATGCGCCATTTGTTGTTGATAAAAACGCATTGAAGTCGATGTCCTCTTGTCTAATAAACCCTTTTTGAGGCAGTTTGCCATCTGCAACCATTTCAACTACAGCTGCAATTGATGCCGCTGTAGTCCATGATATTGCACGCCATTGTTGTCCATCTACTTCTATCGGATGAAAAGAGCGATAGTATTCTTCTCTTGCAAGTCCTTCTTTTTTCCATCCTTCTACTACTGCATATACGATAACAACATCCTCTGCTACTGGGGGTTTTGCTTCAGTTAGAATTTCTTCAACCAATTCTCTTTTTTCTTTTAGGATCAATTCGTATAAAAGAAAGCGCATCAATTTTGCATGGCCAGGATAGCGGATGGTTTTATAATTGAGTGTATCTACTTTTCCTTCGTAGGTTTCACACATGGTTCCTAATCCACCTGAAGTGCTGAATGCTTCATAATCTCTTCCCTCAATATTAATATGCTCTAGTCCGTCTAATGACGGCACCATTTTACGAATACCGTTGTGAATGACTTCTGCATCGTTTATGTATTCATTGATTACACCTGCAGGCGACCATGTAAAGGAATATCCCATAAGTCCGTTAGGATACATGGGCAATGCACCTACTCTTAATTCTATGTCGCGCAATTTTGTAAATCTTTTTGCGAGATCCGATCCGATGATGCCGATGAGTCCGGGTGCTAGTCCACATTGCGGAGCCATTGCTCCTTTAGCAGTAGCCGACATTTCCAAAATTGTTTGTGTGGTTGGCACATCTTCTGTTAAATCAAAATAATGCTTACCATTTGCGTGAGCAATTTTTGCAATGGGTAGATTCAAGTTATAAGGCATACAAGAAACTATCGCATCATACTGCGGAATGGTTTGACGCAATAAATTTTCATCTTTGATATCTCCGTTGATGATTTTGAATCCTGGGTCAATTACTGGGTTGTGCTTGTCAAAGCCAGTCACGGTAAATTTTTTGTTCAAAAGAATACCGACTAATGAGCCTACTTTGCCCATCCCAAAGACAAGAATCGTTTTCATTGCAGTTTATTTGTTTACTGAAATTACTCTAGTTTTATTGATCAAAAAAAACAGATTAACTAAGTGAAGTTGTTAGTTTGTTAAATGAATAAAAAATGATTTTAATCATACTTTCATCTTTTATTGTTGATTGAGAGATATCACTTAATTTTCAGTTTCAACGAATTGTGCTTATTATGCTTCAAAATTACACCGATGGTTTTTTCAATGTTGGCCCTGTAAATGGATTTCTACCCCAACACCTCCCTTTAAAAGTTTTACCAACAACCTATGCAGTTCTTCAGGATATATTAGACAAGATGCCCGTCCAGCTTGGAGAAAATGAGTTTGGTTACTTGCATTATCCCAATAAAATAGTAGAGGCTGTAGAGCTACTTCCTAATTACGTTGCAGCAGTGCAAGCTGAATCCGATGTTCGTGTTTTACAGGCCTTGTTCAGAGGTTATTCTTTTTTGGCTTCAGCATATACTTTAGAATCTTCTTTTCATCATTATCGTGAAACAGGGGACTATGGAAAGGCACGAAATGTATTGCCTATTCAGGTTGCACAACCTTTTGTGGCCGTTGCAGAAAAGATGGATGTGTATCCTTGGTTAGATTATCATTATGCTTATTCATTGGGTAATTTTAAAAAGAAGGATGATGCACATGGACCAATCTTGAAATGTGTGTGAGATTTTCTGGTCAGCCCGACGAAGTAGGTTTTATCATGTTGCACGTAGATATTAACCAACATTCTGCAGATCTCGTTGGTTCAGTTATGCAAACATTGGAGGCTGTTGCACACAATGATATACAAAAAGCAGAACATGGGTTGGATTGGAACATGCGTACCATGATTGAGATGAACAATCGCAGAAGAGAAATGTGGAAGGCATCTCGTTGGCAGCATTACAATGATTTCAGGGTATTTATCATGGGTGTGAAAGGTAACGAAGAGTTATTTGGAGATGGCGTTACTTATACAGGTGTATGGGATGAGCCCAAGCAGTTTAGGGGGCAAACGGGAGCGCAAGATGATATCATTCCAATGGAAGATATTTTTTCTGGCGTAATCAATTACTATCCTAAAAATGAACTCACTAAATATTTGTTAGACTTAAGAACATACCGACCAAAATGTATCCAGCAATTTTTTATTGATTTGGAAAATGAAGTTAGCGGCATACATGAGCGAGGATTGTTTGGATATTTGAAGGACCAAAAAAGTGTAGTTGGTCTTTCAAGATTGCTGGGTATTCTTGAGCAGATCTATCATTTCAGAAATGGTCACTGGCAATTTGTACAGAAATACATCATGGCTAATACACCATATGCAAAAGCGACTGGCGGAACGCCAATTACCAGTTGGTTGCCTAATCAATTGAAAGCTGTGATGCAGCAGATGCAGGATGTTTTGGATAGTATTTTAGTAATTGGAGCAGATATGGATGAAGTGACTTTAGGAATAGTGACTTCCAATCAAAATACATTGTCGCATAAGAAAAAGCTTCTTGAGGAACAGCTTGAAATGGTAGCAAAAGAGCAGTTTTCTGCAGAAAAGGTTTTTGACTTAAATGAGAAATTTGGACTCAAAGACCAATAAGCTATAATTTTGCAATATGATTAGATTTCTAATAATACTTGTATCAGTATTTCTTTTAATGTCATGCGATAAGCAACAAGAAATACAGCAGGTTATATCTGATTCAACCTGTTACAAAGGGAAATTGGTATTGGTAGGTCTTTGTGGTAATGCAGTGGTGCAAGTATTGGATGAGCGTATGCCATCCTATTATTACGAAGCAATTTGGAGAGATGAATCTACGGGAATAATCTACCAGAAAGTGATGGGGAACGCCAATTTTTGTGGATTCCCAGCTGATTTAAAAGAGAATGAAGAGTTTTATTTTAGGGTTAATCCACCTGAAGGCATAGAAGATTGTGCTAGATGTAAAGCAATTAGTCCTTCTCCAGAAAAACGCCAGTATATTCAAATTTGCGGGCCCACTAAATAGGCAATCTAATTTTAATCTTGATTTAGTTTATCCCACAGGGATTCCTTGAGGAAACCTAAAGTGATTTTTAGGATCTATAAGTTTTTTTATTGCCTTCAATTTTGGGAGAGCTGGTCCGTAATAAGCATCTAAAAAATTTGCCTCATTTCTATCGATGAAATTTACATAGCTGTATTGTGATGTAAACGCACTCATCATCAAATGAAATTCATCTAGCCATTGCTTATTACCAAAAATATTCTGATCACCTTCTTTCCAAGAGAGTTCTATGGAGGTAATCATTTTGGCATTGCGTGCAAAAAATGCAGTTGCTTCAGGTGTTTTCTCATTGACAGCACCGCCTAATAGAAAGTATTTGAAAACTGCTGAACCTGATGTTCCAGGCCATTCCGCAAGTTTGGCAAATATGGAAAATTGAGCAACTTCGCTTAATGGTTCAAAAGCAAAACGACAACGTTCATGTACATATTCAGGCGCACCTTCTTCCGATAGAAATTCTTGTGCATCCCAATAAGGTTCATTTTTAATATCACCTATTGGAGTTGAAATAGCATAGACGGGAGCCAGTAGTGCATCAAATTCTGAAATCTCACCTTTAAATTGTCCGAGTAAGGTAATTACTGGTCTTAATACAGTTTCGCCAGGCCTAGTCCTTAATCTTACCATTTCAATGCTCACTTTCGCTCCTAGCGTATTAGGTGCTGCTAGCAATACGTTTTGGAGCATTGCGTAGACTTGTTGAGGCTTATTGCTCCACTTCAACTCAAAACGAGTTACGTTTGTGACGGCAAAAGGTTTAAATGTGAAGGATGTATGTATTCCAAAATTTCCTCCACCAGCACCACGTATTGCCCAAAACAAATCTGGATTATCAGTTTCGCTACAAACAACTATATCACCATTAGCAGTTACCATGCGAGTTTCTACTAACTGGTCGCAGGTTAGTCCATGTGCTCTCATGTTAAATCCTATTCCACCGCCCAATACCAATCCACCTACACCCACAGCTTTACATCTGCCATGTGTAATTGCAAGACTTGGCTCACGAAGTTTGGCATAAACATGTCGATTTCTAGCGCCGCCAGCAACTGTTGCTAAACCTGTAGAAGAATTGAGCGTAATATCTGTCATTCCTGAAAGATCAAGTAGCAATTCATTTGTAGATGAGTAACCCGCGTATGAATGTCCTCCAGATCTTGTTGTAATAGCAATACCATTTTCTCTTGCCCATTTTACAGTGGTAACCACATCATTTTCACTCATGCAACGGACTACAGCCTGTGGTATGGTTTTACCATATTGCAAGGCATAAGGCAGTGTGAAGGGGTCAAATCCTTGTGCACCAGGTAAAAGGACGGTCCCGTTGAGTTTATTTGATAATATTTGCCAATCAAACGCAGACAGTTGATCTGCTTTTGAACAACTTTCTAGAAAACCAACCAATGAAGGTGTTAATAATGCACCTGCTATTGATTTGGAACCAAGACCTATAAATCCTCTTCTGCTAAGTTGCGTCATGATATAGTTTTGGGTATATACGGCGTTTTTCTACATGCAAACTAGTCCTGAATTTTGATTTAGAGAAGAATATTTATACCCAAATTATCATAAAATGTGTATTCCAACTTGCCCAAATAAAGCGATATCGAGCGATTAATTTTTTTTAATTTACAGTTTCCAAATTCTTTTCACAAGAAATAGCAGTAACTGGTTCACATTTTATTAAGTCGTTCCAATAAGCTTCATCCCAAATCGCTATAGCATCCGGAGATATTTTCATATTACTCCATGTTGTATCAGTAAGTCCGCTTGCCGCAAAACATTTTTCATGTATAATTTTTGAAAGATGATAATTAGTCAGATCTACATGACTTTCATCCGGCAAGTAAAGTTGATAAATTACTTCATCCCCATCTTTAAATCCTTTTTGAATCCTTTCAAAGCCATATTTTCGCATCGACATTTCAGGGTGCTTACATTCAGGATTATTATTGATGGTTACAAACCTGCCTCCAGGTTTCAAGTGTTTTGCAATCACATTACACATGATTTGCAGTTGTGATTTGTTTTCGGCATAATTTAATAAATACGATGCTGATATCAGGTCAAATTGCCTTCCTAGGTCAAGTTGCATTGCGTCACCAACTAAATAAGTTACCCCTAACGGGTCTGATTTCTCTGTTTCTTTAGCCAACACTATCATTTCCTCAGAGAGGTCTATTCCTATCACTTCAGCAGCTCCCTTAAGTTTGTAAAGACGGGTATAAAATCCTTCGCCACACGCAAGATCTAACACGGATTTACCAACTACATCTCCTGCTATGTTAAATAACGTATAGGCCTCCAAGTATTTACGCCAGGGGAGTGATTTTGAATACTTGTATTCATTTGCTATTTTATTGTAGTCGGTTGCCATATTTCCTATTTGTTATTTTATAAAGATGAAATATATTAGTAAATAATTTAAAAAAACATTTAAATCTATTTAAAACAACTAAATCATATGAAACAATTTATAGTAATTCTTGCCGCAGCATTCTATTTACTTAGCTGCCAAAACCAGTCTGGTTCATCATGGCAGACCTTAACATTCATAGCACATAATACGGTATTGACTCATGTGAATTTAGGAGATTCTGCACATGGTCATGGCGATGGAATGGCATTTGAGGCGACATTGAAAGATACTGCGGGAATAGCTGTAGGTGAAGTGTTAGGATGGGTAGTGACTGTAGATATAGTAGATGGCGACTCTACAAATCCTGTATATATTACAGATCGTGTCGGAACCATGGTCTTTAAATTTGATGAATATAATAAAATTGTTGCTTCAGGTGGATCCAGTTATCGTAAAGGAGAGCAACAAATAGATATAGGAATTGCGCAAAAAAGAGCTGTTGTTGGCGGCACAGGAAAATATAAAGGCATAAAAGGTGAGTTAACAACTACCAGAAATGAGGATGGAACATATAAACATATTTTAGATGTAAAAATGGCTAACTAAAGCATTATTTATGATTTACTTTTTGTGCAACAATTACGCTCTAAACATAATTATATGAAACAAATAATTCTGGTATTTGCGACTACTATCTATTTATTAAGTTGTCAAAATCAACCAGCCTCAAAATGGGATACGCTTAAATTTATAGGTAATGTCCAATTGACAACTCTTAATTTAGGCGATAGTGCACATGGACATGGAGATGGGAGAGCTTGGGAGACTACTTTGCGAGATACCTTAGGTAACGTAGTTGGCGAAGCAATGGGATGGATGGTGACTGTTGATATCATGGATGGCGATTCGGCGAACCCTGTTTATATATCAGAAAGAGCTGGATTGAGTATTATTAATCTTGGGAAAGAAAATGAAATTGTATTGCAAGGGATTACTAGCCATCACAAAGGAGAGCAACGCATAAAACTTGGAGTATCTCAGGTATATCCAATAGTAGGAGGTACGGGAAAGTACAAAGGGGCTGAGGGAGAGGTTACTGTAACAAGACAACCAGATTCAACTTATATATTTCTTCTTAATATAAAAACGGAGAATTAATTTATCGAATTGTCCAATTCAATTGAAAAGATGGTCTTCCCAGTAAAGGTGCCCTATACAATTTCTGCAGATATAACCAAATATCAGGGTGCACCATTTAATGTGAACCCTGATCAGTTTTATTTAAATCAAAAGAAAAAAGAACTTCAACACACAAATGGAATTGTTGCCCAGTTGAGTGATGCTGAATTGTATGTAAAAATCGCCTCGGCATTTTGCGGATTCGATGCGATTGATAAAATAGATTTTTTAGCTACCCATTTTGAAGAAGATCTTGCTGTACTTCACAAAGGGGAATTAGTTGCGATCTGTTTTTGTTTTCCAAGTGGGTTTATACCTGCAGAAAAAATCGGACAAAATTTTTATTCTTTGCATTTACCAGTCGCCGATGGCGAAACACTTAGAAGTTCAAGTGATAAGGTGAGTCAAATTATTGCAAAGAAAGATGCAATGTTTAGAAGATACATATGGACAATCTCTTCGCTAAGTAGTCTAAGTCAGCATCCTTCTTATGAGCGACCTATAGTTAGTAACATTGAAGATCTTTACTTCCGGACAGAAACACAGACTACAGTGGGCTTAGGAGAAGATGTTTGTTTGTTTTTTGTAAAGGTAGATATGCAACCGTTAGCTGAAGTGTGGTTGGATAAAGACAAAAAGGAAATCGTAATAGCAAGTATTAATTCAATGACTGAAGATACCTTAACCTACAAAAATCTGCATCATATCAAGCAGATCATCAACCGATAAATCTTACTTTTTTTCTCTCAAGATATAATGTGTGCTTCTTCCTCCTCCAATCCCATTCACCAAAACTTTTTTGTTTAATAAGTCTTGGATATCTCTAAGTGCGGTATCCTGTGAGCAGTCGCAATGATTACCCCAAACAGAAGTATTTAGCTTGACGGGCAATCCTTCAATTAGCCTATTGATCATCTTTATTTGTCGTGGGTTAAAAGCCATACCAATTTGTTTTTCCCAGAAGCGTGCTTTTTTGAAAGTGCCTGCAAGTGGTTTTTCGGCATTGTTGATCGCTTTTTTTACTGTCTTTAAAAACCAGATCAACCAGTCAGTAATATCCAATGTTCCTTTTTGGGTTTGTTCCAACATTTGATAATAATTGGTTTTCTCTTTTTTTAGTTGTGCACTCAAGCTATAGAGACAAATTTTACTTTCAGTAGCTCTTGCCAATTGCAATGAAGTAATCAATCTTGCTACTCTTCCATTGCCATCATCAAATGGATGTATAGTAGCAAATCCAAGATGAGCAATTCCCGCTTTGATCAATGGGTCAACCTGAAATTTAGTATTGAACCAACTCAAATATTTATACATGTCTTTTGGTAGCCCTTCTGAAGGGGGGGCCTCAAACAATACTTTTTCATGTGGAGGTACTCCCCAAAAAACTTCTAATGGACGATCAATTGAATTGTTTCTCCATGCGCCAACTTGAATCCTGTATGCGCCACTTCTGCCTGTGGGGAAAATAGCATGATGCCATTCAAACAATCTTTCTTCAGTCAAAGGTGCAATAGCATGCTGATTAGCATCCCAAAGTAATTCGCACCAACTATTGATTTGATCATTGTATTCTACTACATGCTGTAAGTCGGTCCCAGTTTTTTGCGCAAAACAACTAAGCACTTCCTCCTTTTTCAATTCAACATCTGCTAATTCAAAATTGCCTATCAACTCTTCTGTGAGCATATATACATTGACCTCCCTTCTCAGGAATTCAGGCAACATTTCTATTTTATACTTTAGTTTTTGCTGTTCTTTGGTAACATCAGCAAACACTGCATTTACACTTGTAAAATCCCACGTAACCGTTGGCCATCCTTGTTGGGCATAAATGTATGATGACATAAGCTAATTTATCTTAAATCTATTATTTATTCTCCGCATAAATTGCGGATTAAAGATATCGCAACATTTATCATTTTAGCATTATTTCAAGCAATTTTTCCCTACTTTAGGTGAAATAAAAACCTCTGCCATGTTAAGGAAGTTTGTCTTTGCTATTCTTGTTTTTTTCAGTTTGATGAGTGCTTCAGCTCAGGAGTCCTATTTCTATCCAAATAGTGGGAAGTTTAACCCGGCTATTCCTACACCTCAGCAATTTTTGGGATATGGCATCGGGGAACAGCATACCAGACATGATAAAATTGTAGAATATTTTAGAGAGTTGGATAGGTTGTCAGACAGGGTTACACTAGAAGTCATTGGCCGCACGTTTGAAAATAGAGAGCAAATTGTAGGCATTTTCACATCTGCTGAAAACCATAAGAATTTGGAACAAATAAGACAGCAACATCTTGCTGCTCAAAAACAAGGAGCAACACAAAAGCTACCCTTGGTGGTTCATTTGGCATATAATGTGCACGGTAATGAGCCTTCTTCCAGCGAAGCTGCTATGCTCACGGCCTATTATATTGCTGCAGCTCAATCTGATGAAGCAGAAAAGTGGATGAAGGAAATGGTTATTTTATTAGATCCGGTCATTAATCCAGACGGAAGAGATCGTCACACCAACTGGGCCAACATGCACAAAGCTTTTCCTCCAGTAGCTGATCCAAATGATAGAGAGCACAATGAAATTTGGCCAGGAGGCAGGACCAACCACTATTGGTTTGATTTGAACAGAGATTGGTTTCTTGGCACTTTTCCGGAGACAAGAAACAGAGTGAACTTCTTCCACAAATGGCGTCCTTATGTGCAGACTGATCATCATGAAATGGGGACCAACTCCAGTTTTTATTTTGATCCGGGGGAGGAGGCAAGTAACAATCCGGTAGTTCCAGATTATCTCTATAAAAAAGTATACCCAAAATATGCTGAATATTTTACAAAGGCAATTAACGGGATAGGCTCAATGTATTTCACCAAAGAAGCATTTGATAAACTCTATCCAGGTTACGGAAGTAGTTACATCAATTTTTATGGTGGGGCAGGCTTCTTGTTTGAGCAAGCCAGTAGTAGAGGTCATGTGCAAGAGACAACAACTATTCCTATCACTTTTGCGTTTACCATTCGTAATCAGTTCACAGCATCATTGGCTACAGTTAGAGCGTCTATCGCTGAAAAAGATATGTTGTTGGAAATGAGAAAGCAGTTTTTTGAAACAGCGAAGAAACAAGCTGATGCTGCAGTTGTGAAAGGCTATGTCTTTGAAGACGATAATGACTACAACAGGACGAAAGCTTTTATTGATCTATTGTTGTTGCACAGGATTGATGTTTATCAAATGCCTAATTCAAATAAATATTATGTTCCAACAGCACAAGAGAATCATATCATGGTGAGAACGATTTTTGAAAATCAAATCAATTTCAAAGACAGTTCATTTTATGATGCTTCAACTTGGAGTTTGATTCATGCTTATGGACTTCCATTTACTGAAGCGAAAGTTGCCATGACATTGGGTAATAAAATCACTGCAGCATTACCTGCAATTGGTAAAGAAGTAGACAAGAGTAATTATGCTTATTTGATTGATAATGCTGATTACAATACCCATAAATTTATTTATGCACTTCAAAAACAAAATGTAATTGTACAAACTGCTACTAGGCCATTTACAACTTTAGTCAATGGTGTTGAAAAAAAGTTTGGATATGGTAGTGTGGTGATTAGTGTGCAGCAACAAAGACTTGATGCAACTGCATTACATGAAGCGATCAAAAAAGCAGCAGCTGAATCAAATATTCAAGTTCATGCAATAGCCACTGGATATAATCTTGCTGGAGTGGATTTGGGAAGTAATTATGTAAGAACCTTGAAAAAGCCAGAGGCAGCAATGATTATAGGAACAGGAGTTGTAGCTGCTGAAGCTGGTGAAGTATGGCATTTATTGGATCAAAGAATTGGAATGCCAATTACCAAAGTGGATATTTTAAATGTAAGCCGACTAGATTTGTCGCGCTACAACACTTTAGTGATGGTTTCAGGTATGTACAACTTGCTCGATAAAAACACCGTTGATCGTATCAAGGCATGGGTGCAAAATGGTAATACATTAATAACCATCAAGACGGGTGCTGAATGGGCAATCAGGAATGGATTTACAAAACACAAGTTGCTATCTGTTGAAATTGAAGGTGCTAAAGCGCTAGGCGGATCTATCTTTAGGGTTGACTTGGATACTACACATCCTGTTGGTTATGGTTTTCAACGTAGAAAGCTTTCCGTTTATAAAAACGGACTGACTTTTTTTCAAAAAAGCATGAGCCCCTATAATACTGTTGCTCAATACACTGCAGATCCTGTAGTAGGGGGATATGTTCATTCATCCACACTAAGTAAACTTAAAAATGGCCCATCAATACTTGTTGGTTCAGAAGGAGCTGGAAGAGTAATTCTTTTTGGTGATGAACCTAATTTCAGAGGCACTTGGTACAGTACGAACAAATTATTTTTGAATGCTTTGTTCTATGGCGGTTTGATTAGCAACCAATAAACAGTTGAAACATTAACTTTGCTTTCTCATGTAGATTGGGCTATGCGAAAATTCGTTTGTGTTTTATGGTGTTTGTTGTTTATCAAAGTTGGTATAGCATCCTCACTTGATACTATACCTGTTTCACTGAATACTAAAAATGTCAAACCAGGTGATACTTTAGAATTCAATTGGAATGGCAATATTATTGGCAAGGGATATGCAACTGCGAGTTTACATCTTTGGATAGATCATATAGCATCTGGAAAGAGATGGAAATTGAGGTACCCTATTTTAAATGGTTCTTCCGAAGGGTCCTTGATTATTTCAGATAGTCTCCCTGAAGGAATTTATGCTTTCAATTTCATGGCTTCGGAACAGTTCATAGAAATCAAAGGCAAGGTTCAAAATGTCAAAATCAAAACTGCGTATAACTTTGAGACCAAGAAAAAAGATACGATAGCAGTTTTTGAGCTTCCAAAAATGAAAGGTAAAGAGATGCGTTATACCTTATTAGGGCAAGCATCAATTTTACACAATGATTATGTGAATATTGATGAAGAAGGGAGGTATAAAATTCCTGCAATTGTATTTGGCGATTCTGCACAACTTTTGTTTGATCCAGGAAGAGGCAGGGGTGTTTATTGGGTCAGTCTAGAAACACCTCTTGATTCCGTGTTTACCCCTTTTTATTCGGAAACATTTTTTGTTGGTGTTCAAAAAAAGGACAAACCGATAGTTCAGTTAAAGGATACAACATCCTATGTCTTTGAATTTGAAGATGCTTATCCCGATGCTGTTGTATTAGATGAGATTGTTTTAAAAGGAAAATCTAATGCAGAAAAGTTTGAAGATGATTTTGTTTCTAAATTATTCAAAGCTTCACCTGAC
>JBEASE010000114.1:0-4582 GCA_041162625.1 Bacteroidota bacterium | reverse complement strand
CCACATCAACAATGGTTCGCCTTCGCAACCCTGACCAAAGCTTACCAAGGGAAATGGTGCGTTCATGAGATGAGGCACGGTGAACTCTACGATTTCTTCAACAGATGGTTTGAATTGCAAACGATCTTGCGGTGAAGTGATAGATTCTGATGCTGGTTGAAATGAAATACAACCAATGCAGTTAGAGTTACAAGCAGGAGAGGTGGGTATGGGACATTCCCATCGGCCTATGAAATAATTTCTTGCAGCGGGACAAGTATAGGTTCTGCAGCAGGTTTCAGCAAGGTGGTTCACCAATCTGTTGTTGGGATAGGCTTCTAACATCGCCTCAACACCCAACTCAATTTTTTCAGGATCATAACCTGCACATTCTTGTCGGATATCGTTTTCAATTCTTAACGCGGTAACATAAAATTCATCGTTATGCCAGCCAGCTGCTGTATAACAAAACAAAGGAAGTGTTTCTGCTTCTGGTGCAGTTTCAAATGCTGCGATAAATGTTCCGGTATGTGCAGGTGGTATGAAAGCAGCTACAGCCCAGCCTTTTTCGCACAAGCGCATTTCACCTGTTATAACGTCTATGCCTATTCCTTTTCTGCCAGGTAGTTCATACAAGGAGCCTCCCTCTGGAAGCTTGATCCATTCATCTGTTTCCACAGGAAAAGCATCCCAGCCAGCGCGTCCAACTGCATAGAGCGTATCGTCTTCAAAGATATTTCCTTTGCCATCTGAGTAGAGCAGGTAGGGAGAGTGCGAAAGTGCCATATGCAAATTTACCGCTTATTTATTTACCCAATTGTGTGCGGCAATAGTTGTTGAATTCTTCATCTTCAACATCATATTCATCATCTTCTTCATCATCCGTTTCTAGTTGAAGCAATTGGTTGTTTTTAAAATCAATGGTAAGAATACCTCCGTTCAAAACAATGTTGTCAATTTCCGACCACATGTGTTTTTTGGGAAACCATCCGCCAATGATAATATTATTTTTAGTGAAGCCAATTTCCTTTTTCTGTAGGAAGAATTTTTCGAGAATGCCAATTACAATGAACAACAAATTGGAGTTCGGTCCTTCGCCAAAAAAACTGAGACCAACACCAGTTGCTATCAATAAATAACTGAAGCTGATGTTTTTCTTTTTTCTTTTTTCAATGAAGTTGCTGATCAGAAAAATCAACACCACAAAAAGCGTTGCGTAGAGTCCGATTGATTTAGGAAATGTAAAAAGTTGTACGATTAAAATTAAAATAGAAAGAGCAGCCATCAGCCAACCTGTTCTTTCAACCAGTTGGATATTCGGATTTTTTAAAACAACAAGATAATCTTGAACTGTTTTCTTACTCATTTAGGAAGGATTTTCACAAAGCATGAGGTTGCACATTTTAAAGATGACTCTTGCGCCTACGTTTTCATCCCATCCATCTGTGCTTACACCTGTTTCACAGAGGTCAAACCCGATGATAGTTCTTCCAGAGTTTAAAATTTTTCTAAAAAGAAAATTTAGTTGCTCCATCTCAAATCCGCCTGGGACGGGGGTTCCAGTATGCGGACAAAGTTTGGGATCTAGTCCATCGATATCATAACTGATATACACTTGCTGCGGTAATTGTGCAATAATTTCATCAGCCAATTGCGACCATGTTTGTCCCTCAAATTGCCTTTCCTTGATTTCTTTTTCGAAATAAGTTACAACCCTAAAATCACTTTGACAGATATAATTCCATTCTGATTCACAATAATCTCTGATGCCCAGCTGGACTAGTTTTTTCACATTGCTGAAATCATTCAACACATTGAACATGATAGAACCATGAGAATGATTGAGGCCTTCAAATGATTTTCTTAAATCACAATGCGCATCAATTTGTAAAATGCCAAACTCTCCATGTCTTTCAGAAAGCGCTTTGATGAGTCCGTATGCCACACTGTGATCACCACCCAATAATCCCACTTTTTTGCCTTTATCCAATCTTGTTTTACACTGTTGATAGACCCATTCATGCAATTCATCACATCCAGCGTTAACCTCTTTGAGGGTTTTTTTCATGAACTTGTTCGACTCAATGTTATCACCTGAGTTTATAAAATTCAGGTAGAGCTCATTCTCCTTCCTGAGGAAGTCGTTTTTGAGTAATATTTTTTTGTCGATAGGGAGCATAAATACCCCTTTTTTCCAGCTGTTTTGGAACTGGCTATCAAATAAATCGACTTGTAAACTGGCATGAAGCAGTCTTTCTGGAGATCTGGCCGTCCCGCTTTTAAAGCTGACCGTGACCTCCCAAGGAACAGGAAGGATTATTAATTCGGCATTTTCTTCAGTAAAAGGGAGCCCAAATATGTTGTTATTGGCCACGCTTACCCCATTAGGGTCGAATCTGGAGAGGTCTGCAATCATTTTTTGTAGATAATTGATTGAATTTCTGCGATTAACGCAATAAATCAAAGAAAAATTGCGTTAAAGATTTCAGGAAAACGCTGCAAGGTAAGTAAAATTGAAATTCGTACGATTATAGTACATTTGCATATTCGTAAATTATGAAAAAAATACACATTCTTGGTCTTGTTTTGATCGCGGGAGCGATTGGAGCACTTTTAACGTTAATGGGTGATATCAGCACCTATGATTCAGTGGAATCGGCAAGAAAAAAAGAAGGCAAGTTTGTTCATTTGATTGCCAAGATCGATACCACACAACCTATCGTTTATGATCCAATTAAGGATCCAAATTATTTGGCATTTACTGCTGTTGACTCTTTAGGTTCAGCTACTAAGGTGGTGTACAAAAATGCAAAGCCAACCGACTTTGAAAAAAGTGCAAGGGTGGTGATGAAAGGCTCCATGAATGGTGAGACTTTTGAATGCAAAGAAATTGTTTTGAAGTGTCCTTCTAAGTACACTGATGAGCAAGGTGCTCAGCCTGGTAAAATGACTGAGACTTCTTACAAGACTACTGAGTAGTTTTCAACCAAAACAAATTAAGTTATGATTGAATATAATGGAGAGCATTTGCTCATTGGGCAAATAGGGATGTTTTTAACCCTACTTGCCTTTTTTTCTGCTTTACTAGCAACGTTTGCAAACATCAAAGCAGCAAATGCGTCAGATGTATTGATGGAAAAGCCTTGGCAAAAATTAGCCAGAACCTCATTCATTATAAATGTGGTTTCAGTAATTGGTTTATTTCTTGTGCTATACCTAATCATTTACAATCATTATTTTGAATACCAATATGCACACAAACACTCAAAACGCAGTTTGGATGTGCAGTACCTTTTGAGTTGTTTTTGGGAAGGGCAGGAAGGTAGCTTTATGTTGTGGGCATTCTGGAATGCGGTATTGGGATTGTTTCTAATTAAGCGTTCTAATAAATGGGAGCATCCTGTGATGACGGTTATGAGTGTGGCACAGGTATTTTTAGCGAGCTTCCTCATTGGAATTTATTTCTTCGATATAAAAATTGGATCTAATCCATTTGTCTTGATGAGAAATGAATTCCCTGATGCACCAATTTTCAATGATCCTGATTACCTCAGTAAGTATATCTTGGATGGTAATGGTTTGAATATCTTGTTGCAGAACTATTGGATGGTGATTCATCCACCTATTTTATTCTTGGGATTTGCATCTTCTATTGTGCCTTATGCATTTGGTGTTGCAGGTTTATGGAAGAAGGATCATGCAGGTTGGTTGAGACCAGCAATGCCATGGGCCTTGTTCTGTGCTGGTATCTTAGGTTTGGGGAGTTGAAAATGCATCAATGGTGCCTTGGCTTTTATTGGTTGCTGGTATACATACCATGTTGATCTTTAAGAGTACTGGGCATGCAATGAAGAGTACTTATCTTTTTATCTTCCTTACTCACTTACTTGTTTTGTATTCAACTTTCTTAACCAGGACAGGTGTTTTGGGTGATACTTCTGTACACTCCTTTACTGGTGAGGGAAGTACTTTATACTGGCACTTAATCTTCATGCAATTGGCATTTATAGCTATTCCTGCATTTTTATATTATAGGGACAGGAAAAACATCCCTAGTGTAGTAAAAGAAGAGAGCATGAATTCAAGAGAGTTCTGGATGTTTGTCGGTTCTCTCTTGTTGCTAATTTCCGCTGTATATATTATTGTTTTGACGTCATTACCTTTCATCAATAAATTATTTGGTACATCATGGGCGATAGGAGAGAATGTTGAATACGTGTACAATCGTATTATGATTTTGGTGGCAATATTAATAGGTTTATTAACAGCCATCACTCAGTACTTCAAATATAAAGAAACAACAAGAAAATATATTTGGTCGAAATTATTGATGCCAACTATTGCAACAGTTGTACTTTCTGCTGCTTTAAGTATTTGGGGTGAAGTGAAATTTGATAAGCATGGGTTAGGGTTTTTAGTAGGTATACATGTTGCACTTTGGACATCTATTTATACCATAATCGCGAATGCAACCTATTTAGGTTCAGTATTGAAATGGAAGATGAAAGCGGCAGGTGCCTCAATCACTCACTTTGGTTTTGGTTTGATGTTGTTGGGTATTTTGATTTCATCCGCAAAAAAAGAATTGATATCACGAAATGCG
>JBEASE010000113.1:0-3997 GCA_041162625.1 Bacteroidota bacterium | reverse complement strand
GCGCAGTACCTCAAAGCAGCTGGACATCATGTAGCTGGTTCCGATAGGCAATTTGTTGCGGGTGTTCACAATGAAAGCAGGGTTGCTTTAGAAGCAGAAGGTATCATTTGTTTTGAGCAAGGTGCAGGTGGAGTTACAGCTGACACTGATCAAGTTGTTGTTTCTACTGCCATTGAAGACAGTGTGCCCGAAGTAAGGCTTTAGCGAAGCCCATCATTAAACGCAGTGCATTACTTGCTGAAATTGTTACCACAAAAAAAACGATAGCAGTCGCCGGTACCTCTGGTAAGAGTACCACTACTGCCATGTTGTATGAAATTCTTTATACAGCTGGCTTGTCGCCATCTGTGGTTGGTGGTGCAGGCTTAACGCGTTTGATTAATCAAGGAAAGATTGGAAATGCATATTATGGAACAGGAGAGTGGTTGATTATTGAGGCAGATGAAAGTGATGGATCAATTGTGCAATATCATCCTGAGATTGGTTTGTTGTTGAACATAGATAAGGATCATCAGGAGATGGATGAGTTGATGAATTTATTCAGCACTTTCAAACAGCACTCAACAAACTTTATTACTAATCTTGCACATCCCTTATCTGCTTCACTTTCTGCAGGTTCAGCATTTGATTTCAATTCTCCATCATCTTTTTATCAAGCTGGAGTTAAAATAAGTTTTGAATTTAATGGACAAGGTTTTGAAATCAATACTCCAGGTAGGCACAACATGGAAAATGCATTGGCTGCTATTGCTGTAGCCAGTTCTATCGGCATTGATTTAGCTACTTGTAGTCGCGCGCTTTCCAATTACGAAGGTATTTACAGACGCCATCAAGTCTATGGTCAAAAAAACAATGTGATTTTAGTCGATGATTTTGCGCACAATCCTGTTAAATGTGCTAGGTCAATGGAAGCTTGTCAGCCTTTCTCCGATAAGCTCATTGCATGGTTTCAGCCACATGGTTATGGTCCCACTCGTTTCTTGCGAAACGACTTTGTAGAAGAGTTATCGAAGGTCGTCCGACCACAAGATGAAATCTGGATGAGTGAAATTTATTATGCAGGTGGTACAGCGGTGAAAGATATATCAGCTGAAGATTTGATCAATGATTTAAAGGCCAGGGGAGTAAATGCATATTTTGTTTCCGATCGCAATCAGCTCCTAGATGCAATGCGGCCTCATCTTACTTCATCAACAACCTTGCTCCTGATGGGCGCAAGAGACCCGTCGTTAGGGGAGTTTGCAAAGCAAGTATGGAATTATCTTTAAGCTGTTAACAGTTAACCGTCAACAGTTAACGGTCAACTCCTGCTCCTCACAAAATCAGTCACCAAGTAAGAAATCAATCTGGATAAGCTTTGAGAATCACCGTGCATGTGAGAAGATGCACCTTCGCATATATGCAAACTGCTGATATTGGGATAATTTCCAGAGAAGCGAATGTATTGTCGCGCGTCATTTACAGAAATCCCCGAAGGATTTTTGTTGCTTGAATTGATATTGCCTACAACATTCAAATCCAATTCAAGAGCAATTGGATCATTATCGATAAATGAATAGGATTGTGCTATGGATTGAATGAAATTCAATCGTTCTTCTACAAATATCTCTTCGTAAGTATGGTATTGAATACTGATGTTGCTATAAAGATCATCCATCATGCTTTGCGGATTACTGTTCTCTTGTAAACCGATAACAGCATAACGGTTCAAGTAGCCTTCTTCCATTGCATAACGAAAAGCGTTTCCACTGTGTCTTCCCTCCATGATCCTGAAATCCGCTGTGGAAGCGAGGTTCATGCTATTGATCATCGCTCGTTTTGTTTTTTCCATTTTGTAAAGCGATTTGGCTGTCGCTTTGATAATGGGATAAGCATTGTTATGTCCACCACCAACCACTATAGGAATTTTTCCTGCTTGAACTATGGCTTTGACCATTGTCTCTACTTCTTCATCAATGATGTTTGCAACTGCATGTCGGCATGCATTGATGCGTTCATCGAAATTCATGAAGTTTTTTTCGATGATGTCCATCACACTGTTGAAATCAAAATAACCAGCAAGGATGATTTCATCGCCTGTGCATTGGTCAGTGCTTTGCAAATTCAAAAAAGATTGCACAAAATGGAACCACGTCGCTTCCGCACCTTTCGTACCATGATCACCTAAAATACCAATGCATTCAGGTATGCCGAACAGCACATATTTGGCATTAGGGTGCTCGTGAAGAGAATCGATGCCATTTTGAAGAACGCCCAGCTTTTCACCCATTTTGGTTTCATAGCGTCTGACCTTGGTCAGTTCTAGCAATTCTTGTTTGTTGTAGTAGTGAAAGTGGGTCATATTCCTAAGATAATAAAACCATCGATATTCCCATAATTTTTCCTTGCACAAAAACCCCGCCGAATGAATTAATTCATTAATTTCCATACTCCGAAAACCATCGAATAAATTGAAGTAGTTATGCCGGATTTTGAGATCAAAAAACAGACGAAAGAATACGATGTAGTGATTGTGGGTTCAGGTGCAGGAGGCGGTATGGCCGCTTATATCCTTGCAAACCAAGGGTTGAAGGTTTGTCTGTTAGAAGCAGGAGCGGATTATGATCCTGCTAAAAATGTAACACAATTAAAAAATCCTTGGGAGTCACCAAGAAGAGGTGCTTCAACCAAGTTTAGACCCTTTGGCGATTTTGATGCCAGTTATTGGGGTTGGGATATCGAAGGAGAGCCATATACAAAAGCTGCTGGTACCAACTGGGATTGGTGGAGAGCGAGGATGGTGGGTGGAAGAACCAATCACTGGGGTAGGATATCTCTTCGATTTGGTCCGAAAGATTTCAAACGCAAAAGCATTGATGGTTTGGGTGACGATTGGCCAATTGGTTATGAGGACATCAAACCTTATTATGATCGCATCGATAAATTGATTGGCATTTTCGGGACGAATGAAGGATTGCCAAATGATCCAGATGGTATTTTCTTGCCACCTCCGAAGCCAAGATTACATGAGTTGTTTTTGAAAAGATCAGCAGGAAAAGTCGGGGTACCAGTAATCCCATCACGACTTTCTATTCTTACACAGAAGATCAATGATGATCGCGGACAATGTTTCTATTGTGCGCAATGTAACAGAGGATGTACTGTTTATGGAGATTTCTCTTCTTCATCTGTTTTGGTAAAGCCTGCATTGAAGACTGGTAATGTTGATTTGATTACGGGTGCTATGGCACGTGAGGTCTTAACCAACAGCGATGGATTGGCAACAGGCATTTCATATGTCAACAAGTTTGATTTGAATGAATACCAAGTGAAAGGAAGATCAGTGATTTTAGCAGCCAGTGCTTGTGAATCATCACGTTTGTTGTTGAATTCAAAATCGCAGCGTCATCCCAATGGTTTAGCCAACAGCAGCAATGTGGTGGGTAAATATTTGCATGATTCTACTGGTGCAGATATGGGTGGAATCATTCCAGAATTGTTTGATCGCAAGCGTTACAATGAAGATGGTGTTGGTGGTATGCACGTGTATTCACCATGGTGGGGCGATAACAAGAAATTAGATTTTGCAAGAGGCTATCATATTGAATATTGGGGAGGTATGCAACAACCTGCTTATGGCTTTGGTTGGGGCATTGAAGGATTGAATGGAAAATATCCAGTTCATGGCACCCAGAAAGAAGCGGGTGGATATGGTGCATCCTTGAAGCAAGACTATCGTTTCTTTTATGGTGCTGGTGTGGGAATGTCGGGAAGAGGTGAAGCTATTCCATTGGCATCAAACTATTGCGAAATCGATCCAAATGTAGTGGACAAGTATGGTATTCCTGTTTTGCGTTTCAATGTGAAATGGTCGGATCAAGAAGTTAAGCAGGCCAAACACATGAAAGAGACTTTCAAGGAGTTGATGCATGCTATGGGAGCAGTTATTACTTGGGGTGATACTGATGGTCCAGAAAATGATTATGGATTACAAACTCCTGGTAAGATTATCCACGAG
>JBEASE010000112.1:0-3832 GCA_041162625.1 Bacteroidota bacterium | reverse complement strand
AGAAAAAACAAAAACTGGGTAATGAAAAGATAAACAGCAAAAAGATTACTTTTTTTTACTCCGGTCCTCTGAAAGAATAAAGCAATAATAAATGAAATACCAAACCAGCACGCATAATTTAAAAATGGTATATGAGTTGTATGCCATTGCCAAAAACCAAGCTTTATAGCAACTGGCTCCATGATCCAATCAAAAATAGTAGCTAAAACTGCTGTAATTGAGGCTATACCTACTTTATTTAGTTGCCATGACTTTTGAAGTAACATAACAACTTGATAAGCAGCATAGACTATGCAGAACCAATTTAAACCAATTAACAGGGGTACACCAATTATTTTTTCACCAAAAACATCGCCATAATGATAGCTTCCAAACAAAATACCTGTATTCACCCCTATAATTTCAGTAAATAATCCAGCTCCGTAAGCAAATAAAAATGCTTTAAAGAGACTAGGATGTAGTTCATTCTCATTCCAAAGCAGTAGGATAAACATCAATAATAGATTTAGCGGTGTATATCCAACAAAAAACTCCCGATTAAAAAATGCTATCCCAATGGCACCAGAAATATGTACCAACAATAGGAGAAAAACCGACAACCGTAACGACCATCTAGGCAGAAAATAACTTGGCAAAAAGGATTGCAGGTTGGAAGACATACTTTATTAACCATTAAAGCGTTCAATGGTTGAGCAAAAAATCAGTTTTTCGCTAAACAATTAAATCTGTTACGATTTTGGCGCTTTTAAGACACAAAGGGATTCCACCACCTGGATGAACACTTCCGCCTGCGAAATACAGCCCTTTTATTGCAGAAGAATAATTGGCTTGTCTCAAAAAAGCTGCCCATTTTGAATTTGAACTGGTGCCATAAAGTGACCCCATGTATGAAGCTGTTTGCTGCTCAATATCCTTTGGCGATAGTACTTCTTCCACCTCAATGAGCTCATTGAGGTCGGTCGACAACATCCTATTTAGTTTAGTTATGATATGTTGTTTTAACTCACTCCGTTGGGTTTCCCAATCCATCTCTGTTTGTGCAGGTGCATTTACCATCACAAACCAATTTTCTGCTTGATCAGGTGCATGCCCTTTTTCCATTTTTGAAGTGATGTTGATGTAGATTGTAGGATCATCATAGAAATTCTTCTTCACAAACAAATGATCAAACTCTTCCTGATAATTTTTGCTAAAAAATATATTGTGTAAATGAAGATTTGAAAACGACTTTTTTATTCCCCAGTAAAAAATATAGGCACTACTACTTCTCTCATTTCTTAAAACCTTTTTCGCTGCTAATTCGTTTTTCAGTAAATGCTTATAAGTAAAATATGAATCTACATTGCTCACCACTAAATCTCCTTCAACAAATCCGTCACTTGTTCTTATTCCTTTAATCTCATTCTGCTCTACAGCAATTTCTTTTACTTCACTATTCAACACAAACGCTACTCCTTTCTTCTTCGCCAAAGCGACAAGTGCATTAGGGATACTGATCATTCCTCCTTCCGGATAGAAGGTACCTTGGTTTTGCTCTAAGTGTGGAATCAAACTCAGCATACCCGGAGCACTGTAAGGATTACTACCGTTGTAAGTTGCGAAACGATTAAAAATTTGAACTGCTTCTTCAGTTGAGAATTCTTTTTTATTGAATTCATCTAAGGTGCTGAAGAGATAAGGTAACTTGACTGTCGACATGGCACCAAGCACACGAGGATGTAGCCAAGTAGAAGCCTTGTGCAAAGAATAATTGAGAAATATTTGTCCTACATCCTCATACACACGTTCAGCATTTTGCAAATAGCGTTTTACATTCTCCTTTGGTTCGCCCAAGCTTGTTTCCATTTCAGCTGCAAAAGCATCACGCGAGGTATAGGCATTAACCAATTTTCCATTTTCAAAGAAATACCTGCATGCCAATGGAAGTGAGCGGTAATGGAAATAGTTATTAATATCCTCGCCTGCCAATTGAAATAACTCTTCAATATTTGCAGGTTGAGTAAACAAAGAAGGACCGGCATCAAATTTGTACCCTTGCCTTTCAATCAAATACATCTTTCCTCCAGCCACGGAATTTTTTTCATGGACTTCCACCTCAAATCCTTTAACAGCTAAACGAATGGCTGTTGCAATTCCTGCAATACCTGCACCAACAACAATGGCTTTTTGTTTACGCATGAACTTGTTGCTGATTTTCCCTCAAATAATTTTCTAATAGAGGTAAAGCTATTTTAAACCATTCAGTATACTGCCCGGGATGTTGATTAACATCAGTTTTTAAATCAGACATAGAACGGTAACAATAATCTCCTACTTCATCCTCGTTAATGTGGACAGACCCATCGTAAGTACCAACAAAAACATGATCATACTCGTATTCAGTCAGCTCGTTATCTAATTCTGCCTTATAAATGAAAGAGAATGCTGGAGAAATTGCTGTTACAAAACCCAATTCTTCTTCTAATCTTCTTATTGCACCCATCTCAGGTGTCTCTGTTGGGAAAGGATGACTGCAACAGGCGTTTGTCCACAAGCCCCCACTATGGTACTTCTTTAATGCCCTTCGCTGCAATAACATCTCTCCTTTACTATTGAAAAGAAAAACACTAAAAGCCCTGTGCAATAAAGCTTTTCGATGGGTTTCCATTTTTTCCATGGTACCTAAAGGCTCATCATGCTCATTTACCAACACTAAAAGTTGCTCTTGCTGATGACTCATCAGTGACTAAGGTTTAGGTGTATTTAGAACATTTATAAAATCATTACCAAGCGGACTCACCCCTGGATCAAAATAGCCGATTAACTTACCTTGCTCATCAATGATGTACTTAGAAAAATTCCATGATGGCGCTTGCTCATTCCAGCCATTTTGTTTTTGGTCAGATAACCATTTAAAAATAGGATGCTGATCTGCAGATTTGATTACAGTCGTTTTCATGGCCAATGGAAAATCAACGCCATAATTTTTCTTACAAAAAGAGGCGATCTCTTCATTACTACCCTTTTCCTGTTGCTTGAAATCATTTGCAGGAAAACCTATTATTACTATATCTTCTTTTCGCTGCGCATATAATTTTTGCAGCTCTTCATACTGTCCTGTATAACCGCAATCACTTGCGGTATTGACTACAACAATTTTCTTTCCTCTATAAGCAGATAAATCTGCGGTATCACCATTGATCAGTTCAAATGGAATAGTATAAACAGATGTGACTGGATCTGAAACAGTTTTTGGCAAAACAACTTTACTGTTTACGCCAAAAAATCTGGTAACACTCGTTAGTACGGGATAAAACGACTTCAACACATTTTGCCTTGTACTCATATTTTTCTGAGATTTTGTTGTGGTGCAGGCATATACCAACACAGAAAGTATTACAACTGCAACAGCTAATTTGATATAATTTTTCTTCATGTAATTACTTAAGTAAACTTGAAAATTTTTCTTAGCAATTCAGCTTTGCCTTTATATGGAGCATACCACAATGGGACATCAAACCACGATTTAGAGTGCAATACAGCTTTGGGTCTTGTAAAGGTTTCAAATCCAAACTTACCATGATATTGTCCGGTTCCACTCGGACCAACTCCGCCAAATGGAAGATGTGGATTAGCCAAGTGAATAATACCATTGTTGATAGCACATCCACCAAATCTCACACTTGAAATATAATAGTCCTGTACTTTTTTATCCTCCGCATAAACATAAAGCGAAAGTGGAAATGGATTTTTTTCAATCCATTTGAGCACCTCGTCATTTGAATCGTAACTAATGATAGGAAGGACTGGACCAAAAATTTCCTCCTGCATTACAGTATCATTGATGGAAATA
>JBEASE010000052.1:0-13135 GCA_041162625.1 Bacteroidota bacterium | reverse complement strand
TTACCTACTTTGATAAACGCAGCAATTGCTTTATCTAAGTGTTCTTTTTCATGAGCAGCGCTCAGTTGCACACGAATTCTTGCTTTTCCTTTAGCAACTACTGGGAAGAAGAAACCAATTACATAAATACCTTCTTCCAATAATTTAGCAGCCATCTCTTGCGCAACAGTCGCCTCATACAACATGATCGGTACAATAGGATGTACGCCAGGCTTGATATCAAAACCAGCTTTGGTCATTTCTTCTCTGAAGTAGGTGGTATTCCACTCGAGTTTATCTCTTAGGGCAGTTGTTTCACTTAACAAATCCAATACGGCAATTGAACCACCTACAATACTTGGTGCCAAAGTATTGGAGAATAAATATGGACGACTTCGCTGACGCAGCATTTCAATGATTTCTTTTCTGCCGCTAGTAAAACCACCGGAAGCTCCACCGAGTGCTTTACCTAGGGTACCAGTGATGATATCTATTTTGCCTACTACGCCGCAATGTTCATGTGTTCCTCTGCCAGTCTTACCAAGGAAACCTGAAGAATGACATTCGTCTATCATCACAGCAGCATCATATTTTTCAGCCAGTTCAACAATTTTATCCAATTGTGCGATGGTGCCATCCATGCTAAATGAACCATCGGTTACAATGATCCTGTTGCGTTGTGCTTGGGATGCTTTGAGTTGTTCTTCAAGATCCGCCATATCGTTGTGCTTGTAGCGATAGCGTTGGGCTTTGCAGAGACGAACTCCATCAATAATGGACGCATGGTTCAATTCATCGGAGATAATTGCATCCTGCTCATGGAATAGTGGTTCAAATACACCACCGTTCGCATCAAAGGCTGCGGCGTAGAGGATAGTATCTTCTGTGCCTAGGAAGGCAGATATCTTTTGTTCTAGTTCTTTATGAATGTCTTGTGTACCACAAATGAAGCGAACTGAACTCAGTCCGTATCCACGTTCATCTATGTATTTTTTTGCAGCCTCAATTATTTTTGGGTGAGAGGAGAGGCCGAGATAATTGTTGGCACAGAGGTTAAGCACTTCTTTACCGCCTACCTGAATGACTGGACCTTGTGGACTTTCAATAATTCTTTCTTTTTTGAAAAGTCCAGCTTGCTGAATTTCCGCTAGTTCTGCAGTCAATCTTGTGATGAGCGTCTCGTTCATGGTATATTAAATATGTAATTCAAAGTGGAAAGTCATGCAATTTACTGCATTCGAGGGCTTCTTTTGTTTAGGGAAAACCTACTTTTTCACATTTCCTTGTAACAAAAGCCTTGTAACTTCGTTGTACTGATTATGAAAAAGCCCCAGACTTTTTACGCTATTGGTTTATTTCTTGTCGCCTTTGTATTAATTGCAGGCTTAATGCTCCTGCCTAAGTCGTGGTCTCTAAGCCAACTCAACCAGGTAAATTCTCCGGATATGGTTGAGAAAACCGAGAAAATCAGTGCAGGTATGCCTCTTTGGCATGCCATTCCAAGATTTTTATTTCGCCGTTATTGATTTTTCATCCTCTTGTAACTTTTCCAACCCCATTACGTCACATTATTGTATCCCTTACCAAAGCTAAATGACCGAGAGAGATTACAACAATTGTGTGAGTGCCCATGCTGATGGTGTGTATAGGTTCATCCTGAAAAACCTACAGCATGAAGAAGATGCACGAGATGTGGTACAATCTGCATTCGAAAAAATGTGGTTGAATAGGGAGCAAGTGAATTCAGTTACTGCTAAATCTTATCTTTTTACAGTAGCATACAATCAGATGATCGACCATATCAGAAAGAACAAAAGAATTGTGTTGCAAGATGAGTTCAGCGAGGGGACAAAAATTGATCAGGGTGAAATTCCTTCTTTCAAAAAAGAATTGGAAAAGGCCTTACAACAATTGACACCCTTACAGAAATCGCTTATCCTCTTAAAAGATTATGAAGGGTATTCATACGAGGAGATTGGAAAAATAACAGCTTTGAATGCGAGTCAGGTTAAAGTGTATTTGCACAGAGCGAGAATTCAACTCAAAGAAATAGTTGGTAAGCTTGAAAATATTATCTAACGCATGATCAATTTATCAAATTACGAGGACTGGTTTTTGCTTTATGCCGACGGTGAGCTCACTGTTGCAGAGCAAGAAGCTGTTTTGGAATTTGTTAAGCTAAATCCTTCTTTACAGGAAGAGTTTGACTTAATAATTAAAATGCGTTTTCAATCTGAAACTGAAATCAAATTAGCTGATCATTCAACCTTGACTGCTGAATACTTTAATGAGCTGGAGAATACTTATTGCTTCGAGCCAGATTTGACTATTCAATTTCCCGATAAAGAAAAACTATACAAACGAACTGCAGCTCCAATTATTTCAGTGTTTAAGTTTGCAGCAGTTGCAGCAAGTACAATTGTAACAGCCGGATTAATTTGGTGGTTCGTGGGAACTAATTCAGTTGATCAAAACTTGGTTAAAACTGAAGTGAATGTAACGCCTGAGGTTAACAGCATTGAGCCAATTAATAATTTGCCTCAAACTGATAAAACATATTCAAGTGTGTCCAAAGTGAATGCTACAAACCAAGTTGCTTTTGTAGTAGATCGTAAGCCAGTTGCTGGAGAGGGTAATGAGCAGAAAAATATTGTTGAGCCTCCTGTGGAAGAAGGTGTTAAAGAGTTCGTTGCCAGAGAACAAATAGCAGCACCAGTCTATACTGAACAGCCCAGATCAAATTTTTCACAAGAAGCAATTCAGGCTGCTCAAGCAAGGATAAATGAAACTCCTTCAACTGCAGTACCGGTTTATACTGCCCATCCAATTAATACAGCTTTGTTGATTGAAGCGGAAATGGATTCAGAGAAACAAGTACGTAGTAGAGGATTAATAAGAAAAATATCGAGAACACTTTTGGGAGAAAGAAAAGAGGAAGGCGATAATCAGAAATATATACAGTTGGCGGTTTTTAGCATACCCGTTCAAAAATAATTTTCAAAAACAAAAAAGGAAATGATGAAGTTAGTATTGACAATTATGTTAGGTGTTTTTATGTTGGGCGCAAATGCACAAGATAGTACAAAAACAAAGCCAGGAACATCAGTGATAAAGATGGGCAATATTACTGTAGTTAAAGCTCCAAAAGATACTACTGGCAAAGGATCTAAGACACAAGATACCATTCGAATTAATGAACAAATTTTTATTATTGGAAATGGTATTGGAAAAAGTATAGACAAATTGATTGATGAGGGAGTGAAAGATGTTGACGTAAAAAAAATAGGGTATACTTTTAAAAATACATTCAAAAAGAAACCAAAAAAAATATCTACCAATTGGTTTGTATTTGATATAGGATTTGCAGGGTATAATGACCAAACGAATTACAGTTCTGTTGAAGCGCAAAATTTTTTAAGACCAGCAGCATTTGTTCCGAATAGAGCTGGTAACTATGCTTTGAGAACTTCAAGAGTATCTAATTTTAATATCTGGTTTTTCATGCAGCGTCTAAGTATTACGAAGAGTGTTTTGAATTTGAAATACGGATTGGGAATTGAAAGCAATAATTATTTCTTCAAGACGGGTATAACTTATGTGGATGGAGCTGATGTTTATACAACAGATAAAGGTTCGATATTCTCTAAGAACAAACTTGTTACAAACTATTTAGCAGTACCTTTAATGGTGAATATCAATACCAATCCAGAAAAAGGGAAAAAAGGATTTCAGATTTCAGGTGGTGTTAGTGGAGGGTATTTAATTGGTGCACGACAGAAGCAAAAGAGTGCATCTGGAATGGAAAAAAATAAAACCGACTTTAACCTGGAGCAGTTTAAATTGGCTTATGTTGGAGAACTGGGATTAGGTCCAGTTAAGTTATACGGTTCTTATTCAATGACACCATTACACAAATATGGTTTGAATCAATTCCCATACACAGTCGGTATAAGATTCGGGAATTAATACTTATAATCTTCCATGTTTGATTTCGTCTACAACATTGGGATCAAGCAAAGTAGTGGTATCTCCTAAATTTTCTAATTCTCCTTCTGCAATTTTTCTAAGGATGCGGCGCATGATTTTACCACTTCTTGTTTTTGGTAGTCCGTTTACCAATTGAATTTTATCTGGTTTTGCTATTGGACCAATTACTCTTGTGACCGTAGCAGTGATATCTTTTCTGATCAGCTCTTCTTCTCCGTGCAGTCCATTGTAAATAACATAGGCATAGATACCTTGTCCCTTTACATCATGTGGGTAACCAACGACTGCACTTTCAACAACACCAGCATGCATATTGATGGCATTCTCAACTTCTGCAGTCCCAATGCGATGTCCGCTTACATTCAACACATCATCAACTCTTCCTGTGATGCGATAGAAACCATTATCATCTCTATAAGCTCCATCTCCCGTGAAGTATAAACTGTCGTATGTTGCGAAATAATTTGTTCTGCATCTTTCATGATCTCCGTAAGTGGTTCTGATGGTGGAAGGCCATGCAGATCGAATACAGAGGTTACCCGTCACGTTATTTTCTTTGATCTCATTTCCTTTTTCATCCACCAATAGCGGTTCAACTCCAGGCATGGGTAATGTTGCAAAACTGGGCTTAGCAGGTGTTACGCCTGCAAGGTTACTGATCATGATACCACCAGTTTCAGTTTGCCACCAGGTGTCTACAATAGGACATTTTTTCTTTCCAATGTTTTCATCGTACCAATGCCATGCTTCTTCATTGATGGGTTCTCCAACCGTCCCTAACATTCTTAACGAACTCAGATCTTTATTTTGAATCGGACCTAAACCAAAGGCCATCAAACTTCTGATTGCTGTCGGTGCAGTATAGAGAATGTTCACTTTAAACTTATCAATGATGTCCCAAAAGCGACCAGCATCTGGGAAGGTAGGAATACCTTCAAACATCAATGATGTTGCACCAGCACTTAGCGGACCGTATACAATATAAGAGTGACCTGTAATCCATCCAATATCTGCCGTACAGAAATGAATTTCTCCAGGTTTGTATTGAAATACATTGACAAAAGTATAATTGGTGTAGAGCATGTAACCAGCACAGCTGTGTACCACTCCTTTTGGTTTACCAGTTGATCCTGAGGTATAGAGAATAAATAAAGGATCTTCAGCATCCATGCTCACTGCAGGAAAATGTTTGTCTTCAATTTTTTCAATTTCTACTTGCCACCAAACATCTCTGCCTTTTAGCATGCTAACAGGAGTCTTGGTATGCAGGTAGACAATAACACGTTTTACAAAAGGACAACTAACGAGTGCATCATCAATAACATTTTTAAGTGGAATATCTTTTGGTCCGCGAAAAGCTCCATCGCAAGTGATGATGAATTCAGCTTGTGCATCTTGTAATCGATCTGCAATACTTTGCGCGCTGAAGCCTCCAAAGATTACAGAATGAATGGCGCCAATTCTTGCGCAAGCAAGCACTGCGACTGCTAGTTCAGGAATCATGCCCATGTAGATGCAGACCCTATCGCCTTTTTTAATGCCATTGTTTTGAAGAACATGTGCAAATTGATTCACCATCTCATACAATTCATTGTAGGTGATGAGTCGGTGTGCGTCATTAGGGTTATTGGGTTCCCAGATGATTGCAGGTTGATTGCCTTTATCCTTCAAGTGTCTATCGAGGCAGTTTTCAGTGATATTCAATTGTCCACCTTGAAACCATTTCACAGAAGGTTCTTTAAAATTCCATTCAAGGGCTTTATCCCATTTCTTTTTCCAAACAAACTGTTCTGCTATTTCGCTCCAAAAAGTTACGGGATCATCAATACTTTTTTTCCACGCTTGGTGGTATTGTTCTAAGGAGTTGATCTGGTAAGGATAATTCATATCACAAGCAATTTCTTCGAGTGGTAAGATAAAAAATATCGCGTTGTTGGAGAAGTATTTTATAAATTGATGTTCAAATCATTGTTACTCTTCATTATTGGAAGGAGTAAATGAGTTAAACGATGCTTTCATGAAACTAACTTCAACTTCAAATCCAATCAGGAAAGTCATTTTCGCTTCTTCTGTCGGCACACTGATTGAATGGTATGACTTTTATATTTTCGGAAGTCTTGCTCCCATCATTGCAGCTCAGTTCTTCCCGAAAGGCAATCCTACTGCGGCTTTGCTATCCACTCTTGCCACATTTGCTGCAGGTTTTATTGTGAGACCATTTGGTGCTTTGGTATTTGGAAGGCTTGGTGATAAGGTAGGCCGTAAATATACTTTCCTACTGACTTTAGTCCTTATGGGGGGTTCCACCTTTGCTATAGGTTTGGTTCCGGGTTATGAAACCATTGGTTTTGCTGCACCATTATTGGTATTGCTGTTGCGTTTGATTCAAGGCTTGGCTTTGGGAGGTGAATACGGCGGAGCCGCAACCTATGTAGCAGAGCATTCACCATCTGATAGAAGAGGTTTTTATACCAGTTGGATACAGACGACTGCAACATTGGGTTTATTGCTATCACTTGGTGTAATCTTGATAACTAGAAAGAGTTTGGCTACGGATGAGGCTGAATCAATTCGTGCATTTGAATCATGGGGTTGGAGAATTCCATTTTGGGTTTCCATCGTCTTGGTGGGAATGAGTATATATATCCGTTTGAAGATGCAGGAGTCTCCTATGTTTTCAAAGCTTAAAGCAGAGGGAAAAACATCTGTGAATCCCATAAAGGAGAGTTTGATGAAGCGAGCTAATTTAAAGATGGTGTTGTTGGCATTGTTTGGTGCAACAATGGGACAAGGAGTGGTGTGGTATACGGGACAATTTTATGCGCAAACTTTCTTAGAAAATGTCTGTAAAATAGATTTCGAGCAAACGCGTACCATTCTTATTTGGGCTATTGTTTTTGCAACGCCTTTGTTTATTCTTTTTGGTAACTGGAGTGATAAAGTGGGTCGAAAGTGGATTATCATGGCAGGCTTGTTGTTGGCTGTAATTGCCTACAGACCTATTTATCAGAAAATGTTGGAGCTGACAAAGATTGAAGGAGTGGTGATGGATGACAGCAAGACGAAGATCGAAAGAGTCATTACACCAACTGATGGCAAAGATTACAGTTTACAATCAACTACTACTTATCATTATTTCCAAAATGGAATAACAGAAAAATTGGTTGGGACAGATACTTTATACAGCAGTGGCATTGAAAAAGCGCAGCTCCAGGTGAAGTCGGCGCGTATTGTCCCAGATAATATTTATTGGTCGCTTGTTGCTTTGATCTTCATCCAAATTGTTTTTGTAACGATGGTTTATGGTCCCATTGCTGCTTTTCTTGTAGAGATCTTTCCAACTAAAATCAGGTACACCTCTATGAGTTTGCCTTATCATTTGGGGAATGGGGTATTTGGTGGAATGACACCCTTTATTGCTGTATTGCTCAGTACCATCTACGCAAACGATGTATTGGTTGGACTATGGTACCCAATTGCTGTGGCAGCGATTTGTTTGGTGATTGGGACTATTTATTTATCGAATCGAATTGATCCGGATGTAACTGATTAAAATATTGATATGAATAAGATAAAGAAATATTTAGGCTTGTTGTGGATTGCAGTTGCTGTGTCTACTTATAGCATTTTGTTAAAAACCAGTATAGCACAGATCAATGCTAAGCCAACTGCTGATACGATAATTCAATGGAGTATCTTTGCTATCATCTTTTTGCCCATTGCCATTGGGTTGGTCATTTTCGGATGGCTTGCATGGAAGGGAGCTTATGAACAACTTCCTGTTTCCAGTGAAGAGGTGAAAGATTAAGCCAATAGTATGTCGATAAAAGTTGATCAAGTAGTAAAAGTTTATGGAGCACAAAAAGCTGTTGATAACATCAGCTTTGAAGTGAAGCAAGGAGAGATTGTTGGTTTTCTTGGTCCCAATGGTGCCGGCAAATCTACTACCATGAAAATGATTACTGGCTATTTGTTTCCAGATGGGGGTAAGATAGAGGTGTGTGGTATTCTTGTAGAAGGTGAGGGCATAGCAACAAAGCAAAAAATTGGGTACTTACCAGAGTTGAATCCTTTGTACCAAGATATGTTTGTGCGAGAGTATCTAGAATTTATTGCAGGTTTACATCATGTGCCTTCTCCCAAACAACGTATTGCAGAAGTTATTGATTTAACTGGATTATCGCCAGAGGCCAATAAATTAATTGAGCAGCTTTCTAAGGGATATAAACAAAGAGTAGGACTGGCTGCCGCATTAATACACGACCCAGAGGTCTTGATTTTAGATGAGCCTACAACAGGATTAGATCCTAATCAAATTATTGAGATTAGGGAGGTGATCCGTAACCTAGGCAAGAAGAAAACTATTCTATTTTCCACCCATATTTTACAAGAGGTTGAAGCACTCTGCGATAGGGTTATTATTATCAATAAGGGGAAGATAGTAGCGGATGCCCCGTTGCAGGAATTATTGGATTCTCCTTTGCCAGAAACCGCGAATATCGTTTCTTTGCAACCGCAAGCCAGAAGTCTGGAGCATGTTTTCAGGGCTTTGACTGGTTCGGCCAATTGATTGCCTGCCATAAATTAAACAACCACACAAAACAATAATTATGAGTCTTATTGCCAACATTCATGCAAGACAAATCCTCGATAGCAGGGGAAATCCTACCGTAGAAGTAGATGTAATTACTCAAAATGGATTTTTGGGTAGAGCAGCAGTGCCATCTGGTGCTTCAACCGGAAAACACGAAGCCGTTGAATTGCGCGATGGAGATAAAAAAGTATATGTAGGTAAAGGAGTGTTGAAGGCAGTAGATAATATCAATAGCATCATTGCTAATAAATTGATTGGTGTTCCAGCAACTGAACAGGCATTGATTGATAGGATGTTGATTGAAATTGATGGTACGCCAAACAAAGCAAAACTTGGCGCTAATGCTACATTAGCAGTATCAATGGCTGTTGCAAAAGCTGCTGCACAAGAGAGCAATCTTAATTTGTATAGGTATTTAGGAGGTGTAAATGCAGTGACATTACCAGTGCCTTTGATGAATATTTTGAATGGTGGTGTGCATGCTGATAACAAAATTGATTTTCAGGAATTCATGATTGTCCCAACCGGCGCATCTTCATTCAGTGAAGGGTTACGTTGGGGTGTAGAAATATTTCATGCATTGAAAACAGTATTGAAGAAAAAAGGCTACAGTACAAACGTAGGTGATGAAGGTGGATTTGCTCCAGACATACAGAGCAATGAAGAAGCGATTGAGACTGTACTTGAAGCGATTGAAGCAGCTGGTTACAAAGCAGGCAGTCAAGTTAACATTGCTATGGATGCTGCTGCTACAGAAATGTACAATGAAGAAGATAAAACCTATAAGTTTTATAAGAGTTCAGGAAAGGTAATTAGCTCTGATGAGATGGTTGCTTATTGGACCTCTTGGGTAGAAAAATATCCAATCATTTCTATTGAAGATGGAATGGCAGAAGATGACTGGGATGGTTGGAAAAAATTGACTGAATCAGTTGGTAACAGATGTCAGTTAGTAGGGGATGATCTTTTTGTAACCAATGTATTGCGTTTACAAGAAGGTATTGATAAGGGAATTGCTAACAGTATTTTGGTGAAGGTGAATCAGATTGGTACCGTTACTGAAACCATTAATGCTGTAAGACTTGCGCAGACCAATGGGTATACTTCAATCATGAGTCACCGTAGTGGTGAAACAGAAGATACAACCATTGCGGATCTTGCAGTGGCCTTGAATTGCGGACAAATCAAAACAGGTTCTGCATCAAGAACTGATCGTTTAGCGAAATACAACCAATTGATTCGTATTGAAGAGGAGTTGGGTGTAAATGCAGTTTATCCCAACTTAGGATGAGAATAGTAATTGCTCCTGATAAGTTTAAAGGAAGTATAGATTCAATCTCCTTGTGTTCATTGTTACACAAGGAGATTGTTGTATTATATCCTGATGCAACAGTTGATTCATATCCGTTATCAGATGGAGGAGATGGGTTCGCACAAATCGTTCAGCATTATTTTAAAACGCAAACAGTTTCTACACAAACAGTCGACCCTCTTGGCCGGCCGATTGTTGCCAAGTATCAGTATGCGGCAGACACGCAAACTGCTTACATTGAAATGGCTGCAGCCAGTGGTTTGGCTTTGTTGAAGGAGAGCGAGTATAATGTGATGCGAACATCAACTTATGGTACTGGATTGATGATTCGTGATGCTATTGTTCGTGGTGCGCAGCATATTGTTATTGGTATTGGAGGCAGCGCAACCAATGATGGTGGTATAGGAATGGCAGACGCTTTGGGCTACATGTTTTTGGATAAAAATGAAGACCCACTTGAACCTTGTGGTGAGAACTTAAGTCTGATCAATGAATTGGTTTTACCTGAAAATGATTTGTTGGAAGACATCCAGTTTACAGTCGCTTATGATGTAGTAAGTCCCTTAATTGGTCCAGATGGTGCTGCTAAAGTTTTTGCCAAACAAAAAGGCGCGAGCGATGAAGAGATTGATTTACTTGAAGAGGGCTTAAAACACCTCGATGATGTATTCATCAAGTTTATGGGAAGATCAATAGCAGAGGAGCCTGGGGCTGGTGCTGCAGGAGGACTCGGAGGTGGTTGTGATATATTTCTTGGTGCAAGATTGGTATCAGGGATAGATTATTTGATTGAGGAAATAGCACTTGAACAAGCTATTCAAGAAGCGGATATCGTTCTTACTGGTGAGGGACGCTTAGATGATTCCTCTTTTCAAGGTAAGGTAGTCGGACGACTCATTGAGCTAGCAAGAAAACATGCAGTAAAAGTCTATGTTGTTGCTGGTGAATCTTCAATTATTGTCAAAGATGCCAATGCCATGGGGGTAGACAGACTATCCAGTTTGGTTGAGTTTGCTCCTTCTAAACAATTGGCTTTGCAGCAGCCTGAAGCATACTTGCCTTTGGCACTGGCCAAAATGATGGGCTAATTAATAAAAATTGCATCACTGTTTAAGGTGGACATGTGACTGTCCCCTTTTTTTTATAATTATTTGGTGATGTAAATAAAAGTCTATAAATTTGGTAGACTAATAACAAATGGTCACGTGGCCGAGGGGATAGGCAGAGGTCCACAAAACCTCCAATGGCGGTTCGACTCCGTCCGTGGCAACAACTAGGTATTTTAGTAGCAAGTGTTCTTTTGGGTAAGGGGTTATCTGAGATTCAGGTAACCTTTTCTTTTTGTCTCCTCCATTTTTTCAATGGCATAACGCAACATAGTACGGGGCATTTGTGTAGCGAATTTATCTAAGAACTTTTCAATTTGCTTTGCGTCTTTTTTCCATCCTTCACGCAACATCCATCCTGTAGCTTTATGCATAAGATCATGCTTGTGCGTTAGCATGATTTCACTGAGTTGAAGGATGTCTTTGAGATCACTATTTTTTCTAATGAAATGCCAAGTGGCAACGACAGCGATTCTATTTTCCCAAAGAGAGTTTTCTTTAGCCAGTTTATACAAGATGCTTCGATCTTTATCTTCTAAATATTGTCCTACTATAATATGAGCTGAAGCGTCTACTAAATCCCAGTTGTTGATGCGTTCAGCCATTTTTAAATAGAGGGCGTACCATTCTTTTTCCTTTCCTATTTTTTTTGCCTCGTTGAATTTATTGCAGAGAATAAAAACGCCAGTAAGTCTCTCTTCATGAAATGGAGAATGCAACAACTCAATTATTACTTCTTTAGATGTAGTTGAACTAAACTTATTTGCAACTTTTCTTTGATCAGGGACTACAACGCCATGAAAACGATCACCTTCACCATATTCACCTTTACCAGTCTTAAAAAATCGAGGAAGGAATTCTGCTTTTTCTTTTGTAGCAAATGCAAGAAGTGCTTTGCTGATTGTTTTCGCATCACTCATCTTAGGAAGCCAGTGTTTTAGGAAGCCAGTGTTTTTAATGCTTTTACAAATTGATCTAATTCATCGGTTGTGGTATATACATTAGGCGTTATTCTACAACCATGTACATTAGCGCCATCAATGGCTACAGTATATACACGATGTTCATCCAATAAGCGTTTGGCTAGATCTCCTGGTTTGATACCTTCGATACCTACGTTTGCAATTCCGCATGCTCTGTGGCTTTCAGCAGGTGTATTGACAATAATGCGCGGTACGTTTCTCACTTTGCTCGTCCAGTATTCTTGTAAGAACCTCAAGCGACTCTCCTTTCTTTCAGCACCAATCATGTTATAATAATCGATTGAATCTTCTATAGTTAGATCAGTATGAGATGGGTGGGTACCAGTGTGACTTATTCTAAGCATTTTATAAGGCTCTTTTTCCCATCCAACAATTAAAGGTTCAATACCTGGCATTTTTTCTTTCTTTACATATAACAAACCTGCGCCAAGTGGTGTACTTAACCATTTGTGTAAGGATGCGCCATAATAATCGCAATTCAAATCAGGAATCTTGAATTGAAAATGAGCAACAGCATGTGCACCATCCACACAGACTTCTACACCCTTTGCATGTGCCATGTCACAGATCTTTCTGATAGGTAAAATCTGTCCGGTTATGTTTACAATATGTGAGACTAAAATCAATTTTGTTTTAGGTGTTATGGCGTTTTCATACAGCGCAACGATCTCTTCATCAGATGAAGGATGATTAGGAATAGAAATCATTTTGTTTACAACACCATATCGTTTTCCAACATGTTTGAGCATTTCAATGATTGAACCATAGTCTTGTTCTGCCATGATGGTTTCATCACCTTGTTCCCAATGCTTTCCAGCAATTACGATATCCAAAGATTCAGTGGTGTTTCTGGTGATAGCAACTTCTTCTGCTGAGCATCCCATCAATGCAGCCAATTTCGCAGTAACACGTTTTTTATTTTCAACTGCATAATTCCGCATATAGAAAGCGCCTTGATAATTCACTTCTCTCACATGTCCAATAAACTTTTCTAAAAGCGGTTGAGGAATAAAATTATAATAACCATTTTCAAGGTTGATGTAGTCTGGTTTGAGCAGGTAATGCTTTCGAATTGTTTTCCAAAACTGTTCATCACTTGCCAATAGCTCACCAGATATGCCAAGTTTTGTTTCAAATAATGCTGCAAGTGTATCCATGCTGAGTGTTGCACCAA
>JBEASE010000111.1:0-4834 GCA_041162625.1 Bacteroidota bacterium | reverse complement strand
GCCAGGAATACCTGCACTTTTTGTGGGTAACAATCAGCAATATAACTCAAGATTAAAATTGGCAGAATGGATGACGGATAAACAAAATCCGTTGACAGCACGTACCATGGTTAATCGTTTGTGGGAACAGTTATTCGGGCAAGGATTAGTAGAAACGCTTGAAGACTTAGGATCACAAGGTATTGCGCCAACGCATCCGGAATTGCTTGATTATATGGCTTACACTTTCATGGAAGAAGACAAATGGAGCATCAAAAAAATATTGAAGCGCATGGTGCTTTCCAGTACCTACAAACAAAGTAATACCATCAGCAAGGAAGCATTAGAAAAAGATCCTTTAAATAAATATTATGCAAGAGCGCCAAGGGTAAGGTTAACGGCAGAACAAATAAGAGATCAGGCATTGGCGATATCCGGTAAGCTCAGTGAAAAAATGTATGGTCCGAGTGTTATGCCTTATCAACCAGATGGCATTTGGGCATCCCCTTATGATGGAAGAACTTGGGTAAAAAGTGAAGGCGAGGATCAATACAGAAGAGCGATTTATACTTATTGGAAAAGAACAGGTCCCTACCCTTCATTTATCAATTTTGATGGTACAGCAAGAGAAGTATGCACAAGCAGAAGAATTAAAACCAATACACCCCTTCAAGCATTGACACTATTGAATGATTCAACGTATTGGGATATATCAGTACAGTTTGCTAAACAGTTGATGCAAGAAAAAAATACTACCATCAAACAGAAAATTAGCAAGGGCTATCATATAGCAACTGGCATTCCAATTCAAGCCAACAAGACCAAAGTATTTCAAAATTTATATTTGACCACACTTCAACAAATCTCAAGTGATCCAAAAAGAGTTTCAAAGATGATTGCTGACAGTGTGGTTAATGAACAGAAAAAAGAATTAGCAGCTTTAGCTGTAGTGACTAATGCAATCAAATAGAAGCACAACATGCCGAATTGTCTTTTCAGACGAGGAGACATTTTTTGAAGAAGTGCAGAACAGGTATGGGTATGATGGCCCTAGGTTCCATATTAGATAGTTGTAATTTTATTTCCAGTAATAACAATAACCCATTAGCATCAAATCCATTGATGGCAAAGGCTCCTCATTTTGCAGGTAAAGCAAAATCCGTCATCTTCTTACACATGGCAGGTGCACCTTCTCAATTAGAGATGTTCGATTACAAACCTGAGTTGCAGAAAATGGATGGAATGGATTGTCCGGAATCCTTTATCAAAGGAAAAAAATTTGCCTTCATCAGAGGAGTCCCTAAACTATTAGGTCCGCAAACTCAATTTAAACAATATGGTGAAAGTGGTTTATGGCTTTCAGATAATTTACCACACTTCAAACAAGTAATTGATGATGTCTCTCTTTTAAAAGCTGTTAATACTGATCAATTCAATCATGCCCCAGCACAGTTATTGATGCATTGCGGTACACCTAGATTAGGCAGACCGAGTATGGGTTCTTGGGTGACGTATGGCTTGGGAACTGAAAACAGCAATCTACCCGGGTTTGTTGTACTTACATCTGGTGGGAGAAATCCCGACTCTGGTAAAAGTGTATGGGGCAGCGGTTTTCTTCCATCTGTTTACCAAGGTATACAATGTAGATCAGAAGGTGATCCAGTTTTGTTTTTGAAAGACCCCAATGGTTTCTCAAGAGATTTGAGGAAATCGTCTATTGAAGCCATCAACAAAGTAAATGAAATGGCTTATGAAGAATACAACGATCCTGAGATTCTATCCAGAATTGCACAATACGAAATGGCTTTCAAAATGCAAGTTGCAGTACCGGATGTAATGAGCATTGCAGATGAGCCAGCTTATATTCATGAGATGTATGGTACTAAACCCGGACAAGAATCTTTTGCCAACAATGCTCTGCTTGCAAGAAAGCTTGTAGAAAAAGGTGTTCGTTTTGTACAGCTCTATGATTGGGGATGGGATAGTCACGGTACAGATCCTGGCACAGCATTAGACATGGGTTTTGTAAATAAGTGTATGGAAACCGATAAGGCTGTAACCGCACTCCTACTTGATTTGAAGCAAAGAGGATTATTAGATGAAACCTTAGTTGTATGGGGCGGTGAATTTGGTAGAACACCCATGCAGGAAAACAGAGATGGTATACAAAATTACCACAAAGGAAGAGATCATCACTCAGATGCATTTACCATGTGGATGGCAGGTGGCGGTGTTAAAGGTGGATTTAGTCATGGTGAAACTGATCCAATTGGATACAATGCAATTGATGGTAAGGTTTCAGTATATGATGTTCAAGCAACAATTTTAAACCAGCTTGGATTTGATCACGAGCAACTAACTTATCAATTCCAAGGAAGACAATTCAGATTAACGGATGTGTTTGGAAAAGTTATTGAACCAGTTATCGCGTAAAAGAAGAAGTTGAACATGATTGAATTTATTGGAAGATTACATCCTGTTTTTGTTCATTTACCCATAGGTATTTTTGTACTAGTGGTTTTACTTGAATTTGCCGCACTTGATCCAAAGAGAAAAATATGGAGCACTACTATACAACCCATCAATATAATTGGTATCATCTTTTCATTTCTATCAATATTGACAGGATTGTTGTTGGCAGAAGAAGGCAACAACAATGAGGATGATGTAAACGTACACAAATGGACAGCTATCGCAACTACGGTATTATTTATCACGTATGCTATAGGTAGAAACAAACTTATTCAAAATAGATTTGGTCATATAACAAGTCTAATTCTATTATCAATTGGATTAATAAGCACGGGACATCTTGGAGGAACGCTTACACATGGCGCTGATTATTTAACTATTGAAACAACAAATAAAGAAAAAGAGGTAGCATTCACTGTTAAAGATATCAATCAAGCTGCTGTATACAAGGATATTGTACAATACACCCTTGAAAAGAAATGCGTCCAATGTCATGGTGCTGACAAACAAAAAGGTAAACTTCGTTTGGATGATTCAACCTGGGTATTAACTGGTGGTAAAAACGGACAGGTAGTTAATCAACAAGTTCCAGAAAAAAGTGAGCTGTTGAAAAGGATTCTACTTGATTTGAACGATGAAAAGCACATGCCTCCTAAAGGCAAGAATCAGTTGACTGAATTTGAACAAGCTATTTTTAAATGGTGGATAGTGTCTGGCGCCTCATTTAATAAGCATATTGCAGAAATGCAGCTAGATGATAAAACAAAGAACGCTTTAAATAAATTCAAAGAATATTATTCAGAAAAGGGATACGATATAAAAAGAGAGGATGTTGCATCCATTTCTAAACGAGATAAATTAGCCTTAGAAAAAGCTGGATGGGTGATCGCTCCTATTTCAAATGAGGATAACCATATTAGGGCAGTCGGTTATAACCTTGAGCAACCTTTAGAGAAGAGTATAGAAACACTGGCTTTGATCAAAGAACAATTGGTAGAATTAAAGTTGAGTTCAAGTGGAATAAATGATCAAGATATTAGAATTATCAGCAGTCTAACAAACATCGAAAAACTTTGGCTAGATGGCAATAAGCTTACTGACCAATCTTTAGAAAAAATAACAACACTAACTAACTTGAGCTATCTCAATCTGTCGTTTACGTCAATTTCGAAAAACGGAATTGTACAACTGAAGAAATTACCTGCTTTAAAAAATATCTACCTGTATGAAACCAAAGTGTCAGCTGAAGATCTTACAAAATTAAAAAGCGAATGGAAAGGTGTTAAGATTTATGGAAAAGACAGCATGACTGTTGCCCCAACAGATACCTTGTTTACTAAGCCTGCTAAATAATTTTACTTGATAGATTGGCGATAAGAATCCAACAGATGAAGTTGGTTGATTGTCCTGTTGAAATTATTCATTTCATAAGAAATGCCATAATAGATATCGTCATTTAAAAAATCAGTCAAGAAGCGAAGCGCTTGCATATAAATTAAAAACTCTCCTGCAAAAGGAATCATTGCTTTCTCATCTACAGTAAGTTGATCTGACATCTTCTCCAAATAACCATTTACAATAGCAGTATAAAAACTGGACCTCACAACTACTTTTTCTAGATCTGTCTCCTCTTCATTACCAGGAGATAAATAGGTCCTGAACATATCGCCTAAATCACTGATATGGAGTCCGCCCATTACGGTATCTAAATCTATAACACAAATCCCCTTCCCTTTTTGGTCAAAAAGAACATTTGAAATTTTGGTATCGTGGTGAGTAACCCTATGTTTAAATTGATCTGAGCTACAAATCTGTTCGTACTTGGTTACTATGGATTTGTTATCGAAGATAGTTTGGATTTCTTTTTTTGCAAATTGAATACGAGATGAATTTCCATTAGCAAGTGCTTGCTCAAATTGCTTCCACCTGAAGGTCAGGTTATGGAAATCTGGAATGGTTACTTTTATCTTACTTATATCTAATCCAGCAAAGGAAGAAGTAAATTGTCCAAATTGAAATGCTGCTTCATAGGCCTGTTCAGGTTGTAGACAGGTATCTATAGCATGTGAACCATCTACGTATTTGATCAGTCTGAAAAGATCATTATTAACGTAAGTATGTAAAGCACCAGTTAAGTTCTGAAAAGGCAAGGGCAAAAGAAGATCAACATTTGACTCATCAAGATATGCTTTTAGCAATTGCAAATTGTTCTCAATAGCATCGGGCCATTTAAAAACATTGGTATTGACTTGTTGCAAGATGAATGAAGGAATATTTTCCTTTGAAAGGATATAGGTCTTATGAATTAGCCCATTTCCAAACAGTTGGATATCCAATGCAGGATCTTCATTAAAATAATTTCTTAGAATTTCCTGCTGATTAA
>JBEASE010000051.1:0-12642 GCA_041162625.1 Bacteroidota bacterium | reverse complement strand
GACCAATTTTTTGCCGCATCTGTTATAATGGAAACAAGGTCAAGGTTTATATCAATGAATTCATTAAGCCGGCACATTGGAGTTCGAGACGTCAACGAGCAATTGAGAATCGTTCTTTCCCCCAACATCCAGAGTTTAATGAGCGCATAAACACCATCGATAATTTTATTCGAACAACATTTAGAAGAATGGAACTAGAAAATGGATTAACCCCTCCTGATCGAAAAAAATTGCAAGAAGCAATTTCTAGTAAGCTAAGACCTCAGATACTGAAAGCAGGTGAGCGAGGCGAGTTTGTCAAATTCTTTAAAAAAATGATTGATGACTCTTGTAAGTGTCCCTATTTTTCAGACAGTTTAGAAGTTAACTGAGAAAGTTTCCATCACCTTCCCAGAAAAACCTGATGTTCGAAATATGCAGAATATAGCTTCTGTTTATTCGTTGAGATTAGCCGACAGTTCAGCTAATTTTAATGGCTTTCTGGGAACAGTTAGAATCTTCTTTTATCGCTCAACTTGGTAATGAAACCAAGGTTTTATCAAAGGAAAAGAAAAACATAAGTGGTAAAGATGTTTTGATTCTTGAATTAAGTACAGAGCGTAATGGCAAGAAGATGGAATTAAAATCTTATATATTCATTGATAGCCTTCATAGTATCAATATTGTACACAGTAAACGAGCCGCTGGTGCTTCAGTAGATTTAAGAGATAAATTCTTTAACTCACTTAAGATAGTAGAGTGACCTCCTGTAAAATTGCACGAAGTTCAACCCTTTAATTTCTCCCACTCCTCACTTATCTTATAACATGGATAAGTCAAAGGAGGAGATTTCAGGAAACCCCAAAAACTGTTCAAAATTTTATAGGAATACATCATCAACATTGTGTTCAAATATTAATTAAACCAGTTGATTTAAGATAAGACATTTATACTCATTTTCTTCGCTGTATCAGATCCCTTATTTTGGATGCACTTTCATAATCCTCTTTGGCTAAGAGGTCATTGAGAAGAGATTGAAGTTCTTCCAGTGTATATTCCGAAACAGAGCCTCTCAAAAAACTAAACTTTTCGAATTCTTCACTAATTGCTGCCTTATGTAACAGAGGTTCGTAAATGAACACGGGGCAATCAAATCTTATTGCAAGCGCAAGTGCATCACTAGCTCGAGCATCTACTTTTTTTTCTTTATTTTCAAAATCAGTTAACACCAACCAAGCTTGAAATATTTCATCAACTATGTTATGAATAACTACCTCTTTTAATGTTGCCCCTAGTTGCGTAATTGTGGTTTTGAAAAGATCATGTGTAAGTGGTCTTGGCAATTCCATCCGCTCTAAATATATCGCTATTGCTTGAGCTTCAAAAGTGCCAATAATTATAACAAATCTTTTTTTATCAATCAGATCTTCAAGAACTAATGAAAAATTTCCTGGTGATGATTCACTGGTGCTCAGCGCTAAAATTTGAATTTCCCTTTTTTCCAACTTTTATAATTTTTCAAACATTTAATTACATCATTATAAATCTGCAAAGCTCATCCAAATCATCAAAAGGAGCAATAACCTGTCCATCTCCCAATAATTTATAAATTCCATTTGATTCAATTTCTATAGCATATCCCTTTTCAATTTGAATTTTGCTTGAACTGTCATCAAGAACATTGATTCCATAATAAATTAAAGCATTTAGTAAGTTTTCTTTGTTTCTCATATCAGAAGATATTCTCAATAATGACTTTTGTCCCATATGTAATACATAGGGTAGATGAAATAAATACCAGTATTATTTGAAGTTTGACATTAGCTATAATCTTTTTATTAAATGGTAAGCTGAAAGTTCCAGCTGCAAATGTCATACCAGTCACTGAGCCCAACCCAAATAACAACAGATACAGAAGGCCATTTCCAACTGTAGTAGAATCACTCATTACTAATAAAATTAAAGCTCCACTTCCTGCCAGACCATGAAATAAACCAATTAAAAAAGCAGGCAAATGTGACCCATTGTTTACAGACCCATCTTCATGAGTATGAGTTGCAGCCATCGAATATTTTCTTTTGTACCATTGAATTATCCTGTGTATTCCAAGGCTGACCAATACTACACCCACTACAGCTTCAAAATAACTGAACACAGAATCAGATATATTAAACTTCATCAATAAAACAAGCGTACCCATAATTAGAATAGTGGAGGTATGCCCAAGTCCCCAAGATAATCCATCTTTTAATGCCTTGATTGATTTATCTCGATTGGTAACTATATTGCTTACTGCCAAAATATGATCTGTTTCAAATGCGTGTATAAATCCCACGTAGAGTGTTAATATGATTGGTATATTATTCATGTTATATTTTATAAAATAAAATTCGATGATTTCCTGTATCTGCAGTAATCAAAAAATCCACTGAAGCATTAACTGCAAAAGGCCAGTACATTTCATTATTAATATTGCTTTTCATGCTCAAAGAAGTTTCACCATGTGTTTCAAAATTTGGCTGTCCAATCTGCAATGAACCAGATGCATTATTTGTTGATGGTATTTTATCATGAAGAATTAATCTGCTATTCCCCGTATCGGCAATTACAATACCATTATTAAAAAAACATGCATCGTATACCCAATTTAAAGTATGAGCACTTGGCTTCAACTGGTATTGATTCTGGCCGCTATCATTGATATCCTTTTGACCCATTACCAGATCAGGTGGATTATTAACAGCATTTTTCCACTGCTCCCAGTACAATACTCTGCAAAATTGTGTATCAGAAATCAACATATCATTATTGTGTCCAACTTTTATTGAATATGGCCAGACCGCATTATTATTATCATAATCTTTCTCAAAAAAATTATTCTGCCCAATCACTTCACTAGCATTAGCAAAATTTTTAGAAGGGATTTTTTCAAAATACAATACTCGACGATTTCCAGTATCAGCAATCCAAAGTTCTGAGCCATTACTATAAACACCATAAGGCCAATTCAATGTATTATTGTCTGGAGACTTCCCTATACCTTCAATGTTCGGGAGATTACTATTGAAATCTTTTTGACCAATTACTATGTCCGCTTCTTGGAAATTTTTAGTTGGCATTTGATTCCAAACCAAAACTCGATGGTTCCATGCATCTGCAACTATTATTTTTTCACCATTGGTCCAAATGCCGGATGGATATTGCAAAGAAGAGCCTGAGACCTCTTCACCAGCATTACGATCCATCTGATGATCATCTTTTTGTCCCAAAATGACATTTGGCTTTTGAAATGTTTGAAAATTAAAATCATGCCATATAAAAACTCTGTTTTGACCTGTATCTGAAACGACTAAGGTGTTATCATGCATAAATACCCCTCGAGGAGCAAGCAATGGATTATCCAACTGCCCATAAAATTCTGCTATCTTTTTAATTTTATTCAATTATAATTATTTCAATTAACATATACGTGGTAATTGTTCACCAGGCAACATATTGACAACACGCTTACCGCCTATGCTACTTTCAAGTATTACCTGTCCAATATGTTGATCTGTGATACTCCCCATTATAGATGCCATTTTCCCGTTTTCATCATTTTTAAGAAAATCAAGGACTTCTTTAGCAATTTCTTTTTTTACAACTAAAATAAATACACCTTCGTTAGCCACATACAGCGGGTCAAGTCCAAGCATTTCGCATGCTCCACTTACCTGCTCTTCCATAGGAATATCTATCTGTCGAATATCGATTCCTTGTGAACCATCCTTTGCTATCTCATTAAGCACTGAAGCCAATCCACCTCTAGTAGCATCTCTAAGAAAATGAATATCCAATCCGAACTTATTAAGTAATTTTTCAACTGTAAAATTCAAGTTTGTAGTATCACTCACAATATCAGTTTCAAATTCTAATCCTTCTCTCTTACTCATGATAGCAATGCCATGTGCCGCTAAATTCCCACTCACAATAAGAACATCTCCTTTTTGAATACTGGACAACCCAATTCTGGCGTGTTCATGAACTAACCCTATTCCGGAAGTATTGATAAAAATCTGATCACCTTTCCCCTTCTCTACCACTTTTGTATCGCCAGTTACAACTTGCACTCCTGCCTTGTCGCAGCATTTTTTAATACTGTCAAGTATTTGCCAAAATGTTTCCATTCGCAAACCTTCTTCAATAATAAACGCCAATGATAGATATTTAGCCATTGCTCCGCACATAGCAAGGTCGTTTACAGTTCCATTAATAGCAAGTTCTCCAATATCACCACCCGGGAAAAAAATAGGATTTACTACATAACTATCTGTACTGAAAGCAAGTTGTCCTTTCAAATCAAATATAGCACCATCATGCTTTTGATTAAGCTGATCATTTTTGAGTACATCAAATACACCACTACTCAATAATTTATGCGTCAATACTCCTCCACTACCATGTCCTAAATTAATGGTATCAAAATCGAATTTGGGCATGGGACAAGATAATTGCATTTTTATATTAGCATCCATTGAAGCTTATTTTTGAGGGGAACCTAAACAAGTACATCTACATTACTAAAATGATAATAGGCAGCGCAAGCCCCCTCGCTGCTCACCATGGGAGCACCAAGTGGATTCAGTGGCGTGCATCTTTTTCCAAATTGCGGGCATTGATTTGGTTTTTTGATACCTCTTAAAATTTCCCCTGCAATACAATCAGGACTTTCTTCTGCTTTTTCAAGTTGAATATCAAACTTAACATTAGCGTTATATGCTTCTAACTCCTTTCTCACTTCGTAGCCACTATAAGGAATTTCACCAATACCCCTCCAGTCACGATGAGTAATTTCAAAAACCTGCTCAATTACCTTGACTGCTTCCGGATTACCTTCTGGCTTTACTACCCTACTGTATTGATTTTCCAGTTTATGTTCACCGTTCTCCAGTTGTTTTATGAGCATTGTAATACCCTGAAGTAAATCTACAGGCTCAAACCCGGTAATAACAATAGGGAGTTTATTTTTTTCTACAAGGGGATAGTAATCTCCAATTCCCATAATAGTGCAAACATGGCCTGCAGCAAGGAAACCCTGAACAATATTTGTTTGATCATTTACAATGGCTTCAATAGCTGGAGGTACTAAAACATGAGAAGTAAGTATGGAGTAATTCTTTATCCCTTCCCTCTTCGCATGTAATACACTGAGTGCATTGGCAGGTGCAGTTGTTTCAAATCCAACTGCAAAAAACACCACTTCTTTATCAGGATTTTGTTTTGCAAGAGTAACTGCTTCTAGTGGAGAATAAAGTATTCTAACATCAGCACCATTTGCTTTTGCTTCGAGTAAACTATTTTTACTGCCTGGGACACGAATCATATCACCATAGGAACAAAGTATAACATTTCTTTCCATTGCAAGATAAACAGCTTTGTCAATCAAGTGTAATGGAGTAACACATACCGGACAACCCGGACCGTGCACCATAGTAATGTTGTCAGGCAAAAGACCAATAATTCCGTTTTTTACAAGACTATGTGTTTGACCACCACATACTTCCATGATTGTCCATGGCCTTGTAGTAATCCTATGCAATTCAGAAATATATTCCTTTACAACCGAAGCATCCCTATATTCATTAATAAATTTCATAGACGATTCATTAATTTTTATCTACCTGTGTATGTTCTATAAGTTCATCGATTTCGCCGATTTCCTTAAGGTATTCAAATGTCTTTGCTGCTTCAGCTTCATCAATTTTACTTATGGCTACTCCTACATGTACAAGAACATAATCGCCAATATCAGCTGCAGGCAACATCTCTAGCGAAGCTTCCTTAATGATTCCGCCAAAAGAGACCTTTGCCATGCGTACCATCCCATTGTGAATGGTATCAATACTTTGAATTTTACCTGGAATTGCTAAACACATAGTATTAAAATTTATCTTTTTCTGTTATCAATAATTGATTTTCTGGTTGTTCTATAGTAACATGATTTCTAACATCATTCAAATCCATAATTAAGGAGCTATCAATCTGTCGATCAACGTAAACCATCTGCCCAAATGAAATATTTTCATCATTAGGCGGTAATTGATCGTGAAAAAAAAGTTCTAACTTTTTTTGAAGCAACTGTTGAAGCATATCAACGAGCAGACTATTCTGAAATACACCTCCACTAAAAGCTACCTTTTTGACACCAATATTACCAGCTATAATTTCGACAAGATGAACAAGCGAAAAATGAAATTTTGCAGCAATAAATGAGTTAGTTTTATTTTTGTGAATATCCCGTATGATTGAACTGAATAAAGAACTAGTGGAGATTCGGTAGTAGTGAGCTCCTTCCATAAAATAACTCTCACCGATATCATAACCATATTCATCAGTATACTTCTCGGCAAGATCCTGTAAAAGCATAGCTGCCTCCCCTTCATAACTTTGCTTATCTGATAGACCTAGTAAAGAAGCAACAGCATCAAAAACTCTGCCCAGAGAACAGCAATTGATTTTCGTTCCTGTTCCAAGTAACTTTTTATAATAGGACCATTCAACATCAGTAAATTTCTCTTTCAACAAAGTATCACTCCCTAATACATCATCACAAATTGCCATAGCAGAAAGCCTGGGCTCTCTTGACATTTTATCATAAAGTACTTGAGGAAAATAGTCAAAATGATAACACCTCAGCATACTGTTATTCTCAAATTTAAAAAATTCACTCCCCCATATTTGTGCATCATCACCAATTCCTGTTCCATCCCAAATTACTCCAAGGATTGATTCATGACTATCGAGAAGTGAATGCTCTGCAAGGACTGCTGCAAAGTGTGCCTTATGGTGTTGAACCTGATTAAACGGGATAGCATGAATAGTAGATATTTCCTTCGCTAACTGAGTTGAAAAATAATCAGGATGATTGTCTGACACAATTTTCTCAGGTTTAAATTGCAACAGATCAGTCAGATTTTTCAACGAATTCCGATACATTTCTTGAGCCTCAATTGTACCTGTGCTACCAAGATACTGACTTACAAATGTTTTTTGACGAGTTTGAAAGGTAAAGCTACTTTTCATCAACGCTCCTGTAGCAAGAATAGATTTATCTTGATTTTGAATATACCCCAGAAAATTCGGAGCTAAGCCTCTTGCCCGGCGGATAATAATTTTTTGATTTGAATATCTGGCGAACTTGATCACACTATCATCCTGTGCTGCTACAATCTCTCTGTTATGGCTCAAGATAATATCTGCAATGTGATGTAGATGGGTCAAAGCATCTATATCTCGAAATAGTATAGGACTTTCACTGATATTAGCACTGGTACAAATCAAAGGTTTATTGAACGATTCAGCAATCAATTCCAATAGTGGTGAATTTGGAAGCATACAACCCAGATGGGAAAGGCCAGGGGCAATATCATCTATTGCAAGTTCACTATTTTTTTTGCTTTTGAGAAGTAGAATTGGAGCGACAGATGATTGAAGACATTTCTTTTCAGATTCACTCCATTCTACAAAAGTTTTCATCTGTTCCACTGAGTGGAACAATAAAGCAAACGGTTTAGCTTGTCGCTGTTTGCGCTTTCTTAATAATTGTATACTACTGGAATTAGTCGCATCACAAAGTAATACATATCCCCCAACACCTTTTACCGAAACGATCTTACCCTCTTTGAGAAATTGTTGAATTATCTCCAAGATCATTTCCGGGTTTAATGTTTCTGTCTCTTTGCCATTTTCAAACAATTTCATTGAAATACTGCATTTGTGACAAGAATTGGTTTGAGAGTAAAATCTCCGGTCACTAACAGTGCTATACTCATGACTACACGTATCACAGATTGAAAAATTATTCATCGAAGTATTCAATCGGTCGTAAGGAAGTTTTTTGGTTATTGAAAATCTCGGACCACAATTTGTACAAGTTATGAATGGATAATGAAATCTTCTGTTTGAAACATTATGCAGTTCAGTTCTGCATTCAGAACACAATCCAAAATCTGGAGTTAATAAAAGATCTGGAATAGAATTAACATCACTCTCAATTATTTCAAAAGAATCGAAAAGTTTATTATCGGTTTTAAATAAACTATACTTTCTTACTAAAGCAAAAGGAGGTGGAGCACTTATAATTCGATCAAGGAATTGATTTGCCTGATATTCAGTACCATTGAATTCAATATGTACCCCATCAGTTGTGTTATTGATCCAACCATTTAATTTAAAATGAAGCGCTAGCTGCACAACAAATGGTCTCATGCCAACTCCTTGTACTATACCAGTCAGGTGAATATGATATGTATGAATGTTTTGCAAATGAACTTAGGTTGTAACTAAATTTTGTTTTTTCTCACTTACTTTTTGTTTCAGCCAACTACACCATTCATCTATTCCCATACCGTTTAGGCTGCTTATAGTTATAACCTCTATATCAGGATTAATCTCCCTTGCATCTTTTGTAACAGCCTCTACACTAAATGGCACATAAGGCAGAAGATCTGATTTACTTACCACCATCAACTCACTAGTCAAAAACATTCGTGGATATTTTTTGGGTTTATCATCACCCTCTGTGCTGGCAATTAATGTAATTCTGTAATCTTCCCCAAGATCGAATGCAGCAGGGCAAACCAGGTTGCCAACATTTTCAATAAATAATATATCCAGATGCTGATAATCAAAATGATCTAGTGCTTGTAATATCATCTGCGCTTCAATATGGCACATTCCTCCAGTTACAATTTGTAAACAATCAATTCCTGACTCCCTGATTCGAATAGCATCTCTTTCTGTTTCGGGATCACCTACTAAAACACCAATATTCAAAGTATCTTTTAATTTTTTCCCTGTTTCCTGCATCAATGTTGTCTTACCACTTCCTGGAGAAGAACATATATTTAATACTAGCACATTATAAGGAGCAAGTTTCTCCTTAATTGCTTTTGCAACAAAATCATTTGCCTTCAATAGATTCAAAGTGGTATTCTCACATTGTACACTTCCAACTGGAGCTCTGTTACTTTTGGGTTGACTCATAGCTATTAAGTTATAAATTCAATTTTACTGATTAATAATTCTTCCCCTTGTATCACGTTGCGGGAGGAAGACTGGCAATATTTACAAATAAATTTATATTGACTTACAATAGTCTCCTGATTACATGAATCACAAAATATTTTGATAGGTAATACTTCAACATTAAGTATTGTATTTCTATATTTAGGGTCATCTTCCTTCACTGCCTCAAATGCATTTTGCATTAAGATAGGTTGTACGTTACTCAACTCTCCTACAGTTAAATAGATATTTCGGATTTCGCTGAATCTGTCGGGGAATTCAGCCTCAAGAGTATTAAAAATATTTCTAACAAGTGATATTTCATGCATGGAACATAGTCATAACTAATGAACCTTGAAAATAAGTCAACATAGACTAGAAACAACATATAAAATGAGTCCTTAGAAAATATTTTCTAATTTTGAGTTTCTGCCTTGAGCGCTTCTAGTCTTTGAATATCATTCTTAGCGCTATTGAGAATCTTCTCATCATTACTAAGCAGGATGATTTCATTAGCTACATTCATCATTTCGTTGAATCGATCTTCGTCAAATTCCTCCTTATTTCCAACAAACCAGCTAGCTTCTAAATAGTTACAGAGCGTTAAAACACGTTCTAAGGGATATGTTGCTGTGGTTCTAATATCCAATGCTTCCCTATACCAGGCAAGTGCCTTATCGAAGTTGTCTGTATGCAAAGCAGCCGGATATTTGGTATAGGCATTCCCCATACTATTACAAATCATTGCAAACTGATAAGGAAAATCAATCTTATTATAATAATTGAGTGCCTCGTTGAAAGATGAAACTGAAACAGCAGCCCATACCCCTTTCTTCTTTACCTCGTCTGGAATTTCTGCATAAACTTTCCCTAATTGATGATGAATTTCAGCAAAAATATCTGGATAATCCTCTTTGGTAAATGTCTTCAATGCTGCCTGATATGATTGAACTGCTGCCCGATAGAACTGAGGATTCCCATTTTGTGCCCATGTTTGGAGTAGATTTCCCTTTGAAAATTGTGCTTGGGCTAGAAGCTCAAGAAGTTGTTCCTTTTCAATTATGCTAATAGCCCTACTGATATAACCCAGCGCTTCACTAAAACTTTCGCTGATTGTAGCAATATAAGTAGCATCCATCAAAATCATTGCAGCTTCTGTCATCCTACCATTCAACTCATAATATTCTAGGCATTCCCATAATGTAGTCTTCAATTCTCCTAGTACTTTAACATCATAAGGTACTACTAAATTTTTCTGCCATATTTTACAAAGAATATCTTTAAATGCAATGCATATTTTAGGAGAATCACATTCATTTAAAATAGTATTGATGATATTCAGTGCTTTTGCTTCAATATTCTGATCAAGATAAAATTGTGCAAGATGATACGAAGTGAATTGTCTTCTTGATTTTTCTTTACTACAGTTAATGGCAGATTCATATGCCTCTGCTATATCTAAACTTGAAGCGCTTTCATTCTGTGATCCATAGTGGAATGCAATTGCTTTATTGTGCAGATTTTCAAAGGAATCAAATTGCCATTCATATCCTTGAAATGGTACTGAATTTTGGAGTCGGTTTAAAATATCAACAGTTTGTAATATATCCGGATATTCTTCTAAGATCTCATAGGCCTTCTCGTAATTATTTAGTTTGGCATAAATAATCCCTAGTAAAATTTTATCCTTATATGAAACACTAGGAAATAGAACTGGTGGTTGCAGATTCTCCCAGTCGGGTAACACTTCAATTATAGAAGAAACTTTAATTGTAATTGCATCAGCGTCTTCAACGGATAAATTGACTAATTCATTTAGTCTATCCTCCTGATTAATCAGATTTTTTACTGATTCTCTTAGTTCTGTCGAAACAAATATTGTAATCATAATTTATGAAAAATGTACTGTCAGTATTTTCATTTTTTCGTCTGCATTAAATTCCAATGACCTATCACTACTATCCAGTTCGTTGTCAATCAGCATTTCTTCTAACGATATACTTCTGTCACCTTTACTGTTTTTGAATTTCAGCATACTCATAGAAGTTTTATGCAGGCCTTTAAAAATATCATCATGCTGCGATGCAATCATCAATATTTTCTTGACATCATAATATACCCAGTTTACCTGAGAAGAAAACCCAAAAATACTTTCAACGATCTCGTTGCTGATGATCAAGTGCCTGTTTGTAAGTGTAATCAATGTTGAATTTTCTTAGATTGCTTAAACTATATACGAGAGTTCTTCTTTAAGAATGATTTGGACTACTTTATCTCCAGCTTTTTTTACTTCGTCACTCAATTCCATATCTAATTTTGTATTTTCAATTGCTATCAGGTATACTTGTATATCTTCAGGGTAATCGCTCTGCATAATTTTTTTTGCATAGCTCAATGCCTGATCCCACTTTATACTATGCAAGAAAACCATGGGGTCTTCTTGAGGAGCCGTCATCACTTCTTGTGCAGGCACCTTGTATAAGGTCCCAATCTGCTCTCCTGTATTTACGACTGCATCCACCAAAATTATTTTTTGATGACCTTTCAATTGGTAAAGTACTTCAAATGCACTTGTACCCATATCTAATATTGAAATATTGGGTTCTTCACCGACATATTTCCTTAGCTGGTCTATAACATAAATACCAATGGCGTCATCACTTCTACAGGGATTCCCAAAGCCCATTATGGCTGTTGCTTTACTTCTCATTCTGATTCCAATATTAATGTAAGGAGAGTAGAAATTCGTGGTAAAAGCTAAAAAAAATTTAGTTACCTCAAAGAAAAAGCCCAACTTTCGTTAGGCTTTTTCTTTTGATATTTATGAATTTAGAGCTTGAACTTAGCTAATTGTTTACCTGTCTTGGCATCATGTGCATGCACCGTACAAACCAAACAACTATCAAAAGAGCGAGCCACCATACCAACTTCAACTGGATCGTTGGCATCTTCAATTTCAATTCCTTCAAGGGCTGATTCAATAGGGCCTGACTTTCCTTCGGAATCATTTGGACCTACATTCCAAGTGGTAGGTGCCATTACCTGATAATTCTTTATCACCCCATCTTCAATTTCGATCCAATGTGCCAATGCGCCACGAGCCGCTTCAGTAGCTCCAAAGCCCTTACCATCTCTTTCTTCAGGCTTGATATAAAATTCATCATCGAGCCTGATTTGTCTTAACCAAGTATCAATATTATCATACAACATTGGAGCTTCATGCACACGCGCCAATGTTCTTAAGAACACACTCGGTCCCATTTTATCCATGGCATCCTTAATAAGAAAGTCCTTGGTTTGGTGCTCTAGATTATTTGGTTTTGCATACATTAAACATCTTGACAATGGGCCAGCCTCTGCAGCATTATTCATATATCTAGGAGCCTTTGACCAGCTATATTTTCCACTGAAATCAGTCTCTTCAAGATTTTTTGAAGTTACTGGAGTTGGTATAGGTTCATCCCATGGGTGAGCTGCTTTGTGATCCTGATACCAGCTATGCGTAACATGCTCTTTAATCTGCAAATGATCGAAGTCGCTATACTTTTTTGAATGACTGTCATAGTATCCTGAAGGACTAATCAAAGCATCATTTCTACCTTCAATTGTTGGATTATT
>JBEASE010000110.1:0-3949 GCA_041162625.1 Bacteroidota bacterium | reverse complement strand
TGTTAGATGCCCATTTTCTTTTTCAAGTTGGCATCAATTGCGTCTAAAAATTCTTCAGTATAGAGATAATGCTCACCATGATTCACTTTGTTGCCGTGAATACAAACAGCTAAATCTTTAGTCATTTTACCTTCCTCAACAGTCTCAATACAAACTTGCTCTAATGCATTTGAGAAATCAATCAATGCTTGGTTATCATCTAACTTCCCTCTGAATGCCAAACCTCTAGTCCATGCAAAAATGGATGCAATAGGGTTAGTGCTGGTAGGCTTTCCTTTTTGGTGATCACGATAGTGTCTGGTTACAGTTCCGTGTGCTGCTTCAGATTCCATTGTTTTGCCATCAGGAGTAACCAAAACAGAGGTCATTAATCCAAGAGATCCGAAACCTTGTGCTACAGTATCACTCTGAACATCACCATCATAGTTTTTACAAGCCCAAACGAATTTACCGTTCCATTTCAATGCACTCGCAACCATGTCGTCAATCAATCTGTGCTCATAAGTGATGCCTGCAGCTTCGAAAGCCGACTTGAATTCATTTTGATAGATTTCTTCGAAAATATCTTTGAATCTACCATCATATTTTTTCAAGATGGTATTCTTGGTACTCATATACAGAGGCCATCCTTTTTGAAGAGCCATGTTAAAGCAGCTTCTCGCAAAACCCATGATACTTTCATCAGTATTGTACATGCTCATGGCAACACCAGCACCTTTGAATTGGTAAACTTCGTGTTCGATGATTTGTCCATCTTCGCCTTCAAATTTTACAGTCAGCTTGCCTTTTCCAGGAACCACAAAATCTGTGGCGCGGTATTGATCTCCAAAGGCATGACGTCCAACAATAATTGGGCTATCCCAATTGGAAACAAGACGTGGAATGTTTTTAATTACGATTGGCTCACGAAATACAGTACCATCAAGAATATTGCGGATAGTTCCGTTTGGACTCTTCCACATTTGCTTGAGATTGAATTCTTTTACACGAGCTTCATCTGGGGTAATGGTAGCACATTTAATACCAACACCATATTGCTTGATTGCGTTTGCAGCATCAATAGTTACTTGATCATTCGTTTCATCTCTGAATTCAACACCAAGGTCGTAATACTTGATATCAAGCTCAAGGTAGGGTAGAATTAATTTGTCTTTGATGAACTTCCAAATGATTCTAGTCATCTCATCACCATCTAGCTCTACAACTGGGTGTTGTACTTTTATTTTTGCCGCCATAATTTTGTTATTACGGCGGCAAAGGTACAACCAAAGGGTTAATATTGCAATTGAAATGCTTCTTTTTAGGCCTCAATTTCTTGAATTGCTCGAGTAGGCTCTGCGTGTCTTTCTGCAATCTGGCGAAGTTTATCAACAGCCATGAATTTGAAATGTTTTGCCCTGAATCTGATGAGTTGTTCTTGGTCGAAATCAGCAAGAATTCTGGAGACTTGTTCTTTTGTTGTTCCTGCTAAATCAGCCATTTCTTGACGGTCGATATGAACCTTAATGCCCATGCCAATTTGTTTGTAGTTGTAGGTTTCAGCAAGGTGGACCAAAATACCTGCAACTTTTTCACGGACGGTCTGCTGGGCAATTTGAAGAAGTTTTACTTCAGTAGTTCTTATTTCTTTTAAGAATATCTTTCTAAGTTCTTCCTGTAGGTTCTCATTTTTCTGCATAAGATTTTTAAAGAAACCTAATTCAATAAAGCAAACTCTTGTGTCTTCGATGGCTGTCGCGGAATAAGGCTGTAATCCAGTATAACTCAAGAATCGATGCCCCATTGTTTGTCCGGGTCCAATCAATCTCAAAATAAATGGACGTTGCTTGTCGGCGTTCATTTCTAGTTTAATAACACCAGATTGTACGAAATAAAGGCCATTGATTTCATCACCTTCTCTGAAGATCAGTTCACCTTTTTTGAACTCATAGTGATGTTTGTAGGGCTTGTATACATTAAGCTGATCTGGACCGAAAGATTTGAGCATGATGCAATTCTTCACAGTGCAAGTTTGACAATAAGACGTGATACGGGTCATAACGTAGGGTTTAATTGGTTTGAAAAACGGGTTTACCCTACTAATCAGAAAATAACAGAAATGTACTAATCAGTCTTTATGCTGCAAAAGTTCAGGAATTGAAAGTAGATAAAAATGACAAGAATTGACTTTTCAGATGATTTTAGTCATAATTTATTGCGTTTAGTCAATTTTGTTTTCATTGTGTTTATCGTTATTTTTGCAGCCCTTAACAAATCCGGCGGGGTAGCTCAGGTGGTTAGAGCGTTGGATTCATAACCCAAAGGTCTCGGGTTCAACTCCCGATCCCGCTACAATGGTCTCAGTAATGAGACCTTTTTTTGTAATTTACTACATGCAACAATTTTTGTCTCAAATCGCCTTGGTCGTCAGAGATTATGATGAGGCAATCGACTTTTACGTAAATAAACTTGGCTTCGAACTGGTTGAGGATACTGTTTTAAGTCCTGAAAAAAGATGGGTCAGGGTGAAGCCTGCAAATGCTCTATCCCAAGGATGCCATTTGTTATTGGCGAAAGCAGTAACAATTGAACAAATAAATGCAATTGGAAATCAAACGGGAGGAAGAGTTTTCCTTTTTCTGTATACAGATGATTTTGACAGAGATGTAAAACGATTAGCTGAACAAGGAATAAGTATTGTAAGGCCACCCCAAGTTGAGGCCTACGGGAAAGTGCTTGTGTTTAGTGACCTGTATGGCAATCTGTGGGATCTTATCGAGCCGACAAAGGTCTAAAATATATAATTCTTGAAAAGAATTTTCTTGACAGTCTTTCATCTCACAAAAAAATGCCTAACTTAAAATAGAATTTATGTGGCACTTGAAAATGTGATCGTGTAGTTCGCATTCAAATTATATATTATGGCCACTCAACCTTGGCGGACAGGCAAGATTATCAAAATTGAAAACGAAACAAGTTCAACCAAAAGATTTTGGATTGAAATATCAGATGTTGAATATTTTGATTTTGTGCCTGGTCAATTTATTACACTAGATCTACCTATTCATGAGCAGCCCAATAAAAGATGGCGAAGCTATTCCATCGCTTCTGCTCCTGATCATACTAATGTTGTTGAGTTGGTGATTGTTTTAATGGAAGGTGGGCTAGGAACAAACTATTTATTTAATCAGGCGGTGGTTGGCACAAGTTTTCCTGTTCGTGGTCCACAAGGACATTTTGTTTTACCTGATTCAATTACAACAGATTTGTTTATGATTTGCACTGGAACAGGAATTGCTCCTTTCAGGGCGATGCTACAACATATTCATCACAATAATATCCCACATAAAGAAATCTATTTAATCTATGGAACGCGAAAATGTTCGGACGCTATTTATCTCAATGAAATGATGGATTTAAAACAGAAACTTTCAGGCTTTCATTATTTTCCAACATTTTCACGTGAAGTGCAAGTAGAAGAAGGATTGAACATTGGATATGTGCATGGTGTCTATGAGCAATTATTGCAAAAGCCAAAGGATAATCCACAATTCTTTCTTTGTGGATGGAAAGATATGATTACTGATGCACGTCAAAAAATTCAAGCTTTAGGAATTGACAAAAAAGCCATCCATTTTGAATTATATGGGTAATTGATTTTGCTTTAATTTGGCTATCTAAATTGGAATTTTATGGTGCTTGAAAATGAAGTGGCAGTCGTTACAGGTGGTGCATCTGGATTGGGTGCAGCTACGGCCAAATTGCTTAGGGAGAAAGGAATGAAAGTGGCTCTTGTGGATATTGATGAAAATAAATTAGCTCAATTTGCAGAAACAATTGGTGCAAAAAGCTACTGTGTAGATGTAACCAATGCAGCAGCTGCTTCATCTTTTTTTGATACACTTGAAAAAGAAATCGGAACTCCAAAGGTTTTAATCAATTGTGCCGGTATTGCCACACCTTCAAGAAT
>JBEASE010000109.1:0-5572 GCA_041162625.1 Bacteroidota bacterium | reverse complement strand
GCTGCTGATACGTTCAGAGCTGCGGCAGTCGACCAACTCACCATCTGGAGTGAAAGGGCAGGTGTACCAATAGTAAAAAAAGAAATGGGCTCTGATCCAGCTTCTGTTGCATTTGATGCTGTCAATAGTGCCGTTGCAAAAGAAGTAGATATTCTCCTCATCGATACTGCAGGTCGCTTGCATAACAAAGCGCACTTGATGGAGGAGTTGAGCAAAATCAAACGTGTGATTCAGAAAGTCATTCCTGATGCGCCTCATGAGATTTTGTTGGTCTTAGATGGAACAACCGGACAAAATGCTATTGAGCAAGCAAAACATTTTTCTGCAGCAACGGATGTTACAGCTTTGGCCATTACCAAGTTGGATGGCACTGCAAAAGGTGGTATTGTGTTGGCCATCGCAAATCAATTTAAAATACCTGTAAAATTCATAGGCGTGGGTGAAAAGGCTGAAGACCTGATTGTGTTCGATAAACACGCATTTGTGGAGGGGTTATTCAAAACCAGTTAACAGTTAACCGTTATCCGTCAACAGTAAAGATGAAATCCAAAACAATAAAAAAAGACAAAGTCAACATCATCACTCTTGGGTGCAGCAAGAACATGGTGGATAGTGAAGTGTTGAGTGGTCAGTTATTGGCGAATGATTTTGATGTGGTGCATGAGAATGCAAAACTCGATCACAATATTGTTGTAGTAAACACTTGTGGTTTCATTGATAAGGCAAAAGAAGAAAGCATCAATACCATCTTAGATCAAGTTGATCTCAAGAAAAAAGGTAAGTTAGATAAAGTATTTGTGACAGGATGTTTGAGTGAGAGATACAAGCAAAACCTAGAAGATGAAATTCCAGAAGTGGATGCCTTCTTTGGTACTATGGAGCTTCCAGGTTTGTTAGCTGTTTTGAATGCTGATTACAAAACAGAATTGGTTGGTGAGCGCTTGTTGAGCACCCCATCTCATTATGCTTACATGAAGATCAGTGAAGGTTGTAATCGTACTTGTTCTTTCTGTGCTATTCCTTTGATGCGTGGTGGTCATAGGAGTGGAAATTATGTTGATTGCCCAAGAGCTGACTTACTATGGTTTGGATTTATACAAGAAAAGAACGCTTCCTGAGTTGTTGAAAAAATTGGCAGCTATTGAGGGTTTGGAATGGATCCGTTTACATTATGCTTATCCTTCAAAATTTCCAATGGAAATTATTGATGTGATGAAGGAAGAACCTAAGATCTGTAATTACCTCGATATGCCGCTACAACATGCTAGTGATAATATGTTGAAGGCGATGAAAAGACAGATCACCAAACAGGAGATGAAGGATTTAATTGCAGAGATCAGAGCAAAAATTCCTGGAATCTGTTTGCGTACTACCTTGATTGCAGGTTTCCCTGGTGAGACCAGAGAAGATGTTGAGGAGTTAAAAGAATTCTTGGCGGAGATGCAGTTTGAAAGGGTAGGGATCTTTACTTATTCTCATGAAGAGGATACCAGTGCTTATGCATTGGAAGATACCTTGACTGCCGAGGAGAAGGAAGCTAGAGCACAGGAGATCATTGAATTCCAACAAGAGATCAGTTTTGAAAAGAACCAAGCCTATCTTGGTCAAACCATGAGGGTGGTAGAACGGAGTTTGATAGTGTGGAAGTGGATAATGAGGTCATCGTTCATTCTTCCAAGAAACTAAACCCAGGTGATTTTGTGCAGGTTAAAATTACCAAGGCATACGATTATGATCTTGAAGGGGAAGTAATTCACTAATTTTATAACATGAAGTCTTCGTGTAGTTATATCGCTTACCAAGAGACCAATATGTTTTCCAAGTTGATCTCTGATTACCTTGAGAAAAAAGATTTCATTCAATCCTTTTATAGTTATCAGACGGACCTTGATGGGTTGTCTAAAGCTATTGCTGCACGTCAACAATTCTCTACCGATAGAAATTTAATTCAACAAGTATTTGCTGATGCTTATACTGGTGTTGATGCATCTTCAGCTCAGTTGGAGAATATTGCAGCTTTGACTTCCGACAATACATTTACCATTTGTACGGCCCATCAGCCGAATATCTTTAGTGGGTATCTCTATTTTATTTACAAGACAGCTCACGTAATAGCATTAGCACAACAGTTTAATCAAGCTTTTCCAGATAAGAAGTTTGTCCCGGTTTTTTATATTGGTAGTGAGGACAATGATTTAGATGAATTGTCTAAGTTCAAAATTTATGGTAAGTCGTTTGTCTGGAATACAGATCAGACGGGCGCTGTGGGCAGAATGACCTCTGATAAGGCAGTCGTTAAATTGATTGATGAGGTAGAGTCTGCAGTGAAACATTTGCCGCATGCAGAAGCATTGGTTACCATTCTCCGTAAGGCATATGCCTTGGGGAATGATATGACGACAGGCACCTTTATTTTATTGAATGAATTGTTCAAAGAATATGGGTTGTTGGTATTGCAGCCTGATCATGTTGCTTTGAAAGCAAAAATGAAAGCTGTTTTCAAGGATGATTTGTTGCAAAACAGTGCAGAGCAAATTGTGGGAGAGACCAGTTTGAAGTTAGAAGCAGAATATAAGTTGCAAGTCAACCCGCGCACAGTCAATTTGTTTTACTTGCGTGATGGTATCAGGAACAGAATTGATAAGCGTGGAAATATGTATACCGTCGATGGTACGGTTATTCGTTTTACTGAAGAAGAGCTTTTGCAAGAATTGAATGAATACCCTGATAGGTTTAGTCCCAATGTAATTCTAAGAGGTATTTACCAAGAAACCATTCTTCCCAATATTTTATTTGTAGGTGGTGGATCTGAAGTTGCTTATTGGATGCAGTTGAAAGGCTTATTTGCGCATTATCAAGTGCCTTTTCCTATGTTGGTATTGAGAAATAGTTTTATGATCATGGATGAGAACCATGCACATAAAATGAAGGAGTTGGAAATTAGTGAGGCGGACTTGTTTAAAGAAGAGACTGCCTTGGCCAATGAATTGGTCCAAAGATGGTCGGGGCAAGAAATTTCATTGAAGCAAGAGGAGATAGACAGTAAAGCATTGTTTCAGCATTTAAAAAAACGTGCAGGTGAAATTGATAAAACACTCATCCAGCACGTTCATGCACTTGAAGTGGATCACCTTAAAAAGTTAGATGGCTTAGAGAAAAAAATGCTCAAGGCTGAACGTAAAAAACAAGCTATACAACTTCAGCGTATTTGGAAATTAAAAGAAGAATTATTCCCTAATCATAACCTTCAAGAACGCGTAGAGAATTTCATGCCTTACTACGCGCAACACGGGCAGTCATTTATTCAAGCAGTGCTACAACACTCACTTGCACTTGAGCAACAGTTTGGAGTTCTAGTTTTTTAATAAGCTCCTTTGTTGTTAGAATTTGCTGAGTTAGTATTTCCTAAGAACTCTTCAATTATTGCAACAGTTGCAGTTGCGCCTATGCGGGTGGCACCGACTTCTATAGCAGCAAGCATGCCTTTGAGGTTTCTGATGCCGCCAGCAGCTTTGATTTGTACAGTTGGGGCGCTGTGTTTGCGCATGAGGACTAAATCTGGAAGTGTTGCTCCTTTGGTGAGGAACATACCGTTCTCTTGTTTTACAAAACCGTAACCGGTAGATGTTTTGACAAAGGCTACATGTAATTTTGAACAGATTTCACAGAGCTTGATTTTCTGTTCATCGTTCAAAAAATCATTTTCAAAAATGACTTTCAAAATTGCGTTATGATCAAAACAAACTTGGTTGATCTGTTCGATTTCGTGCTCAACATAATCCCAATCTCCTCCAAGCACTTTGCCTACATTCACCACCATATCAATTTCAGTCGCACCGTTTCTGCATGCCTCAATTGTTTCAATTACTTTTAAATCTGTGGTATTGCTTCCATGTGGAAAACCAATTACCGTGCACACGCCAACGCCAGAGTCTTTTAAAAATTCAGCAGCATATTTGACTGCATAGGGCTTGATGCAGACTGTTGCTGTGCGGTATTTTAATGCGATCTCCAAACCCTCTTTTAAATCTTTCTCAGTCATGGTAGGGTGGAGCAAAGAATGATCGATGTATTTGGCAAGTTCTTGTGCAGTCATCTTTGGTATTTTAATCTTCCCTTAGTGTATGTCCCGTTAGATTGATGAACACATCTTCTAAGTTTGCACCTTTACTTTCTTTCTGTTTTTCAAATCCATTCGCAAGCAATTGATCAATTAATAGATCTGGCTTGTCCAATGCAATGATTCTACCTGCATCCATAATCGCAACCCTGTCACACAAGTATTCAGCTTCATCCATATAATGTGTAGTAATGATAACAGTTGTGCCTTGTACTCGAATGTTCTTGATGAGGTCCCACAAGTTTCTTCTTGCCTGTGGATCTAAGCCTGTTGTAGGTTCATCGAGAAAAATAATTTTTGGATCATTGATCAACGTAGTGGCGATAGAAAAACGTTGCTTTTGTCCGCCACTCAATGATTTGTATATGGACTTCGCCTTTTCTTCTAAGTTGACCTTCGCCAATAATTCCATGGCATCAACCTTTTTGTTGTAAAGTCCATTAAATAGTTCAACCAATTCAATCAACCTTAAGCCAGGATAAAAACCTGAGGTCTGCAATTGCACACCTATGATTTTTTTGATCTCATCTGGTTGTTTATCTAAGTCAAACCCAGCAATATTGATGGTTCCTGATGTTTTGAAACGAAGGGTTTCCATGATCTCTAGGGTTGTCGACTTCCCTGCACCATTTGGACCAAGTAAGCCGAAGATTTCTCCTTCTTTTACATCGAATGAAATACCCTTAACAGCTTCGAAATTTCCGTACGATTTTTTGAGATCGGTGACTTTGATCATCTAATCATTGAGTTTAAGCTGTAAAGCTACTCAATTAATAGAATACATATTTCCCTTCAGGTGAGATGGCAATAACTGGCAACTTGTGGTTCTCTTCAAAAAATTCATAAACCTTTTTCAAGTTGGTTTCAAATGCCTTTAGCCTAGCATCATTTTCATGTGCTTTCTCTAGATAGGCAGCACTTTTTTTCTCGTGGTATTTGGCAGGAAAAATATGAACAGGGATAAAATCTTGTCCAGATCCTTTTGCGTGAGAGGAAAGGACATACAACTCTTCAATTTTATTGTCGAGGATGGGAATACAACCTGTGGTAACGCAACTGCCATGAATATAGATTTCTCCACCAGGTTTCATCGGGTCGGCCAATAATTTGTCAGATGGGTTGGGGTAGTTCAAGCCTAATGATAGGTGGTACTGACTATTCGCATTGAACTCGTTGATGTAGTAAAATCCTTCTGGCACTTGGTAATCGCCTTCCATCCGTTTTGGTCCCATCGTTCCAGCTAGCGCACAAACCTTGTAAGATTTAAATAGACTAAAGGTATCGGTAGGTTTATTCTTCACCCAAACCTGTAATTCGCTGTCGTATTTAAAGGAACGGATATACATGTGCTTGACAGGCCAGCTTAAGCCTTTATCTTCAAATTCCTTTTTTAAGGATTCTTCTCTGTTGTTAAATGCTCTTGCTACGCGACTAAAGCTTTTTTGGTAATCT
>JBEASE010000108.1:0-5105 GCA_041162625.1 Bacteroidota bacterium | reverse complement strand
AAAACACTGAGCATCACTGAAAAATCAGGTTATGAAATCGCCAGCATACCAAGAGGTGCGAACTTTGTAAATGAATGGAGAAAATATTCAGGATCTTCTAAGAATACCATAGTCTTTGTTGATAGCACACATGAACAAATCTTTGTAAGAGCTTCGCAAAGAGGTGGACAGTTTTATCAAACCCAACCCAACATCATTTTTATCATTCAGAATGAAACACCAACAAGTTTCAAAATTGATGCGACCCAAGAACTCACTGAAATGCCCTTGGCCAATGTGGTAGGTATCATTCCTGGCAAATCAAAAGCCAATGAATACGTAATATTTTCTGGTCACTATGATCATTTGGGCATCAATACCAGAAACATGAAGGATAATGATTCTATTTATAACGGTGCAAACGATGATGCAGCGGGTACTACTGCCATGATTATGTTGGCTAAATACTACAAAGCTTTAAATCAAAACGAAAGAACCTTGGTCTTTGCAGCTTTTACCGCAGAAGAGATTGGAGGTTTTGGTGCAACGTATTTTTCAAAACAATTTGATCCGAAACAAGTCATGGCCATGTTCAACATCGAGATGATTGGTACAGAAAGTAAATGGGGAAAGAACAGTGCCTACATTACAGGATTTGATAAAACCAACATGGGAGAAATTTTACAAAAAAATTTAGAAGGAACAGGTTTTACTTTCCATCCAGATCCATATCCTGATCAGCAATTATTTTACAGATCAGACAATGCAACACTTGCTAGATTAGGCGTGCCAGCACATACCATATCAACAGCAAAAATGGACCAAGAACCACATTACCACAAAGCAAGTGATGAAATTGGCACACTAGACATGGATAACATGTCGGCCATCATTCGAGCAATTGCTCTTAGCGCAAGAGGAATTGTTGCAGGAAAAGAAACACCCACAAGAGTGGATACTAGTACTTTACGATAAACATTACCCAAAACAACGCATAAAAAAATCCCGCCTAATAAGCGGGATTTTTAATTTATTGTCCTTGTCCCAAGGAGTATTTTTCAACCCCATCGAAAGCATAGAGGTTTTCCGTTTTAATGATATCAAGATCAAATTGAATTCCTTGTGAAACTGGTTTAAATCTGCATCTCCAATGATCTGTACAGAATGTTTCTTTGAATCCTTCTGGCCAAACTTTGATACCTCTATTGGTGATCATGGTAAGTTCAATACCGGTTACTTTCACTTGCTTAACAAGTGCTGCGAGTTCATTTGGATCTTCACCTCTCCAATGAAGAAAAATATCTACGCCGACTAAATCTTTTTTAGCAGCAGCCTTGCGCTGGTACTTTGGAAGATTCATGATTGTATTATCAGAGTAGGTAACCGACTTCAATACTGATGGTTCATTTCCTAAATTACCAATCACTGCTTCAGCAAATTCTTTTGTCCCTACTTTCACTTTGCTTGTCCCCTCTTTATAAATATCAAAAGTGTGAACACCTTCTTCGATGGTTTTCAACCAAGCATTTTGTATTTTTTGTGCAACAGCTGTCTGACCAATATGCGTAAGCATCAAAATAGCACCTTGCAATAAGCCAGATGGGTTAGCAATATTTTGTCCAGCAATCATTGGTGCAGAACCATGAATGGCTTCAAACATAGCACACTCTTCACCAATATTAGAAGAGCCTGCTAGTCCCACTGAACCTGTAATCTGCGCAGCAATATCACTCACCACATCACCATAAAGATTCGGCATTACAATCACATCAAATACTTCAGGTGTATCAGCTATTTTAGCTGCACCAATATCAATGATCCAGTGTTCAGTTTCAATTTCTGGATATTCTTTCGCAATGTCATTGAAAATTTCATGAAACAAACCATCAGTTTGCTTCATGATATTATCCTTTGTAAAACAGGTTACTTTTTTTCTGTTTTGTTGCTTTGCATACTCGAAAGCATAGCGAATGATTTTTTCAGAACCTGGTCTGCTAATTAATTTAAGACACTGAACAACTTCATCTGTTTGCTGATGTTCAATACCTGCATACAGATCTTCTTCATTTTCACGGATGATCACAATATCCATTACTGGATGCTTGGTGCTGATATAAGGATGAAAACTTCTACAAGGTCTTACATTAGAATACAAACCCAAAAACTTACGCGTAGATACATTCAAGCTTTTGTACCCTCCACCTTGAGGTGTGGTGATTGGCGCTTTCAAGAAAATCTTGTTTCTTCTGATGATATCCCAAGATTCTGGAGCAATACCAGATGAGTTTCCAGATAAATATACTTTCTCACCAACCTCAACCTCGTCAAATTCAATTTCTGCACCTGCGGCTTTAAGAATAGACAATGTAGCATTCATGATTTCTGGACCAATCCCATCTCCTTTTGCAATCGTGATTCTCCTCATAATTTATTTCTTTTTTCCGCCGCAAATTTCAAATATTTTATTCATAAAAATGAATTTATATTCTAAATCTTCATCATTTATTTACGTTTATTACACTAATAGATTTAAGAAGCTGAATGTAGTAACTGCTTAATACGGTTGAATCAAAATATCAAGTGGGATATTCATCGCAGTATTCAGTTTACGAATCATCTCTATTGATAAATTCATAAATAGAAAAAGCCCCGAATAATTCGGGGCTTTCACTTATAATAAGAGTTGATTAAGCTAAATCGAAACGATCAAGGTTCATCACTTTGTTCCAAGCTGCAACAAAATCATGTATAAATTTATCGCTTGCATCTTCACATGCATAAACTTCTGCGATAGCTCTTAATTCAGAATTTGAACCGAAGATCAAATCAACACGTGAACCAGTCCATTTCAATTCGCCAGTCGCGCGATCTCTTCCTTCAAACAAATTCTTGTTGCTTTCACTTGCTTTCCAAGTCGTACCGAAATCAATCAAGTTAGTGAAGAAGTCGTTCGTCAACGCACCAGGTGTATTAGTAAACACACCATGCTTTGAATGATCATAGTTTGCACCCATCACTCGCATACCACCTACCAACACTGTCAGCTCAGGAGCAGTCAGCGTAAGCAATTGCGCCTTATCAATCAATACCTCTTCAGTGATTGAAGCAAAGTAAGCTTTAGAGTAATTGCGGAAACCATCAGCATTTGGTTCTAATACTTTGAAAGATTCAACATCTGTTTCTTCTTGAGAAGCATCTGCTCTTCCAGGAGTAAATGGGACCTTAACCGACTTCCCTGCATTTTTAGCAGCTTGCTCAACACCAGCACATCCTGCCAATACAATCAAATCAGCCAAAGATATTTGTTTGCCACTTGTTTGCGTAGCATTGAATTCTTTTTGAATGCCTTCAAGCACATCCAACACTTTACCCAATTGAGAAGGATTGTTCACTTCCCAATATTTCTGTGGAGCGAGACGAACCCTTGCACCATTTGCACCACCACGTTTGTCAGAACCACGGTAAGTTGAAGCAGATGCCCATGCAGTCGATACCAATTCAGCAACAGACAATCCTGATGCCAATACTTTCGACTTCAACAATTCAACATCAGTTGCATCAACCAATGGATGATTAACTGCTGGGATTGGATCTTGCCAGATCAACACCTCAGCTGGAACTTCAGATCCTAAGTATCTAGCACGTGGACCCATATCTCTGTGTGTCAACTTGAACCATGCTCTTGCAAATGCATCAGCAAAATATTCAGGATTCTCATAAAACTTACGAGATACCTTCTCGTATGCTGGATCAACTCGCAATGCAATATCAGTCGTCAACATCGTTGGCGCATGACGCTTTGCTGGGTTGTGTGCATCAGGTACTGTATCAGCACCTGCGCCAGCTTTGGGTTTCCACTGGTGAGCACCAGCAGGACTCTTTGTCAATTCCCACTCGTAACCAAATAGGTTTTCAAAATAGTTATTGCTCCATTGTGTTGGCGTGGTTGTCCATGCACCCTCTAATCCACTGGTGATAGTATACTCACCGTTACCAGTGCCGAAAGTATTTTTCCAACCAGTGCTTTGCTCTTCAAGGCTTGCACCAGCTGGTTCTTTTCCAACATATTTACTTGGATCAGCTGCACCATGTGTTTTTCCGAAAGTGTGACCACCTGCAATCAAGGCAACTGTCTCTTCATCATTCATCGCCATTCTTGCAAAGGTCTCACGGATATCACGCGCTGATGCCAAAGGATCGGGATTACCGTTTGGTCCTTCTGGATTGACATAGATCAATCCCATTTGCACAGCAGCCAATGGATTTTCAAGATTACGATCTCCTGTATAGCGCTTATCACCTAACCACTCACGCTCTGAACCCCAATAGATATCTTCATCAGGCTCCCATACATCTTCACGACCACCACCAAAACCAAAAGTCTTGAAGCCCATAGATTCCAAAGCACAGTTACCTGCAAGAATCATCAAATCAGCCCATGACAAATTTTTACCATACTTCTTCTTTACTGGCCAAAGCAACAAACGTGCTTTATCCAAATTGGTATTATCAGGCCAGCTGTTCAAAGGCGCAAAACGCTGCATACCTCTTCCACCACCACCGCGACCATCCGTAGTTCTGTAAGTACCAGCGCTATGCCATGCCATACGAATAATAAACGGACCATAATGTCCGTAGTCAGCAGGCCACCAATCTTGCGATGTAGTAAGCGCTGTAACAATATCTTTTTTAACTGCAGCGAGGTCGAGCGACTTAAACGCTGCTGCATAATCAAATGATTCGCCCATTGGGTTCGACAAAGAAGAATGCTGGCGAAGTATATTCAGCTTTAGCTGATTTGGCCACCAGTCAACATTCTGAGTTCCCCTTCCTGCAACTTGCTTCACGGCTCCGCTAAAAGGACATTTAGCTTCGCTTCCTAGCGCTACATGCGGATTCGTATTGTTTTCCATAATGATCTAATTAATTTATCGAGGTGCAAAACTAAACAATTATGCCTTAATATTAATTGATATAACATATCAAATTCATCAATAGTTTTGGGCTTTAAAAATTAATTATTGAAGTCTTCATTTAGTAGTACTTAGCCAATGACCATTTCTCTTTTTTGAATAACTAGTTTTTTAGTAGGAGAAATAAAAGATTGATTACTACTTGATGTTATT
>JBEASE010000107.1:0-4003 GCA_041162625.1 Bacteroidota bacterium | reverse complement strand
ATGGGACCATTGTAATTATCAAAAGGTATATTCCACATCAAACCACTCTCAGGTGCCCTGTCCAAGACCTTTTTCTCCCCTTCATGAATATGAAGAAATAAGCCGTATTCCTCGTGGATAAACTTATTGCCAAAAACATGGTCTAAATGACAATGGGTATTCCATAATTGAACAGGAAGAAGTCCGTTTTTACTGATAAAATCAACCAAAACATCCCTTTCATTGTCAAAATAACATCCTGGATCAAAAATCAGGCAGTTTTTTTGATTGTCGTACACCAAATAAGTGTTCTCTTGTAAGGGGTTGAATTGGAAAATTTTAACGTTTAGCATACGGCAGAATTCTAGGTTAAAAGCTTTAATTTTATTGCTCACAAAGGTACCCAATTCATTTTGAATCATCGCCTCATGAGAAAATCAGTATACTCGCTTCTTGCCTTTGTTTTTTTTGCCCTGCATGTAACAGGACAAGTAAGTACTGTTGAATTTGGGAAGAATAGAGTTCAGTATAAAAAAATTAGCTGGAAATATTACCAAACCAGAAATTTCAACACCTATTATCATGAGGGTGGGCTCTCACTTGGAAAATTTGTTGCACAAGTTGCAGAAGAAGAAATTGCAGCAGTGGAAGAGTTTGTAGAATATGGTCTCCAAAGAAGAGCCAATATTGTTGTTTACAATAGTTTTTCAGAATTCAGACAATCCAATATTGGGCTTGGAATTGACTGGCAAAACACCGGTGGTGTAACCAAATTGGTCAACAATAAAATGGTTGTTTTCTACAATGGCAACCTAAATGATCTGAGAATCAAAATTCGTCAGGGTATTGCACAAATTCTTGTCCAAAACATGTTATTTGGCGATGACCTTGGAGAATTTGCAAGCAACCAAGCTTTATTGGATTTACCCAAGTGGCTTACGGATGGATATGTGGCTTATGTTGGAGAAAATTGGAGTCCCGAACTTGACGATCAACTTAAATCAGCCTTGCTTTCAGGCAAATACAAAACCTTCTACCAATTTGCATTTGCAGAACCACAACTGGCTGGACATTCTTTCTGGAGGTTTATTGGCGAAAAATACAAAAAAGACAATATCACCTATTTCCTTTATTTATCAAGAATTTACAAAAGCCTCAACGCAGCCAGTTTAAAAATTACCAAACAAAAATTCAAAGATCTCTTGCAAGAATTCATGCAAGTGGAGGCTGACAAATATCTAGAGGATACCCGTGGAAGAAGAAACCTGCCCAAAGGAAACATTGTTGCGATTGAAGAAAAAAGTATCAGAGAAGATTTTTATAGTTTTCAAGCAAACCCTATTGCAAGAAACAACACCTATGCAATGGTCCAATACAAAAAAGGAATCTACAGGGTTGTATTCGAAGACCTTTCTGAAAAAAGAAAAATTTTATTAAAAGCAGGAATTCTCAATTATCAAGATGAACTCAATCCTAATTACCCTATTCTCGCTTGGGATCCCAAAGGATCTAGACTGCTTGTCATTTATACGGAGGAAGGAAAAATCAAAATGTTTATCTACGATGTCGTTTCTAGAATAAAAACCAATAAACAAACTCTTGACGAATTTCAGCAAATTCAAGATGCAAAATTCATGCTCGATAACAATACACTTGTGATGAGTGCAGCTAAAAATGGTCAAACTGATATTTTTGTTTATAAAATAAATGAAAGATCAATCGATCAAATTACCAATGATGTTTATGATGATCTTGATCCTTCTTTCGCAGCCTTCCCCAACAAGAATGGAATTTTATTTGCCTCTAACAGGCCGTCTCCTACCGCTGTAAAAGCAGATACAGCAATCGCTTCAAGGAATAACTTTAATATTTTCATGGTTGATAATTGGACGAAAAGTGATTTCCGCCAGATTACCATGCTCACCAAACAACCTTTTGGTCAAGCCAGATATCCCTTACAGTACAATGTCAATCACTTTACATTCGTGAGTGATGCTAATGGTATTGGCAATCGATATGCAGGTTATTTTACAACACAGAGGGCCGGACTAGATACTATTTATACAATTGGTGATGATTTTTTAAGAAACCCTGATAAAAAAGAATTAGACTCTACATTAAAGGCCTGGGAAAAAACAGCACCCGACTCTATTGGTTATATTTCAATTACCAATGATAGCACTTATGTATTCCCTATCACCAATTACCAAAGTAGCTTGCAAGAAACAAGAGGCTCAGGCGATAATAACCAGGTTAGCGAAGTACGACAAGAAGGTGATCTCAAATTTTTATACAAACTAAAAATAAATGAATCTGTTCTTCTAAAACGCAATATCAATGCTAAGCCTACAGCATATATAAGAGAATTGATGGAAGAACAGCGCAAGAAAAAAGCTGGCGCAACACTCTATCAAAAAGAAAACACAAGTGCTGTTCAAGGACAGAAAAAATCTGTACTGTTTCAAACTGAGTTTGAAGAACAAGCAAAAGAGCTAACGCCTATCATTCCCGCAGAAGAAATTGTTGAACAAAAAGAAGATGTAATCAAGAAGGCTAAGATGTTTGATTACAAATTGAAATTTGGCTCTGATTACATTGTTTCAGGTTTCAACAATTCAGTATTGGTGAACCGTTACCAACCATATGGTGGAGGTTCCGGACCAATTTATCTAGCGAATACAGATAACCTGAATGGTATCTTGAGAATGGGTATTTCTGATTTAATGGAAGATAAAAAATTTATCGGTGGATTTAGATTAGCAACCAATTTAAGAGACAACGACTACCTCGCTTCCTTCCAAAATTTAAAAAGAAGATTTGATTGGGGACTAACCTATTATCGCAGCAATCAAGAATGGTATCCTATATACGACTTCAACGATATTAAGTCGCAGTTAAGAAACCGTATGGCTTCAAATCTATTTCAATTCAATGTTAGCTATCCTTTCAATGAAGTAAAAAGTATCAGAGCTTCTCTTGGCTACAGAACCGATAGATCAGTCATCTACTCTGATGCGAACTTCACTCCTTCATTAAGTATGCCAGATACCGTATTGAAGTATGCTTTGTTGCGTCTTGAATATGTACATGATAACACGATAACACCAACACTTAATATCTGGAATGGCTTGCGCTATAAAGTCTACACCGATATCAACTCAAGATTAGTCAATAGAAAGTCAAACGGAAGTTTCATGTTCAATGTGGGTGGTGATATTCGCTACTATTATCCCATTTTCAGAAACTTTATCTGGGCGGGAAGAGCAGCAGCTGATTTTTCATTTGGCTCAGAGAAACTTATTTATTATCTGGGTGGTGTAGATGGATGGCTCACACCAAAATTCAATAATGGTGTAATCCCAGCTCCTGATCAAGACTATGCCTATCAAACCTTAGCTCTAAACCTAAGAGGCCATAAACAAAATGTTGCGAATGGCAACAACAACATTGTATTCAATTCAGAATTTAGATTACCGCTGCTATCTACTTTCATCAATAGGCCGATTAATAATGCCTTTTTAAGAAACCTACAAATTGTGCAATTCACCGATTTGGGTGCTGCATGGAATGGTCAATTCAAACAACTGACACGACCTTATGAAGTTTATGGATTACCTCCAGTACAAGTCATCATCAAAACAGGAGGTGTTGGTCCATTTGTTGGCGGATATGGTTTTGGAGCTCGCAGTACCCTGTTGGGCTATTTCTTAAGAGTAGACGCCGGATGGCCAATGGGTGGATTCTTTAAGGGAAAACCAATGTGGTATTTTGCATTGGGACTTGATTTCTAAACTATTTGCTAAGAGATGGAGCTCCAAATTTAAGCTCCTTTAAACGAAGAGAGTAACCTCCTCTTCCATTTTTACTCTTCAGGTAAACCACAAAGAGATTATCATATTCTGCATCAGGTATTTCTTTTTTAGAAGGTCTTAAATCAAGCTCTTCAATCATTTTCAACACCGTATTACTATGTCCCACAACCAATGCGTTATCGCCTGATTCAAGCATTCTGTATAAGAATTTA
>JBEASE010000106.1:0-4057 GCA_041162625.1 Bacteroidota bacterium | reverse complement strand
CAAGGTGACTGGCAAATGATTGCCATTCTTCCGCTGTTCATGTTGTTGTTTCATGTGTTTGCCTATAGAGGTATTGTGGCAGATGAAAAATTACTCAGCAGTGCTGATCGCATGCGTTAACCATGAGTGAACAGCAGGCATATACCTTCCCTGTACAATTTGACGATGTCCATTACATTGCCTGTTTGTATACAGCAGATAAAAAAAAGATAAATAGTTTATTAGAAGGGACTGGCCTAAAAGCTGGTCTTCATTTTTTTGGTAAACCAGTAGTTGCACTTGGTTTAATACAATATAAAGTATCTGACCTTGGCTCCTACAATGAGATTATTCTTGCCATTCCTGTTATACAAGCATCTGAAAAAACTGGTTTGAAAAACTGGTTTGATCTTTACGCTGATTTCAGCAAAAGGAAAGGTGGCCAATTCATTATCCATATTCCTGTAACAACTCAGCAATCTGTTGATGCAGGCAGAAATATTTGGGGTTACCCTAAAATCTTGCTTCCCATTACACACCATTTCGGCGCTAATCATATTCACACTTCATTGATGGATGAAGGCAATCAACCTTTATTACAAGTAAATGGAGGTTTAGGATTTGGAGTCCCTATTCCGGCAATGCAATTAATGACCTATTCATTTCTAAATAAGTCACTGATTAAAACAACTGTTGATGTTTCATCTAGGATGAAATGGAGAATTGGCGCTCAGCTGAAAATACAAGTGGACAGTATACAGCATGCCATGGGAAAAGATATACGCGAGTTAGGCATTGAAAACAAAAATCCAATTTTCACTATTGAATCGACGCATTTTAAAGCGAAGTTCAATGAGGGACAACAAATTTCTTTATAGAAGCGGCAACTTCTTCCCATCCTGTTTCCAACATCAGACAATGTGAAGCCCCCTTTATAATCTGGGCATTTAATCCATAATGATTTGCCATTCGCTGGGTATCATTAACTGAAATCAGGTAATCTTTTTCAGCTCCAATAATCATTACTGGTACGGGCATTTTTTTAATGTTTGGCAACCTTAAAAAAACCATTTCTAAAAAGGCAAGAAAAGATTCATCCTGTATTAAAGTAACTACCTCATTCATTTTAAACGAAGGGAAATCTTCTCTAAACATAACACGTTGCAATCTCTTTTTATTTTTCATCACAGGTAACCAACTCGTCTGAATAACAGATTGAATAAAGTAAAGAGGATAATGCATCATCAACTTTCCTATTAAATGCCATAAACCATGAGATGGAGCAGAGCATAACAAGGTAGCTCCAACAACATGTTTAGCAGGTTTTTTCAAGTAATGCTGGATTGTAAACCCTCCCATTGAATGTCCGATTAAAAATACTGATCCTTCAATACTATCAACTATTTCAGCAAGATCTTTTACATAAGTAGCAATGCTCGTCCATTTTAATTTACCTGGTCCATTACTTTTACTATGATGAGAAAGACTCAATGCATAAACATCATGACCAGCCTCATGAAAATAATCAAAGAAATTACCCTGCCAGACCCAGGCGCCCATGCATGCTCCATGTACAAAGACAATACTAGGTTTGCCAGAAGATGATTCGTGTTTTTTACTGATGAGCTCCAACGACATTGTTGCTATAGTTTTTTGGCAGTTGACCCAATAATCTTTTTCTGAAACGATGGTAGTCGACTGTTATCGTATGCCTTGGTGTATCAATTTGATGAAAATCGGGATGTTTCAATTCATCATCAATCAGCTTTTTTATATTGCTTGGTCGCGACCACTTACCGGCTAATTCCCTTGCCATGATCTTACTCTGCAATTCAGAACCAGGCCAAATACATCCCAATGGTTGGAATAAGCCTATAAAATAGAGATTAGAAAATTTAGGATGCATCATTCTTAACCACAAGGGTACTTCCCCTTCTGAATAATCGATTAACTGTTTGTCAAAAAATGGATGAGCAATAATGTATCCGGTGCAAGCCACAATGATATCATACTCACCTCTTGAACCGTCTTTGAAAACAACTTCTTTACCCTGCAATGATGCTATGTCACCTCGAGGTTTTATTTTTCCATGTCTTATGGTAAAGAATAAATCTTCATTAATAGTTGGATGATGGGAGCCAAGCGGACCATCGGGTTCTGGCAATCCATAATCAGTGTTCTTACCATTCCTGATGTACAAACTGAAAGCAGATAATTTCTGCCAAAGTTTTCTAGGTAACCAGTGAATTTTAGTACTGAAAACATCTGCAGGTTTTCCCATCATGAATTTTGGGGCTATCCAATAGCCTCTGCGCCAACTCATATCTACAGAAGCTGCAACGCGACTGCTTTCTACTGCAACATCACAGGCGGAATTTCCACCCCCAATCACCAAGACACGCTTATCAGCAAATCTTGAGAATTTCTTTACCTCATGTGAATGAATGAATTCACCATCAAATTGCCCGGGATAATCTGGCATTCTTGGCAACCAATGATGACCATTACAGACTGCAAGTGCATCAAATTGATGAGCCGATATTTCTCCATTTTTTTCAATGGTGACCGTCCAGGTTCCATCTGTATTTCGCTCACAATGTTTTACTAATGTCTTGAATTGAATCAATGGGTATAGGTCAAAATGAGAAGCATAATCTTGAAAATATTTTGCTAAATGCTTGTGTGATGGGTAATCAGGATAATCAGGGGGCATAGGAAAATCCTCATACTCACTCAAGGTCTTGGAAGAAATAATATGAGTTGTTTCAAATACTGAACTATGTCCAATTTCTTCTGTAAACACCCAATTACCGCCCACATCAACACCCAAATCATATACAACTACCTCCATGCCCTCATCCTTTAGGTTTTTTGCTGCGGTAATACCAGAGGGACCAGCGCCTATTACACAAACTTTTTTTGACATCACGATTTTTTAATCATTAATAATCTAAGACACCTCATTGAAAAAAGTAAAACCTTCACCATCAAACAAACCCTTATCACTAAGTTTTATTTTTGGAATCACCAAGAGCGCCATAAAAGACAATGACATAAAAGGTGAAGCCAATGTAGAGCCTAGTGATTTAGCCTGATGATCTATTAAGGTATAAGCAGTTGCCACTGCATATCCATCTGATGCTGTCATTAAACCACCAATAGGAAGAGGCAAAACATTTTTTATTCCCTTACCAACACAGCTAACACCTCCTTTGTTCTGAATAACTAAATTAATAGCATCAACAATGCTATGATCATCCACTCCAACAGCCACGATATTGTGAGAATCGTGTGCAACAGAAGATGCTATTGCTCCTGATTTTAAACCAAATCGATGAATAAATGCTATTGCAGGTGGTGACTGAGCATATCGATTAACCACCACAATTTTTAAAACATCTTTATCAGTATCAGAAACAAACAGACCACTCTCTAGCTTGGGTTGTAGATCTAATTTTTCAGTAATCAATTGTCCATCTATACAACCAATTATAGGATAAACATAGTCAGTTTTTGCAGTAAGTGCTATAGCATCAACACTTATTGGTTTAATCCCAAATCGATTGATTGGTTCTGTTTTTTCGTGTTGCGACTTAATTAAAGTTTCACCCTTTTCAGCAACCTTAACTCCATCGATATAAGTTACCAATGCTTTGAATTCATTTAGATTATTGACTATTACAAAGTCAGCTGGATCCCCAACACGTAACAATCCAACATCTAATTTATAATGTTCAACAGGATTAACGCAGGCTGCCCTAATCACATTAAAAACATCATAGCCCTTTGCCACTGCTCTAGCACACAATCTATTGATATGGCCTATTACCAAGCTATCGGGATGTTTATCATCAGAACAAAACATAATCCGATCTGGATGTTCATCAACCAAGGAAATAAGTGCTTCAAAATTTTTTGCTGCACTGCCTTCACGAATGATGATTTTCATGCCTAGAGAAAGTTTCTCTTTGGCTTCATTCAAAGTAAAACATTCATGGTCGGTTGAAATTCCCCTGTTGATATATTGAACCAACCCATCGCCGCTTAAACCAGGAGCATGTCCATCTACAGGTTTACC
>JBEASE010000050.1:0-12872 GCA_041162625.1 Bacteroidota bacterium | reverse complement strand
ATATGACCAAGAGGTTGTTTCACGGGTTGTAAAACTAAGCTTAATCCTGCTATTTTAAAAGGGGCTGATTTGTGAATTAACAGTAACTTTATGGAAGTTTTCAAAGGTAAAAGCATGAGTGAAGCCCTAAAACAAAGTCGTTTTAAACGTTTGACAAACAGATATCGTTTGGTTGTCATGAATGATCATTCCTATGAGGAAGTGGTTACTTTTAAAATAACCCGTTTAGGTGTATATATCGCTGCTTGCTTTGTTTTTGTAGTCTTGGTAGGCTTAACTACAGCCTTGATCAGTTTTACTCCTCTTAAATATTATATTCCAGGCTATGGTAGTCAGTCAGAACGCCGTGAACTCACCAGATTGAAACTGCGTACTGATTCTCTAGAAAAACAAATACAGTACCGAGAAGCCTATTGGGAAAATGTAAAAAACGTACTTTCAGGAAAAGCAGAATTGGTTTTGGATACAGCTGTTATCTCCATTCCTGATCTTGAAGAAACACTAGAGTAAACATTTAAGATGTCTGTTGATAATATACCCAACCCAAAAAGCGGAGGATCTAATACCTCATTAATGCGATACATGGGGTTGGCTACACAGTTTTTCGTCACTATCGGTATTGGTTTGTGGATAGGCTCAAAATTAGATCAATACTTTTCTTTTGGTTCACCTCTTTTGATTTGGGTTTTACCGTTACTGATTGTGGTATCTTCGCTTATCAAAATTATTTTGGATACAAATAAGAAAAAGAAATGAATATTAGGAAAGCACTTCAGCCTATTTATATACTTTTCATTATCATCAATCTTATAGGATTGATTTTGTACAAACAGTTGAAAACAGTTGGTGTTGATCCTGATGTTTTATTGGTGGGGAATATTTTTGTTTTCGCTCTAACTATTGTTTCATTTTATTTGTTGAATAAAGGTTTAAACGCTAAGACAACATTTAATTTCATGTCTGCTGTATACGGTTCTTTTTTGATGAAGATGGTAGTAGGTGCAGCTGCAGTTGTAGTTTATGTAGTGTATGCAGGAGAGCAAAAAAATCTTCCTGGTGTTTTTGCTTCTATGTTTTTGTATTTGCTCTATACTTTTTTTGAGATTAAAGGACTGCTTGAACTGTTGAAGAATAAATAACCATGTCTAAGTCGCAGGCACCTCTTCAATCCCTCGAAGATTTCTTACCTAAAGGTTCGTATCCCATGATTGAGCCTTATCTCCTCCATTATAAAGTACATTTGACCATTACCAGATCACGTTCGTCTGTGCTTGGCGACTATCGCCATGCGTATGAGGGTAGAGCGCATCGTATTAGTATCAATGGAAATTTAAACTCTTATGCCTTTCTTGTAACCTTATTGCATGAGTTGGCTCACTTGATCACTTTTATCAGATTTGGACATCGGGTTGAAGCCCATGGAAGAGAGTGGAAACAGCAATTTTCAGAATTGTTAAAGCATTTTATAAGTGCCTCTTTTTTCCCTGTAGATATAAAGACTCAATTAGAAGCTTCCTTAAAAAATCCAGCAGCCAGTTCTTGTGCTGATGTTGCCTTGATGCGCGTATTGAGGAAGTATGATACTGTAAAAGAAGGTCATTGTCTTGTTGAAGATTTGGCGATAGGTACAAAATTTGCTATTAAAGGCAACAGGGTTTTTGAATGTGGTGAACGCGTGCGCAAGAGAATCAAAGCAACCGAAATAGCGACTGGAAAAGTTTATTTGTTTAGTCCAGTTTACGAAGTGAAAGTAGTAGGCTTATAAATCTTTAAACATCCATACTGAACATCCACAGTGTCCAGTATTTCCCATTGCTCCTGTAAGATAGGTAAAGCCAAATTTTTCATAGGTGCTGATAGCCCTTTTTAATTCCGGCATGGTTTCAAGATACATTTTTGTGAAGCCTTTTTTCTTTGCTTCTTCCATTGATTTCAAGATAATATTAGCACCAATTTTTTTTCCTCTACTTTCCGGTAGCAAATACATTTTGACCAATTCGCAGGTATCATCTGGTAAGCCATCGCTATGAAAATAGCCACCACCTCCTAACATTTTTCCATCTACTTCTGCAATGAAATAACCTGATCGTTTGGCTTGAAACAATTCATACAAGTGATCTGTAGTTTTATCATAATAGACAGTCCCAGGTTTGTTGGCATCAAACTCTTCTAAAGTTGCTCTGATGATATTTGCAATTTGCGGATTATCTTTTTGTTGAATCGGGCGTATAACAATTTCTCCTTGTTGATTGAGTGTTTCCATGCTGCAAAAATAATTCATGCAAAGGAATCAAGAAGTAGAAATAATCAACTGTTTTTGATCATTTCATTCATTACATCAAGATGGGGCAGTGTAATGACGGATAGAAAAATAAATACGACAGGTAGAGGGTCTGAAGTTATACCAATTGACGACCATGTATAAGATGCAATAACAAAGAATAAAGCTGCTAGTATGGTCATTGGCATTGTCTTTTTCCACATCCCCATGATGTTCATTTGTCGGTATGCTTGTTGAGTAGTTAAAAATTGAAAAATCAACTCAAATGAGCGAATAGCATGCCATCCACCAAAATAAATTGCAAATGCAGGTAAAAGTGGTAGGTAAATACTAATGGCTAGAATTACAATCAGATTTAGGAAGGATGTGAAAGAAAATTGTTCCATATTTTTTAGTGCATTCAAGCCACTTAGAACTAAAACTGGAAGACCAATTGCTGCTAAAATAGTAATTTGATGTTTGCATAAAAAAGTCCAGGATATATTTACCCAACTTGCGTTACTGGTTATGCGGACTAGTATAGTTTCTGTTTCTTTTTGATGAGTGAGGAGAATGAGCAAAAGGACAAAACTCCCCCATAGCATACGATTGATGTTCCAAAGCCATTGTTTATTGAAATTGGGTATATCTGTTTCACCAAAATGCCATGCAGATATAATTAAAAAAAATAGAAGACTTATAGAGGGAAGATAAATCCAGCAGATGGCATATAAGAATACAGCTATTAGGTACTTCAAGAGGAACTTTCCAAAGTGAAAGCTTTTTCCCAGTTTCACATTATTTGCATTTGCAACAATATGGTCTAGTGCGCCATGTGGAATACCAGTAAGCGCAATCATTGCAATGAAATAAGTCAACTGTAAAGAGATAGGTAGGTTACCCCAAACCGACTGACAAGCAATAAGGGCTAACCCTATTAAAACATTCAGCCATGTGAGATTTGAAAAAAGAGATAACCTATTCAAGGTTGTTGTTTTTGGAAGTGAAAGGGTAAATGAAAGGCCTATGCATATACATAGGCCTTTACATTTATATGCGTGTTTCTCTTATTTAGATTCAGAGCGGCTCAACGCATAGATTACCAAACCAAAGCCTATCTTGTTCACAGCATCACCAATGTTGTAGATGATGTCCATGTTCAATCCGCCAATACCTAGAGATTCAGCTGACATACCGAACAAACCACCTGGAGTACCTACGATGTAACCCAATGGATAGATTGCCCATCCTACGAGTACAAACCAACCAAGTGTTTTGTTAGCTTTAGCAACGGCTGGAGATGCAGCAGTAGCTAATTTTGCTACTTCGCCGAACCATACCAAATAAACAATGTAGAAATAAGCAGCACCACTAATTACGCCCCAAAGAACACTTTGGTCGCTGTAGATAGTTTCACCAAAGTAACCAGTAACCAACATAACAACTGAAGCGAAAATCAATTTCCATAACAATGAAGTTGTACCACCTGACTTCTTAGTGATCAAATAGAACTCAACACACATCAAAGGAACAGTCAACAACCAGTCAACATAACGGAAGAAGGTTGGAGAATCACCACCAGTTTCGAGATTGTAGCCTCTCATGTAATAATAGTGAACAGCTGCAATGAATGTGATCAAACCAGATACAAGCACCGACGTGCGCCAGGCTTTCTCTGTATTGCTCAATTCAAAGAAGAAGAAAACGGAAGCGGCCATCATGGCCATGGTGCCTATAAAGAATGTAAAGGCAACATAGTTGTCTGCTGCAATGGCAGCATCTAAGAAGAAGGGACTCATTGTGTATAGTTTTGGTTAAGAAATGAAATTTTTGGTTTCTACACACTTTCGGCAAGCACAACTTTATTAAACCCCTCAGTTCTCTGTTTGTTCAACTAATTTAAAAAAAAAATTAACAAAAAGATGTGTTTTTTTTACACAATAGCATCAATTTTGATACAAATGATTCATAATCAGGGGCTAAAATGATTGATTTTTTTTCTAGTTCCAATAAATCTTGAAGTTTGATGGGCAGTTCAATTTTTGCCTTAATTGCATCTTCTACAGTCTCAAGAAATTTGAAAGGATGTGCTGTTGCTAAAATAACCCCTTTTTGGTCTTTGTGATTGGAAAGGTGTTGTTCAAGTGCTGCGTAACCAACTGCAGTATGTGGGTCTAAGAGATAATTGTGTTTTGCATACACTTCAATAATTGTGTTTTTAGTGTTTTCATCTGATATGCTATAACTGCTGATTTGGGTTTTTAGCAACAGATAATTGTTTTGGTATAATTCAAAAAGGCGCACAGCATTGCTTGGATGACCTACATCCATAGCGTTTGATAAGGTAGCAACGGCGGGTTGTGGTTCATAATTACCTGTATTGATATAATCAGTGAAAACTGAATTGTTGTTGCATGCAGCAATAAAATGTTGTGATGGCAGTCCTGATGCAGCAGCAAGCAAGCCTGCGCAGAGGTTACCAAAATTCCCACTAGGCACGGAGATAACAGGTGGTTGTACTTCTTTCCATTGTGACAGGGCAACAGCGTAATAAATTTGTTGTACTATCCATCGGGCAATATTGATGGAGTTGGAGGAAATTAAGTTGTATTGCTTTTGCAGTGCTGAATCTCGAAATGCTTGTTTAACGAGTCGCTGACAATCATCAAAGTCGCCTTGAATTTCTAGCGCATGTATATTAACGCCATAGGTTGTCAGTTGTTTTTCTTGAATGGGGCTAACCTTGCCAGAAGGGTACAGTATGATCACTGTAGTATGTTCCATATTGAAAAATGCATCAGCTACTGCTCCTCCAGTGTCTCCACTGGTTGCAACCAACACCACTCTCTTTTTTTCTGGTAGTTGTTTTTTATCGATATGCTGCAAAATTCTACTAAGAAATCTAGCGCCTAAATCTTTGAATGCCAAAGTGGGACCATGAAATAGTTCTAATGCATAGATGTTATCATTGATTTGTTTCAATGGAAAATCAAATGATAGTACATCAGTCAATAGATTATGCAATTCTTTTTCAGATATGAACTCACCAACATATGGCTTTAAAATATAGGCTGCAATATCTAATCGATTGAGTTTAGGTAATACCTCGATAAACTCTTTATGCCATTGTGGAATTTGCCAGGGGAAATACAATCCTCCATCTGCTGCTTGTCCCTTTACAACAGCCTCTTCAAATCCTACTACTTCTTGACGGTTGTTGATGTTATAATAATTCATCTACATTCATCTTTGAATTTCCAATTGTGTTTAAAGTTGTGACATAGGTTTTGAAGTCGATGCCCATCGGTATATACACTTTCTTCATTTCTTCTTCTACGTTATAGGCCGTATCCTTTGTTTCGCTTAGCATAAAAATGGATGGTCCACTACCTGATATGCCACCACCAAGTGCACCAGCCTTCTTTGCATTCATTTTTACTTCCTCAAAACCTGGAATTAAAATATTTCTTGCAGGTTCAATTATTACGTCTTCCAATGATCTTCCAATAAGGTTGTAATCTCCTTTCATCAGTCCCGCTATTAATCCTGCAACGTTTCCCCATTGCTTGATTGCCAACTTTAAAGGGACATCTTGTTTTAGAATTTTTCTTGCATCTGCAGTCATCACTTCAATTTGTGGATGAATGACTGTGATGTAAAGAGGAGGAGAGGGGATATCAATTACATCTAGTGGAAATATTGATCTAACCAACGTGATTCCTCCAAGCAAACAAGGTGCTATATTATCGGCATGCTTTACCCCACTCGCAATTTTTTCACCATTCATGGCAAAGCGAATCAATGCTTGATTATCGAATCGTTTACCCAATAATTCATTTGCTGCAAATACAGCACCTGCTGCACTTGCAGCACTTGACCCCAATCCACTCCCAGGCATAATTCTTTTGTCGATGCTGAGCTTAAAGCCAATTTCAGGTTCAATTTCTTTCATGAGGGATGCAAGGGCAACGCCTGCAACATTCTTTTCCACTTCTACTGGTAATCCATAATAATCAATGTGTTCAATTGTTAGACCAGGTTCATCTTTAAACTCTAGATGCATGATATCGTAAGGCTCTTCAAGTGCTAATCCAATAATGTCAAAACCGCATACAAGGTTAGCAACTGAAGCTGGCGATTTGATTGTGATTGATTTCATGATAACACTTGTTTAAGTTTTAAAGCATCTTTCTCTTGAATGAGATAATTGTTTAATCTTTCAGGAAATCTTTCGATTTTATTTTTTGCTTTATCTGGAAATTCATTCAAGAGTTGAATGCCCTTGCATAAATTTTCAAGTTGATTGAACTCAAACCTGATGGTGCTTAGAACCCGACTCTGATAGAGCACAGGGATAATCGACTTAGCAATTTCCAAATAATATTTTTCCATTTCTTTTAATGGAGGCGCGTAATCATAAGAAGGTTCAACAGCCTGGTTGGCAATTGATATAAGCACTTGAATGTGCTGGTTGGTTGGTAATGATTGCATGGTAAAATTTAAAAAATGAGGAAGCGACTGTTTCAGTCGTGAGATAGCGTATGCCCAATGGTAATATGAAATTGTACAACCCTTATAGGGTTGTAGTAGTGAAGGTTGTAGTTGTAGATGCAGCAACCGCAACGGAAGTCCGTTTAGTCAATGTTGTAATATGGTTGCTTACTGCCTTCATTAATTGTTCAGAATACAAATGTATGTAAAATCGATAAAATGTTGATTTTTATTTAAATTTACACTTCGCTTGCTTCATTTTCCCTAATAAATAGCCAACATGAGCATTAATTCTTCAATAGAGTTAGCCCGTTTTAACAATGAAGTGGGTATTCGGTACCAACTCTATAACAGCCTATTTACTTCCCTTCCTTTTCATCGAATTGAAAAGACAGGTATACTTTTATCGCTATTGCAATCCAATTGTGAGGAAGGATTTAAGAAGAAAATGAGTCCTTTGCAAATTCTAGACGACTTCTTTACGCGTCACACTTCTTATACAGCTGAGCAACAGCAACTGGATCTTTTGTTTCGATTTGTTCAATACGTAGAGCGTCAGGTTGTTTTATTTGATGCACTTGAGGATGCTTCGTTTTCTAAGCTAAACGACTTAAAAGGAATTGGAACACTAAAGAATCTTGAGACACAGGTTCTTCAAAATAACAAGCAAGAGGCGTTAAAAGAAAAGTTGCGTGATTTCTGTGTGCGATTGGTATTGACAGCGCATCCTACACAGTTTTATCCCGGTTCAGTGTTAGGTATCATCAATGATTTAGCCAAAGCAATTGCAGATAATAACCTCGATCAAATCAATATCTACTTACAGCAATTGGGTAAAACTGCTTTCTTTAAAAAGCAAAAGCCAACTCCATATGATGAAGCAGTTAGCTTGATCTGGTACCTGGAAAATGTTTTTTATCCTGCTATTGGAAAAATTTCTATGTCGCTGGCTGCTCAGTACAGCGAGGATTATGATCCTTCTCATTTGTTGATCAGCATGGGTTTCTGGCCTGGTGGAGATAGAGATGGTAATCCATTTGTTACCAGTGATATTACGCTAAAAGTTGCTGACGCATTGCGTGGAAGTATTGTTAAATGTTATTACCTCGATATCCGCAAACTTAGGAGACGCCTAACTTTTGAAGGAGTAGAGTCTAAGCTGCAAGATTTGGAAAAGAAACTCTATAATAATCTTTTTATTCCTGGTTATCAAGCAGATCTTTCAAAAGATGAAATACTTGAGACATTATATTCAATAAGAGAGGTGATTGTTTATAACCACAACGGATTATTCCTCAACTTGATTGATGCGCTTATACACCGTGTACACATCTTTGGTTTGTATTTTGCGTCACTGGATATACGCCAAGATAGTTCGGTGCATTCTGCTGTGATTGCTGAAATGTATAAGTCTGTTGAAAACGCTGACTATACCAGTTTAGCAGATGATCAAAAAATTGCTTGGCTATCTTCTTTATCATCATCATTTGAACAAACGACTGCACTTTCAACAATTGCGCAAGACACTTTGAAAAGTGTTGGTGTAATCAAAACAATTCAAGTCCAAAACGGAAAAGAGGGTTGTAATCGTTACATTATTAGTCAGTGTAAAACTGCAGTTCATATTTTAGAGGTCTTCGGTTTGTTTGTATCTGGTGGATGGAAACGCGATGCAATTTCAGTTGATATTATTCCTCTTTTTGAAACGATTGAAGACTTGCAACATGCTGCTGCAGTAATGCAGGAATTGTATACTTTCCCGCAATACAGAGAACATTTGAAGAAAAGGGGAAGTAAGCAGACTGTTATGCTTGGATTCAGTGATGGAACCAAAGACGGTGGTTATTTGATGGCTAATTACAGCATCTTTCATGCAAAGCAAGCGCTCACAGCTGTTTCAGCTAAATATGATATTGAAATCGTATTCTTTGATGGCCGCGGTGGTCCGCCTGCTAGAGGTGGAGGGAAAACGCATAAGTTTTATTCGTCTATGGGTAATGATATTGCCAACAATGAGATTGAATTAACGGTACAAGGACAAACGGTCAGTTCAAATTTTGGCACCATCGATGCAGCGCAATACAATATAGAACAATTGATTCATGCCGGTATTGGTAGTGCTTTGTTCACTGATGGATCGAGTACCTTGAGTCAGCATGAACAACATTTGTTAGAGGCTTTGGCAAAAGAAAGCTATGCTGCTTATTCGCAATTGAAAGCACATCCTTATTTTATGGATTATCTCTATCATGCTAGTCCGTTAAGGTTTTATGCTGAAACAAATATTGGAAGCCGACCAGCCAAGAGGGGTTCAGGTGCCAAACTTAATCTTCAGGATCTTCGTGCCATTCCATATGTGGGGGCTTGGAGCCAGATGAAACAAAATGTGACAGGCTATTATGGTGTTGGATCTGCATTGCAGACTATGGAATTAAAGGGGCAAATGAGTGAGTTAAAAAGCTTCTATAAGCGTTCTGCATTTTTCAGGACTTTGATTGACAACTGTGAAATGGCGATGAAGAAATGTTTCTTCCCACTAACAGCTTTTCTGGCAGATCATCCCCAATATGGAGAACTCTGGAGGAATATTGAAAATGAATATAACCTTACAAGAAAGTACATCCTGATTTTATCTGGTAAAACAGATTTGATGAGCGATTATCCTATTGAACAAATTTCTATTCAAACCCGGGAGAAGATTGTCTTGCCAATAACAACGGTACAGCAATACGCATTAACAAAAGTTAGGGAGATGGAAGAAAAGAATCTACCATCAGCACTGAAAAGTAGTTATGAGAAATTGGTGATGCGTTGTTCTTTTGGTATTATCAATGCAGGAAGAAATTCTGCATAATCAATTGTCGCAGCTGGTCAATACGAAAGGTTTAATCTACAACAATCAAAGCCAAGTAGGTTAGCATAAAGAATGTTGTTATTCTATCAGCCGGATCGAGTCCATTCCAGTCGGTACTTTGCCACATGCTGAACCATTCTCCGCCAATAACAGTAAAACCAATGAACCACAGAATAAGTCCAAGCGCAATTGCTATGTAAGCATTCTTTTTTGCACTATTGAATTGCTCTTTTTCACTCTTTAGCTTTAAAAACATTTGAATGCTACTGGTTATAAAAAAATAGGCTATTACAGTTTCGAGGAAAATTATGAAAACATAGGAGGCATGATGCAGTCCATCTGCAGTAATTGAACGGTATTTTACTGTACTGTTTTCGAAAATAGTGTCCATGCTCAGGACGTGTTTCACAAATTCAAAGTTGGTGGCATAGTCGGTTATGTTGCTAAATGCAATTAGTAGGGTAAGCAAGCCACTACCTGCGACTGCCACAAATAAGGCCAATCTTTTTTGAACTTGAGCCATTTTCTATTTTTTAGATCTAAAATACGCATCTCAGGGTATGCCTAGCCTAAGTTAAAGATAGTTCTGATTTATTAAACAGTAAGTAAATAGGTGAGGGGTGAAATAATGCCGATTTATCTTTAACTTTATCTCATAAACTACCCGTTATGAACATTTTTGTTGCTGGACTTCCCTATGATCTCGATGATGCTGAATTGATGGAGATATTTGAAAAATTTGGTGAGGTTAAATCTGCTAAAGTTGCTATGGATCGTGAAACCGGTAAAAGCAGGGGATTTGCCTTCGTTGATATGCCCAACAAAGAAGAAGCTATGGATGCAATTGAAAACCTCAACGATATCTCTTTGGGGAAAAAGCCTTTGGTGGTTAAGGCAGCTGAAGACAGACCTTCAGGTGGCGGTGGCCAAAACCGTAATCGCCCTTCTGGTCCTTCAGGCGGTGGGTTTGACAGAAGACCTCCTAGAAAGTTTTAAACAAATGATATAGTTTACTAGTCAAGAGCTTATCTTTAAATCCAAATCTATATCCTATGAGCTGATCATCAAAACTAGCTCATGAAAAAAGGAATTATTTTAATAGCATATTTGCTATTCATTAATATTAGCTACGCACAATTCAACTTAACTAATACTGCAACTGTTTATTCTCAAAATTTTAATACCCTAAATGTTAGGGGTACTAGTTCTGTTCTACCTCTGGGTTGGGCAATATTGGAAACCGGAACTAACGCCAATACATTGTTAACTGCAAATGCTGGCACTTCAACTACAGGAGATACGTATAGTTATGGCACCGGCACTAATACTGATAGAGCATTGGGTATGCTAGGCTCTAGTACATTAAGTTCTCAGTTTGGTATTTCCTTTAGAAATAGTACTGGACAAACATTGACCTCTTTAGTTGTAAGATACACAGGAGAGCTGTGGAGAACAGGTGCTGTAAACAGGCAAGACAAGATTGATGTACAATTTAGTACTAATGCTACTTCATTGGCCACTGGAACCTGGGTAGATATTAATGAGCTGGATTTTTTAGCACCAACTACAACAAGTGTTGGCTCTAAAAATGGCAATCAAACTGCAAATAGGCGTGTTGTCCAGTTTACAATCAATGGACTTTCAATACCAGCTAATGCTGTCTTCTATTTAAAATGGAAAGAATTTGATGCATCAGGAGCGGAAGATGGTCTTGCTATTGATGACTTAAATATTTCTTTTGGTGCATCAACAGTAGATCTGAGTCCACCAATAGTGAGTAGCCTTACTCCAGTTAATGGAAGCAGTAATCAAGCAATATCAGGAAATCTGACCATGGCTTTCAATGAAAGCATTGTAAAAGGTACAGGCAATATTTTAATCAAAAAAGTGAGTGATAATAGTATTGCTGCTACAATTCCTGTTTCAAATACAAGTGTTATCATAGCCAATAATGTTGTAACTATTCCCTATAGTGGACTTACAGCTGGCACACAATACTGGGTAGAAATGCCTGCAGGAGCTTTTAGAGATGCTAGTAGTAATGCATTTGCTGGTTTTAGTTCCTCTACAAGTTGGTCATTTACAACTGCCAATGCAGTGGTGACCTCAACCTTTAAGGTAGTCAACTGGAACATTGAGTGGTTTGGTGGTTCATTGGGTCCAACAGACAATAACTTACAGCAAGCAAATGTTTTGAGGGCGATGCAACAGATGAATGCTGATATCTATGCATTAGGAGAGATTGTAAATGAAGCTACTCTTCAAGCGGTTGTAAATGCCATGCCCGGATACACCTTTATATTAGCAGATTTTTGTTCCGCCAGCACCAATGTTACCGGCTGCAGGAGTGATCAAAAATTAGCTTTTGTCTATAAGACAAGTACAGTAACAAGATTGAACCATAGAGGTGTGATGAGAGTAGGTGGAAGTCCAAATGCATCTTATAATTGGAGTAACGGCAGGTTCCCTTTCTTGATGGAAGCTGATGTAGTGTCTAATGGCTTGACCAATAGAATTCAGTTTATAAGTATTCATGCAAAAGCTAATACTGCGGATTTTATCACATCATACAACAGAAGAAAAGCAGCTGCAACAGAATTAAGAGATTCTTTAGTATTGAGAAATCCAACGGGTAATTGGATTGTATTGGGTGACTACAATGATGATTTGGATAGGACCATTACAACACAGATTGCACCTGATGTAACCTCATCTTATTCTTCATTCCTAGCTGAGCCTAGTTTTATCAAAATAACTTTGCCATTGAGTTTAGCGGGACAAAGATCTACCGTCAATTATCCTGATGTAATTGATCACGTCACTATCTCAGATGAAATGAATCGCTTTTATGTTGCGAATTCAGCGAGAATATTGAGAACCGAAATGGAATCGCTAATTCCTAGTTATGGCACAACAACCTCTGATCATTATCCTGTAATCTCTGAATATTTGTTTAGTCAGGCGATTACCAATAGTGGTTTAAATAATGGATTTTCAACTGAAGAGAAATTGCCATTTAAGGCTAAGGCCCTGCAATCTGGATTTGAATTGCAGATTTTTGTTGATGGGCTAACTGATGTAAAAACTTCTTTGACTTTGGTTGATCTCCAGGGTAGAAGTACATCATCATATAAAGGGATGCCAGTTGATGGAAAAATAAAGGCAACATTCAATACCCAAAATTTAACAAAGGGAATTTATGTTGTCAATATTCAAAATGGTGCTCGTCAATCTACCTTAAAAGTATTGGTCAGATAAAGAAAAAGA
>JBEASE010000049.1:0-13788 GCA_041162625.1 Bacteroidota bacterium | reverse complement strand
GATGCAATGTATAAGGTTAATAACAGAATAATTATATCACCAAGTATTTACTATTCCGAGAAATCTAAAGTTTCTGAATTTCTTTTTGGCGCACATGCTAATTTAAATGTTTCTAATGATGGGCGACACCAACTAATAGTTGGTATTTATAGTCGTGTCGGAGATGCAGTAATTCCAGTTGCTGGTTATCAATGGGGAAAATTTAAATTTAGCTTTACTTTTGATATTCCAGGAACAAGCAGAAAAGTGATAAACCAGTTTAATGGCACAGAACTATATCTTCAGTATGGGGGAATGTATTCTGTTATGTCAATCAAAAACTATACTATGTGTCCAACATTTGATTAGTTGGTGCAATTGCTTCTATCTTATTCTTTATTTAACTTTCGATGATTTAATTTTGTTGATCAATGCATAAAACTGAAATCTCAAATCATCTCATCAATCAATTTATTGAAATTGTAGGTAAAGAATTTGTTATCCTAGACAATGATTCTTTATCCCACTATGCTCATGATGAAACAGAAAAATTATTTTTTCTACCTCAAGTTGTTCTTAGACCTAGAACAACTGATGAGGTAAGTCGTATACTTCAGCTTTGCAACCAAGAAAAAATACCAGTTACGCCACGTGGTGCCGGGACTGGGCTAAGTGGTGGAGCATTGCCTCATTTGGGTGGAGTGTTGTTGTCTACAGACAGAATGAATAGTATTCTAAACATTGATGAAGAAAACCTGCAAGTAATAACTGAACCTGGTGTAATTACACAATTGCTTCAAGATGCTGTTAAAGCTGTAGGTTTATTTTATCCACCAGATCCGTCCAGTAAAGGTTCTTGTTTTATTGGTGGAAATATTGCTGAAAATAGTGGTGGTCCTAAAGCAGTTAAGTATGGTGTAGTGAAAGAGATTATATGGACAGGCAGTAATGTCTTGAAAAATGCTACAGGTTATAATCTAACTCAACTCATGGTTGGTAGTGAAGGTACATTGGGTATTGTTACTAAAATTGTCTTGAAATTAATTCCGCATCCAAAGCACGATTTACTGATGCTGGTTCCATTTTCATCTCTTGAAAAAGCCAGTGAGGCAGTCAGTGCAATTTTCAAAGCAGGTTTCACACCTTCAGCTCTTGAGTTGGTTGAAATAGATGCACTGAGAATTGTAAGTAAATACCTTTCGTCATCTGCTGTTCAGCTTACAGAAGATACTGCAGCACATCTAATCATTGAAGTGGATGGGAACCATATTGAAACGCTTAGAAATGAAATGGAAGCTATAGCTGAATTGTTATTGCAATTTAATTGTGGTGAAATTTATTTTGCTGATGATGCTCAACAAAAGGATATTCTTTGGAGCATGCGCAGAAAGGTTGCTGAATATGTAAAATTAGAAGGGTATACAATTGAAGAGGACACAGTTGTCCCTCGTGCTGCTTTGCCTGCTTTGATAAAAGGTTTGAAGTTGCTTGGTGAAAAATTAGACTTTAAAGTAGTGTGTTATGGTCATGCAGGTGATGGCAACTTGCATGTGCGTATTTTTAAAGAAGGAATTCCTAATAGTCATAATCATCCGGAAATGACTGCTATCTTACGTGAGTTGTTTCAATTGGTATATGCTTTGGGAGGAACCATTAGCGGGGAGCATGGTGTGGGACTTATTCAAAAGCCATATCTCGATATTGTTATTGATGATACTCGGATGAAGTTAATGCGAGAAATAAAGAAAGCTTTTGATCCTAATTATATCTTGAATGCTGGTAAAATATTTGATTAAACATTTTCAAGATCTTGCTGCATAGCCTCTACCAATGCTAAAGGTTGCTGATAATGCTTTAATCTCGTCCAGATACGGTCGTATAAGAATCCTTTTTTTTCTAAAGATTCAAGATGAAGAATCAAATGATCATAAAAGCCTGCAGTATTTAGGATGTATATTTTTTTGTCGTGTATGCTTAGCTGATTCCAAGTTAGCATTTCAAAAAGTTCATCAAGCGTGCCGAATCCTCCGGGAAGAATAATGGCTGCTTTACACATATCGTACATCGTTTTTTTTCTGATATGCATGTCTTTTGTGATAATTAAGTTCGATAAACCTTCATGTTGACGCTCCCAAGCAACCAATACTTCAGGAATAACACCAGTAACCTCTGCACCATTGGATATTGCTGCATTGGCTACTGCTGCCATCATGCCTATCGATGCCCCACCGTATACAATATCAAATCCATGATGGGCTAATAATCGACCTAATTCAGCAGCATCGTTGATGAATTGTGGGTCAGTCCCGCTTTTGGATCCACAAAAAACAGCAATAATGGGTTTTTGGTGATCAGACATTTATTTCTTTTTGTAGTCGCCTCTTTTCCATGATCTCACAAACTCACCCCAGGCGAAGGGGTTGAATATATTCATAGGAGGCATTTGTCCTGTGTAATAGTATTTTTGAGCGCTTTTAGCGAGGTTTAAGTTTACAGCTTCTCTACCATCACTAGGTAAAGTTCTCATAAGCATTCTTCTCGTTGCCATGTCTGTATTTTTCCTGGCAATTTCAATATTATCGTCTGGCACATCTGTTGACACAAAATCTCTTTCAAACTGCTCTCTGGTTGGTCGTGGTTTAATGATAGCTGCCGGAAGATAGGCCGTATCATTAATCATTAATTGGATGATGCTGTATTGGTTGCCTTCGAGAGTTTTTGGAATAAGCGTTATTTTGTCTTTGAAGCCAATGCAAGAAAATTCAATTTGATCACCTTTTAGCACCACAATAGAAAATACACCTTGGTTGTTGGTAAGGGTTCCTCTTCCAGTTCCTTTTACCATGACTGTCACTGCAGGAAGTCCTCTTAGGCTATCGGCAGTCATGACTACTCCATAGAGCTGTACCACTGAATCTTTAAAATTTTCGAATTGGGCCTTTGCTGCAAAAGGCAAAAAAGCAAGCAAAACAACCGAGCATTTTATGGCTTTTTTCATCGTCTTCATTCTTGCACAAATTAACTCCTTCTTTTCGATAAACAAACTAGACTGTTAATGGTTATTTTTGCAGAACAATTGATTTTTAACATTTCTTATTTATGGGTACAGAAGCGATTTTGAAGGCATTGGGACAAGTACAGGAACCGGACTTGAAAAAAGACCTGGTAACGTTGAATATGGTCAGGGATATTGTTGTAAGTGATAAATCTGTTGAGTTTACGATAGTACTTACTACACCAGCATGTCCCTTAAAAGAGAAGATTAGAAAGGATTGTGAGCGGGCTATTCATGAACATGTTGATGAGGGTTTAGAAGTAATTGTCAATTTCACTGCTAATACCAGTTCAATCAGAGTTGATCTCACCTCTGTATTGCCTGGTGTCAAAAATATTATTGCTGTTGTAAGTGGTAAAGGGGGAGTGGGTAAATCAACCATATCTGCCAATCTTGCTCTTGCATTGGCACAACAAGGAGCTAAAGTAGGATTGATGGATGCTGATATTTATGGTCCGAGTGTGCCCATTATGTTTGGCATTAGGGGACAGCGTCCATTGATGGAACATATTGATGGAAAGGACAAAATTGTACCACTTGAAAAATATGGAATCAAACTTATTAGTATTGGTCTGCTTGTTGATGAAAAAAGTGCAGTGGTATGGCGTGGTCCAATGGCAAGCAGTGCCATTCGTCAGTTTGTGACCGATGTACATTGGGGTGAATTGGATTATTTGGTAATTGATATGCCTCCTGGTACTGGAGATATTCACCTGACCCTAGTGCAGACAATTCCAGTTACTGGTGCAGTAGTGGTTACAACTCCTCAAGAAGTGGCCTTAGCAGATGCTAAAAAAGCAATTGCTATGTTTGGCCAAGCACAAATCAGGGTGCCGATTATTGGATTGGTAGAGAATATGGCTTGGTTTACTCCTTTAGAGCTTCCTGATAACAAGTATTACATTTTTGGTAAAGATGGTGGTAAACATTTGGCTGATCAGCTTGATTTAAATTTCCTTGGACAAATTCCATTGGTGCAGAGTATCAGAGAGGGCGGTGACCAGGGTGCGCCTGCTATGTTGGGCGATGATCAAGTAACAGCAGCTGCTTTTAAAGCGTTTGCCTCAGAAACGATTCGCGCCATTGCAATTGCCAATGCTGAAAAAACGAAGATTGAAGTGAGTTAGTTATTGACTACGATAACTTTATGGGGTGCGTTTAGCTTGTAGCTTTTTGAACTACCATTTAAATTGATATGTACTAAGTTGGTCTGTTCTGGCTTGTATTCATACATTACATCTGACACAACTTTTAATTCCTTGATACTATTGATTTTTTGAATATTGAAGTAAACCCAAACAGCTTCTTTGTCTATTTCATAACCCAAATAGTTGAGTTGTTTTTTACTTTTGTTGACTTCAATTGTCAAGTGCTGTTGCAAATAGGTTGAGATGAGTTGATTGATCTGCGGATTATTTTTAATTGATAAATCGATTTTCTTTCCTGAATACAATCTAATAGTTTCTTCAAGATCATCAGGGAATGTTTTGAGCGATATACCTAGCTCTTTGTTTTTTGAACTGTATTCTATCTCTGTTACAGTCAAATAAAATGGATGATGACCTGCACTGAGAAGGAAGATCAAAGTGAAACCCAAAATTAGTCTGATTATTTTCATCCTCCCAAAATTCAGATTTATTTCGCAGACACTGCATTATGATACAAGATTTTCTTTTAATTAATTCTTGTCCATACAAAATAGCCATTGTTGTTCTTCCAATATAGATTAGTCTCTTTGTTGAACAAACTTCCATGCAGTCCATCAGCTACTATATCCAGGTCACCATCTTTGTCGTAATCAAAAAGACGTAACCATTTTATCCAAGAATCTGCTCCTGTTTCGCGGTTTTTGTCGATGTACTCTTTGGTTACTTCCAGGAAATTTTTATCCCTGTTCAAGTATAGTTGAAGGCTATATCCTTGGTAGCCATTGGTATTGTTGAGTGTCAGAATATCCATTTTGCCGTCTTCGTCAAAATCTAGAAAAAGCATATCTAATATTTCATGATCTGGTTGGACTTTAATTGAAATGGCTTCTTTTTTATTGAAAGTGCCGTTGTTATAAGGAACTATCCGCAATCTGTTTTTACCCCCTAAGCATAAATCTAGGTTGCCATCGCCTGTCATGTCAAAAAGCTCGACAGTAAAGTAATTATCATCTGTTGTGTTGCTAAATCCTTTAAAAATTTCATTCGACAATTGAAAATTCAAATTTCCTTTGTTCAAATAGGCAGCCGGATGGATGGGCACTAGTTTGCTTCCTCCGGAAAAAGCTACTAGATCTGCTAATCCATCTCTATTGATATCCCCGGAAGCTCCTCCTTGGAAATAACCAATGTCTTTATTGAGGTAGTGGTATGTTTTTGTACTTGTTTTGAAAATACCTATTGAATCACCAGGAAAAGGTTGACTATCATACCCTGTTGAGAAAAGTAGAATTTCCCTACTACCATCTTGATCTAGATCAATTAATCCAACCTTTCTTACTTCATGGAGTCCATATTGTACTTGGTGATTGGTGCTATCCTTTTCATATTCTGAAAAAAGATGTAGACCCTTTTCATTTGTTGGCCAGGGGCTTTTAAAGTAAAATGCCCACAAATCTTTGTAGCCATCTCCATTAAGATCAGTATACAGGTAAGTTCCTTTGCTAAACCAATAATATGACTTCTGTTCTCCCCAATTGTGTGCATTTGTTCTGTTATAAGGCAGTTTTTCTAAATCTGGGGTGAGTTCAAAACCAATATAGTATGATTTTTCAGGGTTAAATAGGCTTGAAAATGATAGTGTGGTCTGGTACCAGCTGGTTTTTTTATTGATTGATGAATAGCTATCTAGCGTAGATACTCCATATACCTGCGTTCCTTCTGGCTTGGGTGTTCTGGTGAAATTTTCTGTGAATTCAGGGTCGTTTTTTTTACAGCTGATAAGCAGCAAAAGAGTTATTAATAAATTATATTGCAAGGAAGAAAAACTGAAAGATGCTGGGCGTGGATTTGTTTTCATGTTGTTGTTAGTTTTCATGAGCTCAACATACATGTAATTTTCTCCCTGTGAGATGATATCAGTCCCAATAGCTCCTTCATGTAAATTCTTTTTTTATTTGTTTATTATAACGTAAAAAAGTAAATCTCAAAAGATGAGAAAAAGTTATTTATTGATGGTTGTGATTTTGTTGGCTAGTCAAGTTGCTATTGCTCAGCCTCTGCGCAACCCGGGTTCAAATCATGGTAACCGCTTTGAGCAGTTGGATTATTTAATGCAGGATCCTAATGAGTATAGGACTGCAAGTGGTGCTCCTGGTCCTAAGTATTGGCAACAGCGAGCAGATTATGACATCAATGTTGAAATCAATGAAGAACAAAATCTGCTTACCGGTTCCGAGACAGTAACTTATTTCAATAACTCACCTGATATACTCACCTATATCTGGTTACAGATTGATGAGAATTTTCATCACCCAAACAGTGATAACAATTACGATAAGCCATCCACAATGGGTAATCGATTGACACATCAGCAACTCTTGCAGATGAATCCAAAAGAATACCTCAAAGGATATGGTGTTAATGTAACTTCTCTTACCGATGCAACAGGCAGACCTTTGAAGTATACTGTAAATCAGACCATGATGAGGGTGGAACTACCTATTCCACTTAAACCAGGACAAAAATTCATTTTCAAAGCCAGCTGGAATTACAAAATACCTGATAAACTTACCCGCTATGGCAGGGGTGGTTATGAGTATTTTGCTGAGGATGATAATAATCTTTATTCCATTACACAATGGTTTCCTCGTTTAGCGGTATATAGCGATTTTCAAGGATGGCAGAATCTTCAATTTACAGGAGGTGCAGAATTTGCACTAACATTTGGTAATTACAAAGTGAACATCACAGTGCCAGAGGATCATATTGTAGCTTCAACTGGAGAGTGTAAAAATCTTGCTGCTGTTTTAACACCAACGCAAATAACACGATGGCAACAAGCCCAGACCTCAAATGAACCGGTTGAAATAGTGACATTGGCAGAAGCAAATGAGAATGCAAAAGATAAATCCAAGGGTAAGAAAACATGGATATATGAAGCACAGAATGTGCGCGATTTTGCTTTCAATACTTCAAGAAGACTGGTATGGGATGCTATGGCAGTCGATGTAGAAGGAAAGAAAGTTATGTGCATGAGTTATTATGGAAAAGAAGCATATCCTATTTATAGAAAATATTCTACAAAAGCTACTGCTCATACCATTAAAGTTTATTCCAAGTTTACTATCCCATATCCATATCCAGTTGCAATTTCAGTAGAAGCAGCCATTGGAATGGAATACCCTATGTTAGCTATGAATTTTGGACGTGCTGAAAAGGACGGCACTTACAGTGAAGCGGTTAAATATGGTGCAATTGGAGTAATCATTCATGAAGTAGGTCATAATTTCTTTCCAATGATCATCAACTCAGATGAGCGTCAGTATTGGTGGATGGATGAAGGACTAAATACTTTTGTTCAGTTCTTGACTGAACAAGAATTCGATAACAATTATCCTTCGCGAAGAGGTCCAGCTCATTTGATTACCGATTACATGAAACTTCCAAAGGATCTGTTGGAGCCAATCATGACAAAAGGCGATAATGTAGCCAACGTAGGTTCGAATGCTTATGCAAAAGCTGCAACTGGTTTAAATATTCTAAGAGAGACCATCATGGGAAGGGAGTTGTTTGATTATGCCTTCAAAGAATATTCACGCAGATGGGCTTTTAAGCATCCTACTCCTTATGATTTGTTCAGGACCATGGAAGATGCAAGTGCTGTTGACCTAGACTGGTTCTGGCGTGGCTGGTATTACGGTACTGATCCCGTAGATATTTCTTTGGATTCTGTAAAATGGTTCCGCTTGGATAGTGAAAAGAATCTTGCTCAAATGAAAGTAGCAGATTTTGAAAGCATCAGTAAGAAAAGGAACAGAGAAGAGAAGTCTATTGATTTCTATACCGACAGAGATACTACATTGAGAGATTTTTATTACTACAACAGAAATGCTGATGCAAAAATGATACAGGATGGTATGCAGCAACAGCTGGATGCACAAAAGGACAGAGCAAACTATGCTGCATGGGAAGACAAACATTTTTATGAGTTAACCTTTAGTAATAAAGGCGGTATGATTATGCCGATTATCGTTGAGTTTACCTTTAAGGACGGTTCAAAAGAAGTGGACAGAATCCCTGTAACCATTTGGCGTTTGAATGAGCAAAAAGTGAGTAAGCTATTTATCAAAGACAAAGAAGTAACAGCAATTAAGCTCGATCCAATGCGTGAAACAGCTGATATCAATGAGGTCAACGGTATGTGGCCAATCAAAGAGATGCCAAGCAAGTTCCAATTGTTCAAAGGAGCTGCAAGCATCAGTGGATTAGGTGCACCAAGGGTTTCAGGTGGTGCTGCTAATGCAATGCAAAAAGCAAAGAATTAATTTATTTGAGCCAAGAGGAAAATTCCTCTTTGCTAACGATGCCTTGTTTTCTTTTAACCTCTTTACCATTTTTGTAAAGAATAAAAGTTGGCAAGGCATCTACATTTAATGTCTTCATCAATTCAGTTTCAACACCACCATCCATTTTTACAAGTGTCAGTTTGTTGGCGTTTTCTTTCATGAATTGATTCAGCACTGGCTCCATTTTCTTACAGGGAGGACACCATTCTGCGCCAAAATCAACAAGAACAATATTGGTGCTTCTAATTTGTCCTTGATAGGCAACCATGGTTGTTTGTTTGGTATTTGCGTTATTACCTACTAAGGGTAAATTATTTTTTTTCCAAGCGTTGATACCACCTTCCATGTTGGTTACTTTAAAACCTTGTGCACGAAGTGCCTCAGCTGCAGCACCACTTCTACCTCCACTTAGACAATAGATATATACTGGAATATTTTTATCAAGATGGGAGGTGCGATCAAAGAATTCTTTGTTGTCTAACCAATTCGCTTGAAGTGCTTTATCAAGATGTCCGCTTTTATATTCATCAGCTGTTCTAACGTCTAACACTTGTACTTTTCCGGAAGCAATTGTTTTTGCAAATTCTTGTGTATTAAGAGAAGTTGGTTGCGCTATGGTTGACATGAAACCGAATAAAAGTCCACTTAGCAATAAGCTCATTTTCATAATCAGCGATTTTTGTAAAATTAGTTATTCTTTTTTGGCTATGTGTAACGGCCAATAAAACTTTAACTTGCCGATATGTCTGATGCAAAACTCATCATGTTTGATAACCGCCTTAAAAAAGTATTGCGTATACTGAGCAAGCAGGCTAAACAGCAGGGGGTTAGTTGTTATCGTTTGTACGACAGGGATTTACCTGAATTTCCTTTGATCATTGATGTGTATGGTGAGGAAGTATTGGTGACTGAATACAGGAGCAACCATAGACTCACGGAAGAAGAGTATGAAAGGTGGTTCAATGATAGTCTAGAAGTTATTCAACATGTGCTAGGAAAGGAGTTATCTCAAATTCATATCAAAGAGCGAAAGAGAAAGGAGAGTCGACAAGATCAATACCAGAAGACTGATAATCGACAGGCTTATAAGGAAGTGCAAGAAGGTGGGCTGAAGTTTCTGGTCAACCTGACTGATTTTTTAGATACGGGACTATTTATCGATCATCGGATTACCAGGGGTAAGGTAGCACAACAAGCCAAGGGTAAACGAGTATTGAATTTGTTTTGTTACACAGGATCTTTTTCAGTGTATGCAGCAAAAGGTGGTGCAGCTGAGGTGGTTTCTGTTGATTTGTCCAATACTTATTTAGATTGGGCCAAGAAAAACATGGAGTTGAATGGTTTCAAAGGTGACCAATATGTTTTTGTAAAAGCGGATGTTTTACAATGGTTAGATAAATGTGAAGCGGGTTATTATGATTTGATTGTACTAGATCCGCCTACGTTTAGCAACAGTAAAATGATGAAGGATGTTTTTGATATACAAGAAATGCATGTGGAACTGATCAACCAATGCATTGAAAAACTAGCACCAAATGGACTCTTGTATTTCAGTACCAATGCTCGGAAATTTGAAATGAATGAAGCAATGATTAAGGGAAGGGTTGAAAATATAACCACCGCAACAATTCCTTTTGATTTTAAAGGGAAATTATTGCGGTGGTGTTATGTAATTACGAAACAGTAATTAACCTACTATCTCTACCAATTCTACTTCGAAAACTAAGTCTTTACCTGCTAAGAAGTGATTTGCATCCATGATGATTACCTCTTCTCTAATTTCAACAACTTCAACAGGTACAGGTTGTCCGTACTGATTTTGAAGGTTGAGTTTCATACCCACTTCAACTTGCATGCCTTCAGGAACATTAGAAGTTGGAAATTCGATGATGGCATTAGGGTCTTTCTGACCATATCCATTATCTGGGTCAATTTGAATTGTCTTTTTTTCTCCGATAGCCATTCCAAGCACACCAGCATCGAAACCAGCAATCATTTGTCCTGCCCCAACAGTGAATTCCAATGGAGAGCGACCTACTGAGCTATCGAATTGAGATCCATCTAGAAGGGTTCCGGTATAATGAACACGAATTACATCGCCCTTTTTTACTTGCATAATTTTTGTTTAAAAATGTGAAAATTAAAATGAAACGAAGGGCGAATCTAGGTTTATTCTTTTATTTTTAATTCATAATGTTACAAAACCATGCAAAAAAGGCTTGTTTTTAACCTACTACTTTGTTTTTTAGTCCTCAAAGGGTTAGCCCAACAGGTAGTTCCTGGTGCAGAAAGATTATCATCCTATTTGCCACTTTTAAAGGGTAAGCAAGTTGCCGTTTTCGCCAATCAAACTTCCAAGATTGGAGATAAACATTTGGTTGATGTATTGATGGAAAACAAAGTACAAGTAAATGTAATATTTGGTCCGGAACATGGCTTTAGAGGTGAGGCTGATGCAGGTGCTAAAGTGGCCAATTATGTTGATCAAAAAACGGGAATTAAAGTAGTGTCTTTATACGGGCAAAAAACAAAGCCCACTGCAGAAGATTTATCAGAGGTTGATATCATGCTATTTGATATTCAAGATGTAGGAGTGAGGTTTTACACTTTCATTTCTTCATTGGAAGGCTATATGGAGTCGGCTTTTACCAACAATAAAAAACTCATCATCCTGGACAGACCTAATCCTAATATTCATTATGTTGATGGTCCAGTTTTAGAAAGTAAATACCGATCTTTTGTTGGTATGCAACCAGTTCCGGTTGTATATGGTATGACTATTGGTGAGTATGCCAAAATGTTGGTTGGTGAAAAATGGTTGAGTCCTGCTGCTATACAAGCGTATTCGCAGCTGAGTGCTAAGGATCCTTCTTCATTTACTGTGATTTCTTGTAGTGCATACACACGTAAATCACAGTATATATTGCCTGTTAAGCCTTCCCCTAATCTTCCCAACAACGCTTCCATTTATTGGTATCCTTCAATTTGTTTTTTTGAAGGGACTGTGTTTAGTGAGGGTAGGGGGACAACCACCCCTTTTTTAGTTTTTGGTCACCCTGCTTTACCCAATAATATGTTTTCATTCAAGCCGGCAGCCATGTCAGGTGCCATGCAGCCGAAATTGAAAGATCAGATATGTTATGGCTGGAATTTGAGTAGTTCAGATGAAGAGGCTTATGAAAAAGTAAATGGACGCATACACATCGAGTATCTTATTGAAGCTTATCGTTTATTTCCGGATAAAGAAAAGTTTTTTATCCTTCCAAAATCTGGTGATGCTGATGCATCTTTTTTCAACAAGCTTGCAGGGAATGCAACGCTGATGCAACAGATAAAAAGTGGTGCCTCTGCAGCTGAAATTAGGGCATCTTGGAAACCAGGAGTAGAAGCATTTATATCGATTAGAAAGAAATACCTGCTTTATTAGTTTCTTTGCAAAATGAAAACAGTCAAGGATTGTAGAATTGTGTTTATGGGAACCCCAGCTTTTGCGGTAGCTATTCTAGAAAAGCTGGTAAAAGAAAATTGTCAGGTGGTGGCAGTCGTTACAGCACCCGATAAACCTGCTGGACGAGGTATGCAAATGAGTCAGAGTGCAGTAAAGCAATTTGCATTGCTACACAATCTTCCTGTGTTGCAACCGGTCAAACTCAAGGACCCTGAATTTTTAGCTGAATTAAAATCTTTTGATGCAGATATACAAGTAGTAGTTGCATTTCGTATGCTGCCAGAAGCAGTTTGGAACATGCCATCATTAGGAACTATTAATCTTCATGCTTCTTTGTTGCCTAAATACAGAGGTGCAGCTCCTATCAATTGGGCCATTATTAATGGTGAAAAAGTAACGGGTATAACAACTTTTAAGCTGCAACATACAATTGATACAGGAGATATACTTATGCGCAAGCAAATTCAAATTCGAGAAGATGAAACAGCTGGTGAATTGCATGATGAAATGATGGTTGCAGGAGCAGATTTGGTTTTTGAAACTTTATCATGTTATTGTTCCGGAAATTTATTGCCTATTCCTCAAGAAGAAATATTGAATCAGTTGGAAGGAAATGTTCCAGAAGCACCAAAACTGCACACTGAAACTTGTAAAATAAATTGGGAGAAGAAATCAGAAGAAGTGTATAATTTAATTCGTGGACTATCACCTTATCCAACAGCTTTTACCTACTTGAATGGCAAGATGCTTAAAATTTTCAAAGCGACATATGAAATGGTTGCTAATGGAACATCTGCTGGTCAAGTTGAATCAGACGGAAAATCATATTTGCGTTTTGCAAGCACTGATGGTTGGGTATATATAAAAGAGCTTCAACTAGAAGGGAAGAAAAGAATGCTGGTAGAAGATTTCTTGAGAGGATATCGATTGAGTTAAATAGTTTTTTTGTTTACCAAATGCTTATGAGTCAGCTATTAGATCGTTTTTTGAACTATGTACAAATTGACACACAGAGTGATCCGGAAAGTGCAAGCTTTCCTTCAACTGAGAAGCAGAAGAACCTTGGTAGGTTATTGGCATATCAGCTCAAAGAAATGGGCGTAGAAGATGCTCATATGGATGAGTATGGCTATGTGTATGCAACCATTCCTGCCACAGTTAGTCATACAGTTCCCGTAATTTGTTTGTGTTCTCACATGGATACTGCCCCTGATTGTTCAGGGGAACATGTGAAGCCAATTGTGCATCATCAATATAAAGGACAGAATATTGTTTTACCTGATGATAATAGCCAGGTGATTACTACTGCTGAGCACCCTTATTTATTAGAAAAAATAGGTGATGATATTGTTACTGCAAGTGGATTTACATTGTTGGGAGCTGATGATAAAGCTGGTATAGCAATCATCATGGAGGTTGCTGCACGATTGTTGCAAGACAAAACAATAGCTCATGGGAAAGTAAAAATATTGTTTACCCCGGATGAAGAAGTGGGAAGAGGAGTAGAGCATGTAGATCTAGAAAAGTTAGGGGCAGATTTTGGTTATACATTGGATGGTGGTGAACTTGGAGCCTTTGAACATGAAACTTTTTCTGCTAACGGCCTTGAAATTATTGTACATGGTATAATTGCGCATCCTGGATCTGCCAAGGGCAAGATGGTGAATGCAATAAAAATTATTGGAGATTTCTTGGCAGCTTTACCGAAAGACTATTTGGCACCTGAGGTTACAGAGGGACTTGAAGGATTTGTTCATCCTACTGATATTAAAGGCGGTGCTGAAAAAGCGTCAGTCAAACTGATCATAAGAG
>JBEASE010000048.1:0-13199 GCA_041162625.1 Bacteroidota bacterium | reverse complement strand
CAATGGTGCCTTGGCTTTTATTGGTTGCGGGAATTCATACCATGTTAATCTTTAAGAGTACTGGACATGCAATGAAGAGTACTTATCTTTTTATCTTCCTTACTCACTTACTTGTTTTGTATTCAACTTTCTTAACCAGGACTGGTGTGTTGGGCGATACTTCTGTACACTCATTTACTGGAGAGGGTAGCACTTTATACTGGCATTTGATTATGATGCAGTTGGTATTCATTGCCATACCTGCATTTTTATATTACAAGGATAGAAAGAACATCCCTACGGTCGTCAAAGAAGAAAGCATGAATTCAAGAGAGTTTTGGATGTTTATCGGTTCTCTTTTGTTACTTATTTCCGCAGTGTATATTATCGTATTGACTTCATTGCCTTTCATCAATAAATTATTTGGTACTTCTTGGGCAATTGGTGAGAATGTAGAATACGTATACAATCGTATCATGATTTTGGTGGCTATTATTATTGGTGTTTTGACAGCTATCACACAGTATTTCAAGTACAAGGAGACAACTAGGAAATATATTTGGTCAAAGTTGTTGATTCCAACAATTGCAACTGTTGTATTATCTGCTGCTTTAAGTATTTGGGGTGATGTAAAATTTGATAAACATGGGTTAGGATTTTTAGTGGGTATACATGTTGCATTATGGACATCTATATATACCATCATTGCAAATGCTGCTTATATGGGATCTGTATTGAAGTGGAAGATGAAGGCAGCTGGGGCTTCTATCACCCATTTTGGTTTTGGTATGATGTTGTTGGGCATTTTGATTTCGTCTTCTAAAAAAGAATTGATTTCGAAAAATGCAGGTGGAATTTCTGTAGTAGGTCTTAAAGATGCTAAAGGTAGAGATGATGATCCTTTAGAAAATGTAACCTTGTTATACAACACACCTGTGAAAATGGGTAAGTATGTGGTTACTTATATTGGAGATTCTACTGAGGAAAAAAACAATAAGGTTTATTTTAAAATTCGTTTCATTGAGGTTGACCCAAAAGACGATGAAACAATTGTTGATGCTTTCAATATAACTCCTAATGCCTTTTTGGTAAAAAGTGGAGAGAATTCTCAACTTTCGTCAAATCCGGGCTCGAAACATTATTTATCGAGCGACGTTTTTGTCTACATTACATCATGGTTAAATCCAGACAACATCAAGGATACAGCAAATTTCAGGTACACAGATGTTAAAGCTGGAGATACTGTGTTTTATTCCAACGGATTTGCAGTTGTTAATAAGCTTTTGGCTGCCAACAAAAACGACAATAAAGATTTACCGATGGTGGATAGCGCATGGGTGTCTGATGTTACTGTTTTCTCTAAGGAGGGAATGCAGTTTAATGTGAATCCTGCTTATATGAAGAAAAGCGGTATTGCATCGTCAAAGATTGATACCATCATGGAACAACATCTTGTTGTTGGTCTTCAGAAAGGTGAAAATGGCAAGGTGCAATTAGGTTTAAAGGAATCTAATGCTGTTGTGAGGTACATCACCCTGAAGGCTTTCCGCTTCCCTTGGATCAATCTTTTATGGTTGGGTACCCTAATTACAGTAGCTGGTTTTATGATCAGTATGTGGTTCAGGATGAAGAGTAAGTTGTATGTAGCCTAGGAGTTTCTTAACTTTATATTGTGCGTTATTTATCGACCATAATTATCATGCTGTTTGTTGGCTCTACAACCAATGCTCAATCAAGGTATGGGGCAAACGATACTTTGTTGGTTCCCTATATTATTTATGGTGGAGATACTATGACTTATGCACAGTTGGAAATGGTAAATGTTTTTGGAGAAATGTCTCCTGAACAACGCAAGGCAAAGCAAAAATGGACAAGATTAAGGAATGCAGTTTATGTTACCTATCCTTATGCCAAGAAAGCCAGTTACATCATTAATGATGTTAACCGACAACTGATGGTCATCAAAGACCCGGTGGCAAGAAAAAAATACCTCAGCTCCAGAGAAAAAGAGCTCAAAAAAGAATTCACAACTCCACTTACTGCTTTATCTGTATACCAAGGTAAAGTCTTGATGAAATTAATCAACCGGGAAACCAGCAACTCTTGTTATAGTATAATCAAAGAGTACAGAGGAGGATTTTCAGCCCGTTTTTGGCAGACTATTGCTTGGGTGTTTGGCAGCAGCCTCAAACAGGATTATGATCCTAAAGGAGAGGATGCCGATATGGAAATGATAGTTTTAGAAGTGGCCCGTATGTATGGGCATGCGGAGTAGTTCAATTCTGTATCTTTGCCGCCGTAAATGAACACAATGAAACTTTATGTCTTGGCCTTTGGTGTACATCCTGATGATGTAGAGCTGAGTTGTTCAGGTACCCTGATCAACGAAGTTAAAAAAGGAAATGCTGCTGGGGTTATCGACCTCACACAAGGCGAATTAGGCACCAGAGGAACCATCGAGACTAGAAAGAAAGAAGCAGCTGATGCTGCTGCGATTATGGGGTTATCCGTTAGGGAAAACCTTTGTATGAGAGATGGTTTTTTCAAGAACGATGAAGAACATCAATTGCAAGTAATTCGTACAATCAGAAAATACCAGCCTGAAGTTATTCTAGCGAATGTGTTGGATGATCGACATCCTGATCATGGTCGAGCTGGACACTTGTTAAGAGAAGCATGTTTCCTTTCTGGTTTAAGTAAAATAGAAACATTTGATGAAGAAGGTAAGCCACAACAGAGATGGCGCCCCAAGCAAGTGTTGCATTATATTCAGGATCGCTTTTATGAGCCAGACTTGATTGTTGATATTAGCGATGTTTTTGAGCAACGTATGGAGGCCATAAAAGCCTATAGTACCCAGTTTCATGTAAGTGAAGATTCATTAAAAGGAACGCAAACTTATATATCCACTCCAGATTTTCTTGAGTCATTAGTAGCAAGAGCAAAACTGATGGGAAAAAGAATTGGTGTGAAATATGGCGAAGGCTTTATTTCTCAGAAGTCGATTGGTGTAAGAGGTTTGGGTGATTTGGTTTTGGTGGAAACTTAAAACCGTTAACCGTTAACAGTTAACAATTCTCTATAAAAGTAACTTCAAATAAATAACAGCATGTCTAAAGTAAAAGTCGGTTTGGTACAAATGAGTTGCAGTGGCGATGCTAAGTCGAACATGGACAAAGCAATTGCTGGCATCAAAGAAGCTGCCGCAAAAGGTGCAAATATTGTTTGTCTCCAAGAATTGTTTACTTCACTTTATTTCTGTGATGTAGAAGATTACGAGAACTTCAAATTAGCGGAGACTATTCCTGGTCCTTCTACAGATACACTTTCTGCTGTTGCAAAAGAAACAGGAGTTGTAGTGATTGCTTCATTGTTTGAAAAAAGAGCACAGGGCTTATACCACAATACTACAGCAGTGTTGGATGCTGATGGAACTTATTTAGGCAAGTATAGAAAAATGCACATACCAGATGATCCGGCATATTTTGAAAAATTTTATTTCACACCAGGCGATTTGGGTTATAAAGTTTTTGAAACAAAGTATGGCAAGATTGGTGTGTTGATTTGTTGGGATCAGTGGTATCCGGAAGCGGCTAGATTAACTTCACTCATGGGTGCTGAAATATTATTTTATCCTACTGCTATTGGATGGGCTACAAGTCAGAATGAAGCAACCAATACAGAGCAATATAACGCATGGCAAACCATTCAAAGAAGTCACGCTGTTGCCAATGGTGTACATGTGGTAAGTGTTAACAGGGTAGGGTTAGAGCAGAATGGTGCCATGAAATTTTGGGGAGGTTCATTTGTTGCCAATCCATTTGGAAGTTTGATTGTAAAAGCAACACACGACCAAGAAGAGGTAATAGTAACGGAATTAGACTTGTCTAAAACGGATAGCTATCGCACACATTGGCCTTTCATGCGTGATCGCAGAATTGATTCGTATGGAGATATAGTTAAGCGATTTATTGATTAAACTGTTAACCCGCCACGGTGGGCAAGCCGACAACTGACAACCTACAACAATGACTGCCACTCCCAAATCACTCGGTTATTATTTTCCTGCTGAATTTGCCCCACATCAATCAACCTGGCTGAGTTGGCCGCACAAGGAAGCTTCATGGCCTGGTAAGATTGAGACCATATTTCCATCGTATGTGGCTTTCATTAAAACCTTGGTTCGATTTGAAGACGTGAATATCAATATCTGTGATCTTGCCATGCAGCAAAAAGCGACTGCTTTGTTAGAAGCAGCTGGCGTTAATTTATCAAAGGTTCATTTTCATCTTCATCCAACAAATGATGCATGGTGCAGAGATCATGGCCCCGCTTTTTTATTGAACAATTTAGACAAGTCTAAAAAAGCAGTCGTTGATTGGAATTACAATGCTTGGGGAAATAAATATCCTCCCTTTGATCTTGATGATGTAGTCCCAACCTTGATTGGTAATAAATTGGGGCTGCCTGTATTTAATCCAGGTATCATCATGGAAGGTGGCTCGGTTGATTTTAATGGTGCAGGTACCGTGATCACATCTACAGCCTGTTTGTTGAACCCCAATCGAAATCCACATTTGAACCAAGCACAAATTGAGCAATACTTGATGGATTACTACGGACAAGACCAAGTGTTGTGGGTGGATGAAGGCATTGTAGGGGATGATACCGATGGTCATATCGACGATACGGTGAGGTTTGTGAATGAGGACACAGTTATTACAGTTATAGAAGATAATAAGCAAGACGACAATTATGCATTGTTGCAGCACAACCTAAAGCAATTAAAGGGAATGCGCTTGCTCAATGGTAAACAACTTAATATCGTTGAACTCCCCATGCCTGACCTTGTAATTTGGGAAGACCAGATGTTACCTGCTTCTTATGCTAATTTTTACATTGCTAATCAACAGGTAGTCGTTCCAACCTACAGAAGTGATAAAGATGATAAGGTATTGCAGATTGTGCAACAATGTTTTCCTGATAGAGAAATTGTCGGTATTGATTCAACAGATATTATATGGGGATTGGGAAGTTTTCATTGTCTAAGTCAGCAAGAGCCAGCACTTCCCTAAATCATATGTTTCTGATCACTAGAGATATTATGCACATCCCAGGTAATTGATTTTTTAAAAGGAAACTTCCTTTCTTGGCAATTTTTTTTGTCACAAATGCGGCATGAGAAATCCATACAGCCATCAGCATGTACAAAGAGTTCTACGCTCTCTCCAAATTCATTTTTAGCAAGTGCTGAGAAAGCTTCAATTTCTTGATGAGCTTCATGTACGTTAAGGTACCAAGGAACTGTAAGGTGACAATCAATGTGAATGATGGTTCCGAATTTGATAATTCTAAGGTTGTGTAAGTCAACCCAATTTTCCCTTCTGTTTTCATTCATCCTGGCTACTAATTTTTCAAGTAGTTCCAAATCGGCTTCATCCATGATGCCAGCAAGCGAACTTCTTACAATAGTGTATCCAGTATAAATAATGAAGAATGCAAACCCAATCGCGATGACACTATCTAGCCAAATCAAGTTGGTGAAATATATTATAGCTATTCCAACGATAATACCCAAAGTAGAATAAGTATCACTTTGCAAATGTTTACCAGAAGCAATTAACGCTAATGAATTATTCCTTTTTCCTGTATTGATGGCGTACCATCCCATTGTATAATTCATTATTGCAGTAACAGCAATAATCATCATACCTATATCTAATTTTTGAATATTATGGGGATGGATCAGGTTATCAATAGCTTCATAGATGATAACAAAACCAGCAATTGCAACTAAACTTCCTTCAACTGCTGCAGAAACGAATTCTGCTTTACCATGACCATAAGGATGATCTTTGTCGCGAGGCTTTGCGGCTATATAAAGACTATATAGACTAATGAAACCTGCAACCACGTTTACGGTACTTTCCAATGCGTCTGTTAATACGGCAACCGACTGAGTAAGCCACCAGGCTATTACCTTTAAGATAAATAGGGCGACTGCTACTATTGCTACTAGTCTTTGGACTTTGAAATTCAATTCAGCGTGTGTCGGTTTCATTGATAAAATTCAAAGTGAAAGTAGGAAATATATTATAGAATTGATGCAATTTGAGTTTTTATTGAAATGCATTTCTATTTGTTTTAACAACATTTTGGTTGAAGAAATATCCCGAAATTTGGTATATACAATCTTGACATATGGAACTTAAACTAACCGAAGAACAATTGATGATTCAGCAAGCTGCAAAAGATTTTGCACAATCTTGTTTACCTGGCGTTATTGAAAGAGACGAAAAACAAATTTTTGCAAAGGAGCAAGTAATGCAACTTGCTGAACTTGGGTTTATGGGTATGATGGTCGATCCACAATATGGTGGTGCAGGTTTAGATACAGTAAGTTATGTATTGGCTATTGAAGAAATCAGTAAGGTAGATGCAAGTGTTGCTGTTTGTATGAGTGTGAACAATAGCCTTGTAGCTTGGGGGTTAGAGAAATATGGAAACGAAGAACAGAAGAAAAAATATTTATCGCCACTTGCACAAGGAAGAAAAGATGGTGAATTATACTTGGGTGCATTTTTGTTGAGTGAGCCAGAAGCAGGTTCTGATGCTACATCACAAAGAACTATAGTTGAAGACAAAGGCGACTACTTTTTATTGAATGGTACAAAAAACTGGATTACCAATGGTTCTTCAGCATCTCTTTATCTAGTAATGGCGCAATCTGATCCAGCAAAGGGACATAAAGGCATCAGCACATTAATAGTTGAAAAAAATTGGCCTGGGGTAACAGTAGGAGCAAAAGAAAATAAAATGGGTATCCGCTCAAGTGACACGCATAGTATTTCATTTACTGATGTTAAGGTGCCTAAAGAAAACCTGATCAAAGAACTAGGATTTGGATTTTCATTTGCCATGAAAACACTTGATGGTGGTAGAATTGGTATTGCAGCACAAGCCTTGGGTATTGCCGCTGGTGCTTATGAACGAGCTGTTGCTTATTCAAAGGAACGCAAGGCTTTTGGAAAAGAAATTAGTCAGCACCAAGCCATCCAATTTAAATTAGCAGATATGGCAACGCGTATTGAGGCGGCTCGTTTGTTGTGTTATAAAGCAGCTTGGGAGAAAGACAATGGGATGGATTATTCAACCAGTGCAGCAATGGCCAAATTATATGCATCTGAAACTGCGATGTGGGTCACCACTAATGCAGTCCAGGTACATGGCGGATACGGATATGTAAAAGAATACCACGTAGAAAGATTGATGCGTGATGCAAAAATCACTGAGATATATGAAGGAACTAGTGAGGTACAACGCATGGTAATTGGCAGAAGCATTTTAAAATAAGTACAAATTCATGGCAGTCGATTTACAAGCATACCTTTCCCTACAATCTACTTTATATGCTAAGGGCGTTACATTGATTGCTGTATCCAAAACAAAACCCGTTGAAGATATTCAGGTCTTGTACGATGCCGGTCACCGTGATTTTGGGGAGAACTATGTGCAAGAGCTTGTGCAAAAACAAGCTTTTTTACCAAAAGATATACGCTGGCATTTTATTGGACATTTGCAATCCAATAAAGTAAAAATGATTGCACCTTTTGTGCATTTGATTCATGGTGTGGATAGCATCAAGCTTTTGGAGGTGATCGACAAGGAGGGGAAAAAATTAAATCAGAAAATCAATTGTCTCTTGCAAGTGCATATTGCACAAGAAGAGACTAAGTATGGTTTGGATCTTCAAGAAGCACGACAAGTAGCTGCGTCTTATTTTTTAGAAAAGAAATACGAAAATGTAGAATTATCTGGCTTGATGGGTATGGCTTCATTCTCAGATGATCTTTCACTTGTTGAACAAGAGTTCAAATCGTTGAAAAAACTTTATGATGAAATCCATCAAGTACACAAAAACGCCGCTCAATTCAACATTTTATCAATGGGAATGAGCGGCGATTATATGCTTGCCATAGATAATGGTAGTACTATGGTAAGAGTAGGTAGTTTGCTTTTTGGAAAGCGTAATTAACTATTTCTTCTTCGCTGCATAATCAAATACCAAATTGCAGAAAGCTTTAACACCAACATCTAGCATGCTGTCATCAATGTAAAAGTCAGGAGTATGGTGTGGAGCAGCTTTTGAAGGATCTGTTCCCTTTGGCATACCACCTAAATTGAAGAAGAAGCTTGGCGCTCTCTCTCCAAAATAAGAGAAGTCCTCTGCTCCGGTTGTCCATCTTCCTTGTGAAACATTTTCTTTTCCTGCTGCTTTTTCTAAAGATGCAATTGAAGCAGCAACAAGCGCTGGATCGTTATAAGTCACCAAAGTTTTGGTTTCAATATTTACATCCACTTGTGCTCCCCATGCCTCCGCAACTTTCTGCGCTACTTGTTTTATTTTTACGTGCACATCCTTTTGCATTTTGCTGTCGAGTGTTCTGATGGTTCCTTCCAATTCTGCTTCTTCAGGAATGATATTGGCTCTTACACCACTGTGAAACTTACCGACAGTAATTACTACCGGAGCAATAGTGAGGTCTTCTTGACGGCTAACAATAGTTTGTAAATTGTTGATGATTTGGGTTCCCACAACAATTGGATCAATACCTGTCCATGGTGTAGAACCATGTGTTTGTTTTCCTTTTATTTTTATGGTGAACCAATCTGAAGAGGCCATCATCGACCCACTGATGTATTTGATTTGTCCGATTTCTAAACCTGATGAAATATGCAATCCAAAAACTGCATCTACTTTGGGGTTGTCCATCACACCTTCTTTGATCATCAAAGGAGCACCGCCTTCTTCGTTAGCGGGGGGACCTTCTTCGGCTGGTTGGAAAAAGAATTTGATTGTACCAGCTATGTCTTTTTTCATGGAGGCTAATACTTCAGCAGTCCCCATTAAGATAGAAGTATGTGTATCATGACCGCAAGCGTGCATTACAGGAACATTATTTCCCATGTATTCGGCCATTACGGTTGATTTATAAGGAACATCAACTCTTTCTTTAACTGGAAGTGCATCAATATCCGCACGAAGTGCAATTACTGGTCCGGGTTTACCACCCTTCAAAACACCCAACACACCAGTCTTCGCCAATTTGGTCACTTCAATACCCAATTTCGATAGATGATCAGCAATGTATTCTTGTGTTTTCACTTCACGGTTACCCAATTCAGGATTTTGATGGATATGGCGTCTCCATTCTACCAATTTTGGTGCAATGGCAGTCGATTTTGCATCAATAGCTGCACTATAAGGGGATTGAGCCGATGCGTAGGTTGTAAGCATACTCAAAGCAATGAACAATAGACTTCTCATTTCAGGAAATTTAGACTTGTAATATAAGAAATTTGAAGGTTTCTATTTCGTAACTTTGCAGCCTTTAAGCAAATACAATTTAGCAAGATGATCAGTGCACGCAATATTACCTTGGCCTATGGCAAGAGAGTCCTTTTTGACGAAGTAAATATCAATTTCGTAAAAGGCAATTGTTATGGTGTGATTGGGGCAAATGGGGCAGGGAAAAGTACCTTTTTAAAGATTTTAAGTGGGGAAATTGAGCCAAACAAAGGTTCAGTTGAGATTACTCCTGGTGAAAGAATGGCGGTGTTGAACCAGAACCAGTTTCAGTTTGATGAGCAGACGGTGTTGAATACGGTGTTGATGGGACATAAGAAATTATGGGAAGTAGGGCAAGAACGTGAGAAGATCTATGCCAAAGAAGATTTCTCTGAGGAGGATGGTATACGTGCAGGTGATTTAGAGGCGGAGTTTGGAGAAATGGGTGGCTATACTGCTGAAAGCGATGCAGCAACTTTCTTGAATGAGTTGGGTGTGAAAGAAGCCTTTCACCAGAGTTTGATGAAAGATATTCCTTCTAACATGAAAGTGAGGGTACTTCTTGCTCAGGCATTATTTGGTAACCCAGATATCCTGTTGCTCGATGAGCCTACCAATGGTTTGGATATTGAAACCATCGGTTGGTTGGAAAACTTCTTGGCAGATTATGAAAATATTGTCTTGGTGGTGAGCCACGACCGTCACTTTTTAGATGCCGTATGTACGCATGTAGCCGATGTTGATCGTTCCAAGATCAAAACCTTTACTGGTAACTATACTTTCTGGTATGAGTCGTCTCAGTTGATGGCAAGACAGATCAACGACAAGAACAAGAAGATGGAGGATAAGCGTCAGGCTTTGTTGGACTTCATCGCTCGTTTCAGTGCGAATGCCTCTAAATCAAAGCAAGCGACATCTAGAAAAAAGGCATTGGAGAAATTGACCATTGAAGAAATTGAGCCATCCAACAGAAAATATCCTGGTATCATTTTTCAACCATTGAGAGAAGTGGGTAACCAGATTTTATCTGTAGAGAATCTTTCAAAATCAGTTGATGGCAGATCATTATTTGATAAACTAACTTTTTCAGTAAGCAAAGGTGATAAAATTGCCTTTGTAAGTAAAGATCCTTTGGCAGTAACATCTTTCTTTGAAATCATCAATGATAAAATGAAAGCAGATGCAGGTAAGTTTGAGTGGGGTACAACCATCACTAAATCGTATTTGCCAGTTGAGAATACTGAATTTTTTACAGAAGATTTAGGTCTATTAGATTGGTTACGTCAATTTGTACCACCGCATATTACTGACGCAGATGAGCCATTCCTAAGAGGTTTCTTGGGCAAGATGCTTTTCAGTGGTGATGATATTCAGAAAAAAACAAAAGTACTCAGCGGGGGAGAAAAGGTAAGGTGTATGGTGAGTCGCATGATGCTTCAAAATCCAAACCTTATCATACTTGACCAACCTACCAATCACTTGGATCTTGAAAGTATCCAAAGTTTTAACGAAGGTTGTGTGAATTTCCCTGGAATAGTATTGCTTACTTCTCATGACCATACGTTCATGCAAACCGTTGCAAACAGAATTATTGAGCTTACACCTAAAGGCGCTATCGATAGGTTGATGACTTTCGATGAATACCTTGTTGATAAGCGCGTTGCAGAATTAAGGGCTGAGTACTATGCATAATCTAAATTTAGGTGCGCCTAAATTTTAAAATTCTAATTCATGGTTTAAGAGTTGATGAAAATCATTTGGTAAAACGACTTTCATCATCCCTTCGGTATTCTATCCTGCTACATCTTTGTCAAAACACCAACGATGTATACCGTAGAAACCTTACCACAACAAGCTGAGCATTTTGAATGGTTAAATGCCATTGACTTTTTTCACAATTACCTTGATATCATCAATGAACGAATTGTCGATTTATCCAATAGAGGAGGAGAACAACTCGATAGGGATAAAGTTGACAGTTTTTCAGGTCAATTGGTAGTCTTGAGAAATCAACTCTATGAGTTGTCGTATCAAGTCAGCGAGCACCTAGACGAAATGGACATGGTGCCTGTAGACGACAACCGCTTGGAGTTGGATTTACAAAAGTTGCACCATTATGGAATCCGTGAAAAGTTTGATGGGTTTGAAGAGGAGGTCAATGAATTCAGAACAGCGTTCAATGAATTCTACGTTAAGAACCTCGACTACTATTACTAGCGGTATTCGCCAAAGACTTTGCGCAAGGTTCCTGCAATTTCTCCCAATGTGCAATATTGTTCAACTGCATCAACTACCAATGGCATAAGGTTGGAATTGCCTTTAGCGGCTTCTTCTATTGCATTTAGACAAGCATTTGCTTTTGAATTGTCCCTTTTTGATTTAAGTGCTTCAATCTTTTTTACCTGCATTTCACGAATGCTGTCGTCAATCTTAAATGGTTGTGGTGTTGAATTAGAACTTGATTGAAACTTGTTGACACCCACCACAATTTTTTTCTCCTCTTCAATTTCTCGTTGGTATTTATAGGCGCTTGATGCAATTTGTTCTTGCATGAATCCTTTTTCAATGGCACTAACACTTCCACCCATTTGATCAATGTGAGCAATTAATTTTTCGATTTCAACTTCCATCGCATTGGTAAGGTTTTCAACATAGTATGACCCTGCTAAAGGATCTGCAGTGTCTGCTGCACCACTTTCAAATGCAATAATTTGTTGTGTTCTGAGTGCAACTTGTGCAGCTTCTTCTGTAGGAAGACTTAAAGCTTCATCATAACCATTGGTATGCAATGATTGTGTTCCACCTAGCACAGCAGATAATGCTTGTAGCGTGACTCGTGTAATGTTGTTGAGTGGTTGTTGTTGTGTTAGTGTACTACCACCAGTTTGCGTATGAAAACGCAGCATCATCGCTTTGGGATCTGTTGCTCCTAATGATTGCATTGTTTTGGCCCAGATTTTTCTTGCTGCTCTGAACTTGGCAACTTCCTCAAATAAGTTATTATGCGCATTGAAGAAAAAGGATAATCTTTTTCCAACTGTATTGATATCAATACCTTTTTCAATTGCAGCTTTTACATACGCTTTTCCATTGCTAAGGGTGAATGCAACTTCTTGTACTGCGGTACTACCAGCTTCACGAATATGATAGCCTGAAATTGAGATGGTATTCCATTTGGGCATTTCCTTGCTGCACCATTCAAAAATATCGGTGATGATGCGCATGGATGGTTGTGGAGGATAGATATAAGTGCCTCTTGCGGCATATTCTTTTAAAATATCATTTTGAATGGTGCCATTTAATTTAGAAAGGTCTGCGCCTTTTCTTTTGGCCACAGCTGCATACAAAGCCAAAAGAATAAAGCCTGTTGCATTGATGGTCATGGAGGTAGATACTTCTTCGGGATTGATACCGTCGAAAAGCAGTTCCATGTCCTCGATGCTGTCGATGGCCACACCTACCTTGCCAACTTCACCTTCTGACAAAGGATGGTCGCTATCGTACCCAATTTGCGTAGGAAGGTCAAATGCCACACTTAGTCCGGTTATCGTACCCAATTTGCGTAGGAAGGTCAAATGCCACACTTAGTCCGGTTACCCCTTGGGCCAAAAGGAATTTATACCGCTTATTGCTTTCTTCTGCGGTTGAAAAACCAGCATATTGCCGCATAGTCCAGTGTTTACCCCTGTACATATCCTCTTGAATACCTCTTGTAAATGGAAATTGACCTGGAAGGGGTTCTTGTTCAGGTAGGTCTGAAGCGGAATAGACCTTATTGATGACAATGCCTGAATCGTTTTTGAGTATTTCTTTCATACCTATGGCTTACAACAAATGTAAGTCATGGGTGTTGAATAATAGATTTGATAAA
>JBEASE010000105.1:0-4798 GCA_041162625.1 Bacteroidota bacterium | reverse complement strand
AACCTGAAACTGCCAAAGATTCCAAATTTCTTGTACTGCTCAACAGGTAATGGACGTGGAGCAATTCTCCATACGAGATCCAGTCTAAAGAATCTCAAAATATTGTCTACACCTGTTCCGAGCTCCATATAGGTTCTTCCATTTAAACTGGTAAAGGGGAAATTACTTTTTAGATTCAATGCTGCATTTTTATCGCTGATGCTACCCCAAAGTATTTTTGCATTCCAGAACTGACGGAGTTTGAGTTTTTTATTTTGTGGAAGTAGACGGAAGATGCCCCTACCAAAATTATGCTCTATATTAAATCCTCCGTATTCATCAAAAATGTATTCATACCTGTTCATCAGGTTGAAAGCATATTTGTTGTAATAGTAAATTTCATTACCTGGTGCAATATTCAGTAACATATAAGGTAGTGTACCCCAAACTTTTCCTGCATATGCACCATAATAGATGGTTCCAATTGGTGGGACTTTCAAATAGTCGCTAATGCTAAATGTTGCTTTTGAGTAACTGTAACCGCTATTTAAAAAACCTTTTATTCCTTTTGTGTAATTCAGTTCCAAAACGGGATAATCACTTCCCAAGCTGGTTCTGAAAAAATCATCTTGTAAGAATCGTTCTAGGTAGGCAAACCTTAAGCGAAAATTAAACTGGAAATCATTGAAGTTGCCAGGTTGATCTGTTGAAGTAAAATCTTGTTTAGTCGGTAGATCTTTAATGGGGTTATATATTTTCCGATGCAGACTGCTGGTCAATGATAACCCGGTTCTCCATTCTTTGAAATATTCAATTTTTTGCTCTTCTATCTTGATCAATTTAATTGGGACTTGTTCTTTTCTGGCTGCTAAAGCAAATACATTATCATAGCCCACTTCATCATAATAGGTCTGACCATAATCAAGATCGTTTTTATAAAGCAACCTGATGCTGCTCCTCGGATCTTTGCCCAACATGAACAAGGTTTCAAATTTTCCTTTTAGCTTATTGTCTTTGGTGCCATATGCCAAATAAGATGAGAGATAGATGTTTTTATTGAAATGATAATTGGTGCCTATGTCAAATCTAAGTCGTAAGCCCTCATAACTATTGCCGCTGATCCAATTCATCCAAGGGCCAATTTCATAGTTGCCAACAAATCGGTAGCCTGTTCCAATAAAGCTTAGCCATTCTGAATAACTTTCAAACTCAGGCATACTCAGCAGACTATCGGCCATCTTGTAGAAGTTGCTTTCATTTTTATTAAGCGCCTCATGTCGGTTGCTCATCCAGAAGCTATCTGGTTTTTCTAAAGCATCATCTGCTACTGCCACTATTTCTTTTCTTTTATCATCTTTTTCTACTAGGTCAAATGTTCTTGGCAGATCAGGTTGGTTCAGAATAATTTTATCATAAGTAGTTGTTTTTCTTCCTATGAGACTCAGATTCTTTTTTCCAGTTAGGTTGAAATTGGCGATGAATTTATCTTTTGCTAAAAACCAAATACTGTCTTGTATCAATTGATATTCTTGGACCAAGCTCAGTTTTTCAATGAAGTTGATATTGGTTCCCGGTGATACTTGCAGATTCATTTTTTGAACAGCAAAACTTGAGTCGGCTATCCACACATCACCCTGAAAAGTATTTTCTCCTTTTCGTTTAGGAAAGAAAACAAGTCGGAAAAACTTTCTACCAGCAACATATTGTGTATCTGCCAGCTTGTAATTATAATAAAGATCGCCGTCGTTGCTAATTGGACTAACATATTCTCTATCAAAGACGGGAATAAAGTTTTTGTAGACATTTACATTTTGGTACATGCCTCCAAGAAATTTTGAGACTGATTCGTTTTTTAGTCCAATTGTTTTACTTGCACGAATAATTTCACGGCTTTTAGCTGGTTCTTTTTGGGTGTAGTAGTCTGATATGTTTTCTACAAGATAAATAGGTAAAATGGGTGATGTCTCACTAGTAGTATCAACGTTGTTTAAAATAAACTTAAATGGCTTGGGGGGAAGGAAACCTTTTTGCATTTTGTCGACGTTCACATTGTTCAAGTCGATTTCAAGTTTATTGTATAATTCATATGCATAGTTGTCAAATCTGCTTCTATCGTTTCTGTCTTTATTTCTAACCACCTTTCTCCATAATAAATACCCTCTACTGAATTTACTCTTTACCACTACCTCATTGTTGCTTTTTCTTCTTTCCATTTTGACCAGCACGTTTATGTTTGTAAGGCTAGTATCAATTTTTAGGAAAAAGTCCTCGAAGCCTGCATATGAGATAATCAAAGTATCACTTGGCCAATATCGTAGATTGAAAACAAATCCTCCTGAGGAGTCACTTAATTTCCCCATTGAAGATTTCTTGAATTGAACAGAAGCAAACGGAATTACTTCCTCTGAATGACTGTCTCTTATTTTACCAATGATTTGTTTGAGCTGCGCTTGTGCTGGTTGAAAATTATTCAATAGTAACAGCAGAAGCAATAAAGACATGCTTCTCTTCATGATCTGAAGGGATGTGCTGTTTAAAAGGGGCATCAAAATTGAAGTTTATCTTACTTGCTCAAGTGCATGCTTCTCTCTTTGTATAAAGTTCTGAAGTAGGGATCTCTCAGGTCTTTCACAAAACGGATAGCTTCACCAGTTGATTTCATTTCAGGACCAAGCTCCTTGCTGACACCAGGGAATTTTTCAAAACTGAAGACTGGTTCTTTGATTGCAAAGCCTTCCAATTTCTTTTCGTATTGAAAGTCTTTGATCTTATGTGTTCCAATCATCACTTTCGTAGCGATGTTTAAATAAGGAATCTGGTAAGCTTTGGCTATGAAAGGTGTTGTTCTTGATGCTCTGGGATTGGCTTCAATTACAAACACTTGTCCATTTTTTATGGCAAACTGAATATTGATTAAGCCTTTTATGTTAAGTGCTCTTGCAATTTTCTCTGCATAGAATTCCATGGTAGTTACTTCTAGTGGAGTCAAATTGAAGGCTGGTAAAACAGCATTACTGTCGCCACTATGGATGCCAGCAGGTTCAATGTGTTCCATTACACCCATCACATGGAAATCTTCCCCATCAAATATGCCGTCTATTTCAGCTTCCTGGCAACGATCCAAGAAGTGGTCAATAAGAATTTTATTGTCAGGAATATGTTTAAGAAGACTTACAACTGCTGATTCAAGTTCTTCGTCGTTGATCACAATCCTCATTCTTTGTCCGCCTAACACATAAGATGGACGAACAAGAACAGGGTAGCCAACTTTATGAGCAACTTCAACTGCGTCATCCACATTGAAGGCAGTTCCATATTCTGGATAAGGAATGCCAAGGCTTTTCAACATATCACTGAATCTTCCTCTGTCTTCAGCAATATCCATATTATCATAGGAGGTGCCTATAATTTTAATTCCCTTCTTGTGTAATTTTTCTGCAAGCTTTAAAGCAGTTTGACCACCTAATTGTACAATAACACCCTCTGGTTTTTCAAACTCAATCAATTCCCAGAGATGTTCCCAATAAACGGGCTCGAAATAAAGTTTATCTGCAATATCGAAATCGGTAGATACTGTTTCAGGGTTACAGTTGACCATGATTGCTTCGTATCCACATTCTTTAATAGCTAATAAGCCATGAACACAACAATAATCGAACTCAATACCTTGTCCAATTCTATTTGGTCCAGATCCAAGAACAATTATTTTCTTTTTATCACTAACCTTACTTTCATTGGTTCCTTGGTTTTCAAAGCTGCTGTAGAAGTATGGTGTTTTTGCTTCAAATTCTGCCGAACAAGTATCTACCATTTTGTACACCCTGGTTATTCCTGCAGCTTTTCTTTTTTCATATAAGGCATCTTCATTACCATCTTGCATGATTCTGCAAATCTGTTCATCGCTAAAGCCATGGTGTTTTGCTTTCTTGATCAGTTCTATTGGTAGGCTTTCGAATTTGTACTTAGCAATTTCTTTTTCTATATCTACTATTTTCTGGATCTCATAAATGAACCATCTATCAATTCGTGTAGCTTGGCAGATGGTTTTCACACTGATGCCCATCATGAGAATGCGGAAAATCCTGTCCCATTTTGGAGTCTTGAGGTATTCCACTATTTCATCAGCATGCATTAAGCTCTTTCCATAATATCCCAATCCAACTGCATTATTTTCCAAACTTTGACAAGCTTTTTGAATTGCTTCAGTAAAGCTTCTTCCAATCGACATTACCTCACCAACAGACTTCATTTGAAGTCCGAGTGTATCATTTGCACCTTTGAATTTATCAAAGTTCCATCTTGGCACTTTTACGATAACGTAATCAAGTGCCGGTTCAAAGTATGCTGATGTAGTTTTAGTTATCTGGTTTTTTAATTCATCTAAGCTGTAACCTAGTGCAAGTTTAGCGGCTATTTTTGCAATGGGATATCCAGTTGCTTTAGATGCTAGGGCAGAAGAGCGGCTCACTCTCGGATTAATTTCAATGGCAATGATTTCTTCGGTTTCTGGGTTAAGAGCAAACTGCACGTTACATCCTCCAGCGAAATTTCCCAACTCCCGCATCATACGGATGGCTGTATTTCTCATGAGCTGAAATGCGGTATCGCTCAAGGTCATGGCTGGTGCTACTGTTATAGAGTCACCAGTATGTACACCCATTGGGTCAAAGTTTTCTACTGTACAAATAATGGCAACATTGTCTTTCATGTCCCTTAACAGCTCCAACTCAAACTCCTTCCATCCCAAGACGGCTGTTTCAACAAGTACTTCATGAATAGGAGAGGCGGATAAACCTCTGTTCAAGGCTTCGTCCAGTTG
>JBEASE010000047.1:0-13707 GCA_041162625.1 Bacteroidota bacterium | reverse complement strand
TTTTCCAAAACTGTTCATCACTTGCCAATAGCTCACCAGATATGCCAAGTTTTGTTTCAAATAATGCTGCAAGTGTATCCATGCTGAGTGTTGCACCAATGCCAGTCAAGGTGGCATTTTTGATGAAGGATCTTTTATTCATACTTCAATTTAATCAAAATTAAAGTATGAACAATGTAGTGCTATTGGAGCTTTATTTTAGAAAAATATTTCGAAGCGGACTTTCACTTCGTTGTCGACAGGCTTTAGCATAAATGAGGGGCGCTCAATTTTAAAATCTTCAAGTAAAAAGATGAAGTTGCCAACCATTTCTGTCATACCATTATTTTCTTTGGCTGTCGATTTGAAACTAATTTCTTTGTTCACGCCATGGAATTGTAAAACGCCTTTTATATCCCATTCACCTTTCTTGGCTTCGTTGAGTGCAGTAGTATAAAAACTGATGTTTGGAAACTTTATCGCTTCTGTAACTTCTAACATGTGAGAATCACGGTTGGAGCTTTTTGAATCAAATGCGCTGACTTTGGTTACAATGGCGACTTTTTCGATTTCATTTTTGGAATTGAATTGAATTACGCCGTTTAATTCTTTAGATGTGCCATCCCATGCATGTAGTAAATGATTCATAGAATAGGTGATAGAAGATTTCTTTTTATCGATGGGCTTCTTCACTTGTGCTTGCAGTATTGCAGGGAGCAAAAGAATAAGTAGGAGTAGTCGCATGTATTTAAAATTTAATGGTAATGATAGCAGCAGCAAAACTGGCAAAAGTGGTGAATGCAGCAGCACGATGGAGTTTTTTATATTTCACATTGTCTTCAGCCATTTCAGCTAATACATTAGTAGCTACCATGCCTGATAAATGGACAACTGCTAGCCATTTGTGTAAGCGAATAGCTGAAAGTTTTTTATCTCTATTGATTAATGGAGGTGGTGTGAAAAGAGACATGAAGGCAGTAGTACCGTAGGTGATATTAACAGCGATAGCTAGGTTTTCATGTATTTCACCCACATTGTTGTTTCTACCGCCGTTTCCGTTATACAATTTTGTTCCGGTTATACCTTGTCCAATCATGCCACCAAGCGTAGCAAAACCTAAAATCTGGTGAGCCACCAACATGCCTCTTCTTAGTTTTAATTCTTTTTCACGGTTGGTTGGTGTTAATGGAATAATTGGTCGAAGTAGACCTTTTTCACCCCAGAATACCCTTTGGGTAAGCAACATTTTTTTAGGAATCAATTCTGTTTTGTTGTCTTGTGTTGCCATCAAATCATTGAGTAAATCATCTTGGGCAATTGCTGCATAACTACCAATGAGAAAAGTGACTAAAAAAACTATTTTTTTCATACCAGCAGGTTTGACTCATTACAAAATTCGATTTTATGTTTAATATTCCATAGGTTTATTAAGTTATAGTAGATTTTTTAATTTCTTAACTTTTTCGTGGTGGCTACATTAAAATCACAGGTTACCTTTGTTGTGAAAAGGTATTAATGTGTACTAAATACAATAATTATGCTACAGAAGACCTATTATAAAACAAAGGATTATTGCAAAGTGAAGTTCAGTTTCAAGCCTGAATTGGCTGAAACAGTTGAGATTGTTGGCTTAAATAGCGATTGGGAGAATTCTATCATCATGAGTAAGAAAAAAGATGGTTCTTTTAATGCGGAAGTCAATCTACCTAAGGATTCTAAGCATGAGTTTAAATACCGCATCGACAGCAAATTATGGGTAAATGATCCAGAAGCTGATAGTGAAGTGCCTAATTCATTTGGTGGCAGCAATAGTTTAGTTGTTATCTAAGCTATTTTATTTTCAATCGTTAAGGAGGATAATACGGTTCTAAAGTTTTACATTAGAGGTAGTAATTATTTGTCATTTTATTCTCTGACATCAATTTTTAACCTTGATTCTGACTGAGCTCAAATCTCCAAACAATGAATTCACTTGGATTGATATAACATCTCCAACTTTGGAGGATTTATCGAAAGTAAGTGAGCGATATGCCCTTAATCATCACAATCTGCAAGATTGTCTAGAGCCCGATCATCTTCCAAAATTTGAAGAAGGTGATCCTTTCAATTTTATCATCTTACGCAAAGTGTTGGAAGAGACGAACAAAGGGACTTCCATACACGCACTTACTACAAAAATTGCTATATTTTTTGATGAGGATACTATTGTAACTATACATCGGGTGCCGCACCCCGACTTATTTCCACCATGTGATCAGATGATTAGGTCAGGTAAGGTTACATCTATTGGTAGTTTTTTATTGAAAATCATATCAAGAGTGCAACAAAGTTATTCAAAGTACGCAACTGCCCTTAACCTGCAAATAGATGAAACGGAGACGAGATTATTTATAAAAAAACAAGCAACTGAGTCCATTGAAAATTTATTTTTACTAAAGCGAAGAGCAAGTTTGTGTAAAAAATTATTGTTGCTCACGGGAGAAGTTGTAAGTGCAGTCCAACATCGACAGAAAAAATCGAGTGAAGTGCAAGATATCAGAGATAGCCAGATCAAGTTGCAGTTGTTTTATGATCAGCTAACAGAAGATGCTTTGAATTTGGTATCGATGTACATGTCTATCAGTGCTAACAAGACCAATGATGTAATGAAGGTCCTCACCATTTTTTCGGCGTATTTTTTGCCCCTAACATTTATTGTTGGTGTTTACGGGATGAATTTTGAATTCATGCCAGAATTGGAATGGACTTATGGCTATCCTTTGGTTTTGGGGTTGATGGTTATTGTTTTCCTATTGATTTATATCTGGTTCAGAAGGAAAAAGTGGCTTTAATAGGTTAGGATACTTCGCTGGCAGAATGCACAAAGTCCCATTTTAAGCCATGTAACAGTTAAAAAGAGCTCTGGAAGCCTTGAAAAATGACATTTTTTTCGGAAATTTGCCATCCCGATTGAAATCATTCAACTTATTATCAACTATTTTAAAAAATGAGCAGTAAACCTTCAAGTCTATTTGATAAAGTATGGGATGCCCATGTTGTAAGGAGCATTGCTGATGGTCCAGATGTATTCCTCATCGATCGTCATTTCATACATGAAGTTACCAGTCCGGTTGCTTTCCTTGGTCTCAAAAGCAGGGGCTTGGGTGTAATGTTTGCTGATCGCACATTCGCAACGGCAGACCACAATACACCTACCATCAATCAACATTTACCTGTTGCTGATCCACTATCGGCCAATCAATTGAAGGCCTTAGAGGAAAACAGCCAACAATATGGTATTTCGCATTGGGGCTTGAACAATCCCAAGAATGGTATCGTTCACGTAGTGGGACCTGAAAATGGTATCACGCTTCCTGGTATGACTATCGTTTGTGGTGATTCACATACATCAACACATGGTGCTTTTGGTTGCATCGCTTTTGGTATTGGTACCTCTGAAGTGGAGATGGTTTTATCTTCTCAATGTATCATGCAGCCTAAGCCAAAGAAAATGCGCATCAATGTGAATGGCTCGCTGAGCAAGGGGGTAACACCAAAGGATGTTGTGTTGTATATTATTTCAAAGCTCACTGCAGCGGGTGCAACAGGTTATTTTGTTGAATATGCTGGTTCTGTTTTTGAAAATATGTCGATGGAAGGAAGAATGACTGTGTGCAACATGAGTATTGAAATGGGTGCACGTGGTGGAATGATTGCTCCAGATGAAACAACATTTAATTACATCAAAGGAAGAGAGAAAGCACCAACTGGTGCAGCATGGGATGAAGCATTGGCTTATTGGAAAACATTGAAGACTGATGATGGTGTTGTATTTGATAAAGAGTACAATTTTAATGCAGCAGATATTGAACCGATGATTACTTATGGAACCAATCCTGGAATGGGTATTGGTATTTCTGAATTGATTCCTTCTGCCGAAGATATTGATGCTGGAAAAGCAAGTTTTGCAAAATCATTGCAATACATGGGTTTTGCAGAAAAAGAAGGTATGTTGGGCAAGGCCATTGATTATGTGTTTATTGGAAGTTGCACGAATGGTAGGATTGAAGATTTCAGGGCATTTGCATCTGTTGTGAAAGGAAGAAAGAAGGCGGAAAATGTAACAGCATGGATTGTTCCAGGTTCTCACCAAGTTGAAAAACAAATTAGAGAAGAAGGTATTTATGATATTTTGGTTGAGGCAGGTTTTGAATTGCGTCAGCCAGGATGTTCTGCATGTTTGGCGATGAATGATGATAAAATTCCAGCAGGTAAATATGCAGTAAGCACTTCCAATAGAAATTTTGAAGGTCGTCAGGGTCCTGGAGCAAGAACACTATTGGCCAGTCCACTAGTTGCTGCAGCTGCTGCTGTCACTGGAAAGGTAACAGATCCTAGAACATTGATCGCATAAAGAAAAGAAATGGCATACGATAAGTTTACAGTTTTAAAAAGTACGGCAGTCCCTTTACCAATTGAAAACGTGGATACCGATCAAATCATTCCTGCACGTTTTTTAAAAGCAACGAAGAGGGAAGGTTTTGGCGATAACCTGTTCCGTGACTGGCGTTATAATAACGATGATAGTCCCAAACAAGATTTTGTATTGAACAATCCCATCTATAGTGGTAAAATACTTGTAGGTGGAAAAAATTTCGGAAGTGGAAGTTCTCGTGAACATGCTGCTTGGGCTATTTATGATTATGGATTTCGTTGTGTGATTTCTAGTTTCTTTGCTGATATTTTCAAGAACAATTCCATGAACATTGGCATACTTCCTGTTCAAGTGTCGGATGCTTTCCTGAATAAAATTTTTCAAGCCATAGAGGCTGATCCAAATGCATTAATAGAAGTTGATTTGCCTGAGCAAAAAGTGACTATTGTGTCAACTGGCGAGCAGGAATCTTTTGATATCAATGGCTATAAGAAACATAACCTGATGAATGGGTTTGATGATATTGATTACTTACAAGCCATGAAATCAGAAATCATGGACTTCGCAGAAAAAAGTCGCTATTGATTTAGTCGAAGCGCAAATCTATCATGCCTAAAAATATCCGTTACATAGAAATCATGGACACCACCTTAAGGGATGGTGAACAAACCAGTGGTGTATCTTTTTCTGCAGCAGAAAAATTAACCATTGCTCAAATATTGCTAACGGAAGTGAAGGTGGATAGAATTGAAATTGCATCTGCACGTGTATCTGAAGGAGAATTTGATGCTGTCAAGAAAATCACAAGATGGGCTAAGTCGAAAGGCATATTGAAAAAAATAGAGGTCCTTACTTTCGTCGATGGCCATGTTTCAATTGATTGGATGACCAAAGCTGGTGCAAAAGTGATGAACCTGCTTACAAAGGGTTCTCTCAATCACCTAACCCATCAATTGAAAAAAACACCTGAACAACATTTTGCTGAAATCGCAAAAGCAATTGCACTGGCAAAGAAGAAAGGAATTGAAACCAATGTTTATTTAGAAGATTGGAGCAATGGCATGCGCAATTCTCCGGAATATGTTTTCCAATATTTAGATTTTATTGTTAAGCAGCCGGTTAAAAGAATTATGCTTCCCGATACACTTGGCATCTTGGAGCCAGATGAGGTAACCAAGTTTCTCGAAATGATTGTGTCGAGATATCCCACAGCACATTTTGATTTTCATGGACACAACGATTATGATCTAGGTACCGCTAATGTACTTGAAGCTGTAAAGGCAGGTGTTCATGGTATTCATTTAACTGTCAACGGTATGGGAGAGCGTGCTGGTAACGCTCCACTTGCAAGTGCTGTTGCTGTGTTGCATGATTTTCTTCCAAACGTAAAAACTGGTATAGCAGAAAAATCGCTTTATCAAGTTAGTAGATTAGTAGAAACCTTTACAGGGTTTCGTATTCCTGATAATAAACCTGTAGTAGGTGAAAATGTATTTACCCAGACAGCAGGTATCCATGCTGATGGCGACAAAAAAAATAATTTATACTATAATGATTTGATGCCAGAGCGTTTTGATCGACAGCGTAAGTATGCTTTAGGCAAGACAAGTGGTAAATCAAACATTGAAAATAATCTTGCACAATTGGGCATTGAATTATCTGATGCAGATTTAAAGAAAGTAACACAGCGAATCATTGAACTCGGAGATAAGAAAGAAGTGGTTACCCAACAAGATCTTCCTTATATCTTATCAGATGTATTGGATAGCAATACAATTGAAGAAAAAGTGAAGGTGTTGAATTATGTATTGACACATTCAAAAGATTTAAAACCATCTGTTACGCTTCATATCAATATTCATGGTGAATCTTTTGAAGAGTATGCACAAGGTGATGGTCAGTATGATGCATTTATGAATGCACTACGTACAATTTATAAAAAGAAAAAATTACCATTAGCAGTACTCACAGATTATGCTGTGAGAATTCCACCTGGAGGAAAGAGTGACGCCTTGTGTGAAACCATTATTACATGGGAATATAAAGGGCGTGAGTTTAAAACGCGGGGGTTGGACAGTGATCAGACTGTTGCTGCAATTAAAGCAACACAGAAAATGTTGAATTTGATTTAACCGTTAATTGTTAACTGTTATCGGTTGACAGTTAAGTGAAAAATAATAATTATGACTAAAAACATTCTCATCGTCCCAGGTGACGGTATCGGACAAGAGGTAACGGCTGTAGGAAAAAAAGTTTTGGATAAAATTGCTGAAAAATTCGGACATATTTTTTCATATGATGAAGCATTGATTGGGCACGTTGCAATTGAAGCGACAGGTTCTCCTTTGCCAGATGAAACTTTGGCTAAGATGAAAGCTTCTGATGCTGTATTATTTGGTGCTGTTGGACATCCAAAATATGATAATGATCCAACCGCAAAAGTGCGACCTGAGCAGGGCTTGTTGAAGATGCGAAAAGAATTGGGTTTGTACGCTAATCTTCGTCCAATCAAATTGTTTGATGAATTACTTGGTGCATCAAGTATCAAACCTGAAATTCTAAAGGGGGCAGATATTTTGTTTTTCAGAGAATTAACAGGAGATATCTATTTTGGCGAAAAAGGAAGAAAGAATGATGGTAACACAGCCTATGATCTTGCGGAATACAGCAGACATGAGGTTGAACGTATTGCTAGAAAGGCTTTTGATGCAGCAAGAACAAGAAGAAAAAAATTGTGCTCTGTAGATAAGGCAAATGTTTTAGAAACAAGTCGTCTCTGGAGAGAGGTAGTGCAGAAAGTAGCGTTGGAGTATCCAGATGTAGAAGTAGAATATCAATTTGTTGATGCAACAGCCATGTTGTTGATCAAGGACCCAAAGAAATTTGATGTAGTAGTTACCGCTAACTTGTTTGGTGATATTCTTACCGATGAGGCTTCACAAATTGCTGGTTCAATGGGTATGTTGGCTTCAGCATCTATTGGTGATGGCACAGGTGTTTATGAGCCTATTCATGGATCCGCACACGATATTACGGGCAAAGGAGTAGCCAATCCTTTGGCTTCTATTCTTTCTGCTGCTTTATTGTTGGATATCTCATTTGGATTGAAAGCAGAAGCTGATGCTGTTATCAATGCAGTTGATGCAGTATTAAAAAGTGGATACAGAACTAGAGATATTGCTGACGCAAGTACGCCAGGTGATAAAATTTTAGGTACTGACGCCATGGGCGAACAAGTATTGGCTAAGCTCTAATTATTTAGCTTAATTTTAAAGGAAGAAAATGTTTTTCGATGAGAAAGCAAGTCTTCCTTTTTTTATTCTTCGTATTTCCCATTGCAATCTTTGCCCAAGAACCTAAGGTTGTTTTGATTAAAGATCAAATTCATCCTCAAATTCGCGTACATATTAATGGGAAACATTTCACAACTTTCTTTTTTCCAGATACCATTGCTAAACCTGTTCTTTATCCAATAAAAGCACCAAACGGAACAGTTGTTACTAGAGGGTTTCCTGTAACACCAATTGCTGATGAGCCTACTGATCATCCACATCATCTTGGACTGTGGTTGAATTTTGGAGATGTAAACGGACTTGATTTTTGGAACAATTCATTTGCCATACCTTCAAATGAAAAGCATAAATATGGCACCATACAATTTGATAAAATAATTGAACAAGAAAATGGAGAGGTAGGTGTCTTAAGTTATGCCGCTAATTGGAATGATCATACTGGTAACACATTACTTAAGGAGAGCACCCGCTTGGTGTTTAAAGAAATAAATGGGGTATGGGTAATAGATAGAACTACAACAATGAAAGCCGTTGCTCTAGTACAATTTAAAGACAATAAAGAAGGTCTATTAGGTCTTCGTATGGCACATGAACTTCAAATTCCAACTACAATAACAAAAAAATTTACAGATGCAAATGGAGTTGAAACCATAATAAAAGCAACTAACGATTCTATTGCAAATGGTAATTATTTAAATAGTCAGGGGTTTACTGGTGATGCAGTATGGGGGAAAAAGGCTGAATGGACAATGATGTATGGCAAAATGAAAAATGATAGCATCAGTATTGTCATCCTTGATCATCCCTACAATGAAAATTATCCTACTCCATGGCATGCTCGAGGTTATGGATTGTTTGCAGCAAATCCAATGGGATCAAAAGTTTTTAATGCTAGTAACAAGGAGTATTCCAAAGTGTTACAACCTGGCGAATCCATTACATTCAAATTTCGAGTTGGTATTGCATCTGATCAACAAGTTTTATCAAAAGAAAAAATTAAATATTTACAAAATGACTTCTATAATCAAGCTAAGAAGTTAATGTTTGTGGGATCTTATACTTGGAAAGACAACCCTGGTATTCAAGTGTACACCTATGATCAATTTACAGGCTCAACGGAATTTGTACGTTCGGTGAAACATCCGAATGCATCATACATGGTAAGCACTCCCGATCAAAAATATCTTTATGTTTTGAGTGAAGAAAATCAAACTGGGTCAGTAACTGCGTATGCAATAGATCCGCTGACTGGTAATCTACAATTGTTGAACAAACAAAACATCATTGGACAGGGGCCTTGTTATGTAAGTTATCATATTCCTTCTAAGACAGTCTATACTGCCAATTATTCCAGTGGAAGTTTGACTGTTTTCAATACAAATGCAGATGGTTCTTTGCAACCTGCTTCACAACATGTTGTGTATAGTGGTTCGAGTGTGAATACATCCCGACAAGAAAAACCGCATGCGCATTGTGCTGTGGTGAGTCCGGGTAACCACTATTTATATGTAAGCGACTTAGGAACAGATATCATCAACCGTCATAAGATTAATGCTAATGGTTTAATTGAAGAGAAAGCTATCCAATTTAAAGTTGAAGCTGGTAATGGCCCAAGACATATTGTATTTAATAAACCGGGATCATATGCTTACTCTATAAATGAAATGAAAGGCTCTGTGGATGTTTTTGCTGTGCAAAAAGGCGACTTGAAAAAAATTCAAACAATAATTGCTGATACTACCCAAACCAAAGAAGATCATGGTAGTGGTGCAATACAACTCTCTCCAGACGGCAAGTGGTTATTGGTTTCTAATCGTGTAACCAGTGATCAAATTGTTGTTTTTGCTGTTCAATCTAATGGGCAATTGGTAAAAAAACACCATGTTGAAGTGACCAAGAAGCCACGATTTTTCAGGTTTGACGAGGCTGGTAAATTTGTGTTGGTAGCCGGACAAGATGGTGATCAGGTTCAAGTCTTTTCATTTGATAGCAAGAATGGTAAATTAGCACTTCAAAATACATTAGCAGTTCCTGTACCGGTTTGTATAGAATTTATTAATTGATTGAATATGAAAAAAATTTTCATCTTTATTGTATTGTTTTCTTTTCATTGTTTAACCTCAAAAAGCCAAGTTATGGATCCGGAAAAGCAACTTCAACAAATGGGTATTGTTTTAGGTGAAGTAAAAGCACCTGTAGCAAATTATGTGAAGGCTGTGCAAACAGGAAATTTACTTTTTTTGTCTGGCCATATTCCTGATGAAGTAGCAGGAAAGAAAACAAGAGGAAAAGTTGGGACAGCGCTTAGTGTTGATGAAGCTAAAGAGGCAGCTAGACTGACAGGCATTGCTCTGCTTACTACATTGAAAGCGTATGTTGGAGATTTAAATAAAGTAAAGCGAATTGTAAAAGTTTTTGGTATGGTCAATGCAGATCCCACATTCACCCAACATCCTGCAGTCATTAATGGCTGTTCAGATTTTCTAGTTGCAGTTTTTGGTGAAAAAGGAAGACATGCCCGTTCGGCAGTCGGCATGGGCTCATTGCCCTTTGACGCAGCGGTAGAAATTGAAATGATTGTTGAGCTGTAAATTATTATTTTACTGGTTCAAACAAATATAATCCATAAGGTTCGATGATCAGGTGTTCATGATCATAACCAACTTTGATTTCTTTTTCACTCCAGTGATCAAATAGTGTACTGCTGATGAATCCATGTTCTTTAAATGCATACCAAGTGAGATAAGCCGCTTGATTGCTAAAGTTACAAATGCAGTAGAGTTTGTTTTCTCCATCTGTCCTCAGGTATCCTGCAACATGAATATTGTGAGGTGTTAACCAAGTGAGGTTGCTTTGGTCGGCGACAACTTTTAGTTTTTTACGAATGACGATCAATTTTTGCATGGATGCAAATACTTTATTTTCAATTGTTCCTTCTACATCAACGCGACCATTTTTTTCCCAGTTGATGTTAGGTCTGTGCATCCATCTGTTATCATAACTCTTTCCTGGATCTTGTTGATAGCTGTAGTCATTAGTATAGCCAACTTCATCCCCATAAAACAAAATTGGTAATCCACCCAAGAAGATAGAATGCGCTTGCATCATGATGATCTTCTTGATGGAAAGCTCAATTTGTTGTTCGTTGTTTTCGTATATGGCTTTTTCTAGTCCGCATAAAGAAGCCAACGACCCACTGATTCTTGCATCTCCTGTTTTTGGATTGGAGGAGAAGAGTGCGCCTCTAGCCGGACTATCCCACAAAGCACCAGAGTAATAATTTTTCAGATACTGTCTGTGTTCATACGGGTTCTTCCCTGTATGTTCAATCATATAATCATCATAGCCTAGACCAATATCATCATGACATCTTGTATAGTTTATCCATGATGTACCAAATGGTTTTTGTAAAATTTCATGTTGTGCTGCGAGCATCACACGCGTATCGCCTGTCGCCAGCATATCCCATTGAAGCGCCATATGTGTTGCGTTATAAGCAAAATCACATTCTTTAGCAGTAAATGCTCCTGTCCCGAAATACTTCATGATTTCTTTAGGAGCAACAATGGCTTCACCTAATAGCGCCATACCTGGTGTAGTAACCATTACACATTGCTTGATCAACCTGAGTAGGGTATGCGCTTGCGGTAAATTCTGACTAGATGTTCCTGTTTGTTTCCAGATGAAGGCAGGTGCATCAATACGAAGTACATCAACACCTAGGTTAGCGTAAAACAAAATATTGTCTAGCATTTCCCTGAATACAACTGGATTCGTATAATTGAGGTCCCATTGATAATTATGAAAAACCGTCATCACCCATTTATTACACTCTTGGTTGAAAGTGAAGTTGCCTGGCGCGCTTTCCGGAAAAACGTCAGGCATTTTTTCATCAAACTGGTTGGGCAACCATCGGTTGTCGTACATGTAAAAATAATCCTGATAATAAGGATCACCTGCTTTAGCTTTTTCTGCCCATTCGTGACGGTGTGAAGTATGGTTGAGGACTATATCAAGCATCATGTACATGCCTTTCTTTTGCATGTCTTTTCTGAGGCTGATTAAATCTTCTAAATTTCCAAAGCGATCATCTACTTTTCTAAAATTAGATACGGCATAACCACCATCGCTTTCTCCAGCGGGACTTTCAAAAATTGGCATGAGGTGCAGAAAGTTTACACCTAGCTTCTCGAAGTAGTTTAATTTCTTAGGTAGTTCTTGAAGATTACCACAGAAACGATCTACGTACAAGCTCATCCCCATCAATTCATTACTAATGAACCATCTCCCTTGATCAGCTTTTTCTTCATCACGTGTTTTTAAGTCGGCACCTCTTTGCTTGAAGGCATTCGCCATGGTAATGATCAATGCTTCAAATTGATGTTGACCATTAGGGTGGTTGCTATAAATTTCTTTGTAGAGATGAAATATGGTATCGATTTCGGACATCAATCTTGCATAAAATAAATTGTCTTTCCCTTTTGTATCAAGATTGCATGATGAAAGAATATGGTTTACCTGTTCGTGTAGGTTTTGATCAAACGTCATCACTTCTAAGTTTACGAATTGAATATGTCATTACTGAGGTGCTTGAATGCTTCCATTGCCCCCATGTATTCACAGGTTCTTGCACCTGCTTTATTTGCTTTATTAAAAATTAATTTCCAATCATCTTCTTGTAGCTCTTCTATTTCTGATTTACTGAACTGAGCTAATTGGTACAAGACCGCTCCAACAAATGCATCACCTGCTCCTGTTGTATCTACTGGTTGGATGGGAATACTTGGAATGATGCTAGTCTTATTTTTCCATCCTAACAAAGTACCTTCTTTACCCAAGGTGATGGCAAAAACAGCTAGACTATTTTTAAAGAATACTTGTGCGGCTTCTTCAATTGTTGTTGTTTCTGTTATCAAGAGTGCTTCTTCGTCACTTACTTTGAAAAAATCCGCTTGTTTGATGAACTCCCAAGAACGTTTTATGAATTCAGGATGGTTGTTACCAAAAAGTAGTTGGCGGTAGTTGGGATCAAAGCTGATGAAAAGATTTTCTGATTTTGCTTTATGTAAAAGATAGGTGTAAGCCGACTGAAGCGGTCCGGGTAGAAATGCTGTAGCAGAACCAAAATGCGCAATACCAAAATCGTTCACATGGATGGCACTGATATCTGCTTCACTCAACATGCGGTCGGCGCCTCTATTGAAATAAAAATCTCTTTCACCATTTTCCATCAATGATACAAAAGCGAAAGTAGTAAACTGATCTTGATCGGTTAATACCTGAGTTGTATCAACTTGAAACGAGTTCAATACTTCAATCAGGTGTTTACCAAAAGGATCAGCACCTACTTTTGCAGAGACTGCTACATTACCGCCTAATGCTGCAATTGCAGCAGCAACATTCATGGGTGCGCCACCTGCTTTCTTTAGGAAATGGTTACCATCGGACAGTGCTGAACCTTTATCCGTGCAAATCATATCAATCAGCGCCTCACCAATGCAAAGTATTTTTTTCATATTAATGTGCTGAGAAATTAGTGGGTAAATCAGATATAGGTTTAGTCGACTTAATTTTTAAAGTTGCTATAGCTGCTAAAAGTCCTGAGTCGTTCCCCAGGAAATTTTTCATGATATAACCAAAGGTGACTGTTTGTATCAACATTGGAACTACAATCAACATGTTGATGATACCCATGTATACACCATATCGTTCTTTGGGTATTTGACTCACCACCAATAAATAAGGAACACCCATCATACTTGCCCATCCAATACCAAATCCACTGATTGCTACATAAAGCAATATTTTATTTTCAATGAAAGGGAATACCATAAAGCCAAAGCTGGCAATCATCAAACAGATGAAGTGGACCCATTTGGCGCTGTATTTTTTAGCGAAACCAACTAATGCAAATGCAGAGGCGAAGGTGATGATGTTGTACCAGCCGTTCACAGATCCTGCAAGTGCAACAGCCTCACCGTATAGTTCTTTGTTTTCTGTTGTGGTATGAAATACAGATTG
>JBEASE010000046.1:0-13751 GCA_041162625.1 Bacteroidota bacterium | reverse complement strand
CCATTCTTGATAAAACCAAAGCCCGATCTTGGTTTGATAATTTCTCTTATTTCTGAAATATGATAACGTGAAAGACTTACTGAAACCGTATCCCAAAAACTAGTGCCCCACATGGTATAGGCTGCTCTTGAATCATAGGTGTGAATGAATATGCTGTCCCTTTCAATCTTTTTGATGTTTCCTTCAACTTCGTTACCTGCAATACTGATGAAATGAATTTGCGAACCTGCGATATATGTTTTGAGTGTTTTGTCGGCTCCCTTTTTTAGAACAACCATATCTGATCCCTGCGCTAAGCAGCTAGCACTCATAACAAGAGTAAGTATTATCAATAAAAAGAAAGCCGTTGTGTTTTTCATGTGTTAATGATTAAGGAATTTAATTCCGTAAATAATGGCTAGGCCAAACCCTATCAGTATTGTACCTGATATTTTATTGATGATATTGATATTATGTGGTGTTAAGCTGTGACGTACTTTGGCAGCTAATACTACTTTTAATATATCAGCTAGAATATTTACGCCCAGACATACACTGAAAATAACAATTCTTTCAGTAATAGTATTGGATGCAGCAAATGCAGTTGCATTTATAAGCCAGAATAACATTACGCTTGGGTTAAGCGTATTGATTAAGAAGCCTGACATAAAAGCTTTGGTGAATGCTTTTTTACCAAACTGGACAATCATCACATTTTTGTCTTCTCCAAAATATACTTTTTTGAAAAAGAGGTAGTAGATGCCCAATGATATAACGAAAGCGGCACCTATATAGGCAATAGTAGATTTAAATTCAAGTGCACTCACTACTAGTGTTGAAAACATATTGCTGATGAAAACTAGCAATATATCACTGAACCATACCCCCGCCACAAAACTGAATCCACCTTTTTGTCCGTTATTAAGACTTTGTTTGAGGATGGTAAAAATGACAGGTCCAACTGAAATGGCAAGAATCATGCCCAGTCCAAACCCTTTGATCACCGACTCTAACATGGTGGAGCTTTAATGTTTTTGCTGATTGATGAACTCCTTCCATTCTTCAAGAAGTTGTCCTTTTAAAACGCGTGGAAATTTATGCTGACCACCCACTTTACCTTTTTTCTCCATAAAGTCCATAAAAACATATTCTGGCAAAACTGTTACCACTACATCTTTCAATGCGCTTTTCCTCTCTACCGCATAGTCGTCATTGATTTCTTGAAGTGTTTCATCAATAATTTGAGACAAAGCAAGGGCATTAACTTTGTCATCACATGCTACATACCATTGGTGGCCAAAAAACCTATCGATAGGGAAACCTGCAACAGTAAATTCCGGACAATTGATGTTTAATTTTTCAGCAGCTACCTGGATGGCTTTATTCATATTGTCTACACTGAGATGTTCGCCAACAAGACTCAAAAAATGCTTAGTTCTTCCTGTGATGATGATTTCTGATCTTTCTTTGTTTACAAGTTTTACGGTATCACCAATTAAATAACGCCATGCTCCGGCAGAAGTGCTCATTAATAAGGCATATTCTTTTCCTTCCTCTATTTCATCAATGGATAATGATTGCGGTTGTTCAACAAGATCTCCTGCATTGCTAAAATTATTTTCATCGAAGGGCACAAATTCAAAGTAAATATGTTCGTTAAGCACCAGTTTCATTCCATCTGGATATTGTCTGTCCTGGTACGCAATAAAACCCTCTGAAGCCAAATAGGTTTCAATATAGGTAAGTGGCTTTCCCAATAATTTTTCAAATCCCTTTTTATAAGGCTCAAATGCAACACCACCGTGGCAAAAAAAAGCGAGATTGGGCCATATTTCGTGAATATGTTTCAGGTTATAACGTTTGATAACCATTTCCATGCACATTTGAATCCAAGCAGGTACTCCTACAACAAAGCCTATGTCCCAATTTGGTGCTTGTTCAACAATGGCTTCTAGTTTTTCATTCCAATCTCTTTTTTTGGCTATTTTCTTTCCTGGTTTATAAAAAGGACTAAACCATAGTGGTGCTTTTTTGGCCGTAATCCCACTTAGATCTCCTGCAAAATATCCTGGTCCTTCTTGGAGTTCAGTGCTTCCACCTAGCATCAGGTAACCTTTGCCTACAGATTTCCAGGGTATATTCTCGTAGGTTCTTAAAGAGAGCAACTGTTTGATCATGATGATTTTGTTCCCCTTCATCAGCTCCTTAGAAATGGGTATGTATTTACTCGCTGCTTCAGAGGTGCCTGAGCTTAAGGCATAGTAATTGATTTTGCCAGGCCAACATATATCAGTTTTGCCTTCTAGTGTCTGCTTCCACCATTGGTTATAGATGGTATTGTAGTCGTGGTGAGGTACTGCTTGCCTGAATGCACGCTCTATTTCCTTACTCCCCAATAAAGAGCCGAATTGGTAATGCTGACCAAATTCAGTCAGTGCAGCTTTTTTCAGCAATTTCCTTAATACCCTGCGTTGTTGATCTCCAGGGGTACGTAGCGAAAGGCTGAGTGCATTGGCAATCGACTTCGGTATACTAATATCTATCAATGGCATTACCTGCAAGTTAAGCCATTTGGATTTTTTGGTGATTCTTTTGTATTTTTAAAATCACAAAACTTGCATATGAACAGACGCGAAGCTTTAGAAAGGGTAGCCATAATTTTCGGTGGTACTGTTATTGGTGGTGCTGCATTTTTACAAGGGTGCAAAACCTCTGACAAAGGAGCATTTGTTTTTAGCCTAACCCCAGAGCAAGTTGCTTTTCTGGATGAAGTAGCTGAAACAATTATTCCAGCAACCAATACTCCTGGTGCAAAGGCTGCTAAAGTTGGTGAGTTCATGCAGGTGATGGTCACTGATTGTTATGAAGAAAAAGACCAAAAAATCTTTAGCGAAGGGTTGGTAAAAATAGATGAAGCTGCAAAAGCTAAATTCAGCAAATCATTCATGGAGAGTACACCCGAGGAGCGTACTACACTTTTTAATGAAATCAATAAAGAGCTGAAGGCTTATAACGAAAAGAAAAAAGAAAACGACCCCAATCACTTTTTTGCCATGATGAAGCAACTCACCTTGCTTGGCTATTTTACCTCTGAAATTGGTGCCACACAAGCATTACGTTATGTGGCTATACCAGGAAAATATGAAGGCTGTATACCTTACCAAAAAGGCGATAGAGCCTGGGCATGACAGATGAAAAAAATATTCCTACTCTTACTACTCCCTTGTTTTGTTTTTTCTCAGTCGAAAGACGAGCAAAAAATATTATCCATCTTAGATAAGCAAACCCAAGCTTGGAACCGTGGAGATTTTGATGGCTTCATGAAAGGCTATCTAGAAAGTGATTCACTTATGTATATTGGTAAATCAGGAGTCACTTATGGATTCTCTGCAACACTCAATAGTTATAAAAGAAATTATGCTGGTTCAGATAAAATGGGTCAGCTCCGTTTTGAAATTTTACACCTCAAGCAGTTGGGGAAAAAACACTATCTGGTGGTAGGGAAATGGTTTCTCAAAAGAAACGCAGGGGATATTGGAGGGCATTATACACTCACTTTTGAAAAAATAAAAGGCGAATGGGTCATCATCGCCGATCATAGCAGCTAAGCAATCTAACTTTTATATCCCAATCACTAAGGCTGAAGGAAAGAGCTATGAATTGAGTTGCAATTTAGAGATGATTTTTCCAGAGTTTCTTGAAGAGCCTGAACATGAAAAACATACTGGTGGCCAGCCAAATATAAAATAAGGCAGTACCTGTTGTGTGGGTGCCATCAATCAAGGCAAGTTCATATCTTAACCCTGCTACAGCATTGATCATTAGCCAGGTCAATGCCGCAAAAAGCGACCACATGATGCGTTGCATAAATTCTTTAACTACCGGATCCATATCTTGAAAACAACCTGATTGAAATTTAGTTCTCTGAAGGCAAATTATGTTTTTTATTAACCCAAATACAGTTTGGCTATTTTTACATCAATGCGCTCACCAAAGGTCAACGACATCTTCAACTTTATTGCTAAGCTAACGCTGCTCAAATCTGTCAACGCCCTCAAGGTCTATACATCTTATTGGTTGAGCAGATGGATAGGGAGGCCTTTAATATGGGGGTTACCATTGGCTATATCAGTTGAGCCGACTACTTCATGTAATTTAGGTTGCCCGGAATGTCCAAGCGGTTTAAAATCATTTACAAGACCCATGGGTAAAATTGAGGTAGAAAAATTCAGGCAATACATTGATCAGCTCAGTAAACATCTTACTTATCTAAGTTTCTATTTTCAGGGAGAACCCTATCTGCACAAAGGTTTTCTTGAGATGGTGGCTTATGCATCGCGTTTTGGTATCTATACTGCAACCTCTACCAATGCCCATTTTCTAAATGATGAAAATGCAAAGAAGACAATTGAAAGTGGACTCGATAGGCTCATCATTTCTATTGATGGAGTTACACAAACATCATATGAACAATATAGAATAGGGGGTGAATTAGCGAAAGTGATTGAAGGCACTAAGCGTATTTTATATTGGCGAGAAAAATTGAACAGTAAAACGCCCTATGTTGTGTTTCAGTTTTTGGTAGTACGTCAAAATGAGATGGAAATTGGTGTAGTTAAAAAATTAGCAAAAACCATTGGGGTAGATGATGTATGGCTGAAAACGGCTCAGATCAATGATTATGAGCATGACCCCAACCAATTGATCCCTTTTCAAAATAAGTACAGCAGGTATACTAAAACTAAGTCTGGTGAAACCATTCCAAAAAATAAATTAGCCAATTATTGCTGGAAAATGTGGCATAGTAATGTAGTTACCTGGGATGGTAAGGTTTTGCCCTGTTGTTTTGATAAAGATGCACAACATCAGTTGGGTGACCTGAATCATGACGAGATGGCTAAAGTGTGGGAAAGCAAAAACTATGATGAATTCAGGAAAGAATTGATGCGGAGCAGAAAAAATATTGATATTTGCTCTAACTGTAGTGAGGGGATTAAAGTCTGGACTTAATTTACAAGCATGACCCAATTCAATAATAGAATTAGACAAGTAGTATTGCTTTTGGTAATTGGATTTTTTACATTTCTAATTTTCAAAGAGCTATATGTTTTTTTACCCGGACTCATGGGATCGCTAACATTTTATATTTTGGGTAGAGAACGCTATTTCAATCTGACTGAAAAAAGAGGCTGGAAGCCCTCGTTAACTGCTTTCTCATTTATACTGATTTTTTTGTTGCTCATAGCTGCTCCTTTGTATTATACTATCATTTTGGTTTCTCCAAAAATCACTGAAGTCTTTTCTCATGCAGATGAATTAAAAGTGGGTGTACAAGCTTTATCTGATAAGGTGAAGCAACTCACCGGAGAGGAGTTGTTGTCAGAAAAGAATATACAATCGCTAGAATCTAATCTTGCTAATTTCATTCCAACCTTTCTAAATAGCTCAGCTACTATTCTCGGTAACATGTTGGTGATGTTTTTTGTCCTCTTTTTTATGTTTACCGGTGGTAGAGCAATGGAAGAGACAGTTAAGCAGTTTATTCCTTTGCACCAGGATAGTGTAATTGCATTAGCACAGGAAACAAAACACATGGTTAAAGCAAATGCAATTGGTATTCCACTGATTTCAATTGTACAAGGTTTGGCTGCATGGTTAGGGTACCTCATATTTGGCTTGAATGATGCATTGATGTGGGGATTCCTGACTGGTGTTTTTGCCTTTTTCCCTATTGTTGGAACCATGATGATTTGGGTGCCATTGGTGATCTATCTTTTCTCGCAGGGACTAACTGGTCCGGGTACTGGATTATTGATTTACAGCCTTGTTGTAACAGGCAACGTTGATTACCTCGCAAGAGTAAGCTTGATGAAAAAAATTGGGAATGTGCATCCTTTAATTACTGTCTTTGGTGTAATAGTCGGGTTACAACTTTTTGGATTCATGGGCTTTATATTTGGCCCACTCGTATTTAGCTATGTAATAATTCTTGTCAAGATATATGCTCATGAATTTGTAGATCCCAGTAAAAAACCAATTTGATTTGTTTTATGGGTATTGAAAAAGACATTAACCAGCAGCATTTTCAAAGTGAAGGACAAAAAGCTATGATCAACTTGATTTATACCTATAATTGGGTGACAGAACGCTTAAAGTCTTTCTTGGCTGAAGAAGATATTACCATGCAGCAATTCAATATTCTTAGGATTCTTCGCGGTAGTGATCCTAAACCTTTAACTACATTGACCATTCGAGAAAGAATGTTGGATAAAATGAGCGATACCAGTCGTATAGTTGACAGATTGGTCATCAAGGGATGGGTTGATAAAAAAATGTGTACAGCCGACAAAAGACTGGTAGATGTTTTTATTACCAAAGAAGGCAAAAAGTTGTTAGAGCGTATCGACAAAAATTCAGAAGAAATGAATGCTACAACTGCTGCATTATCTGATCCTGAGTTACAGCTGTTGAATCAATTGCTTGATAAACTAAGGACAAAAAAAGAAAAAAAATAGGCGCTTTACTTTCCTTCAAGTTTATTTACATAATCAAGCGAACCTAGTCTTACTCTCAATGGTAATCCTGTTTTCTTTTCAATTAGCCATTCTTGCTTACACATAAATCCCTGATTTGTACTGATAAAGTTAGGAGCAATTGTAGCTGTTTTCTTGGTAGTAGTTAAATCGTACTGTTTGGGAATAAATATAAAAGGCTGTATTGACGGTACTTTTTCTTGTCCGTTTACTATTCCTGAAAAAAGTATGCCAATGGCTAAAATGAAAGCTTTCACTGCTCGCTTATTTGTTTGTAAATTTACAGCATAATCTAGATTCCACTAAGAGTATTCTTAACCATGGCGCTTTATCAAGGCTTACAGCAAAGACTACAGCAGAAACTTTCTCCACAACAGATTCAATTGATGAAACTGTTGCAGGTGCCAACATTACTATTGGAAGAAAGAATAAAAGAGGAAATAGAGGATAATCCTGCTTTGGAATTGGGGCAAGACGACTATGAAGAGAAAGATCCCTTGAATGATGAAGGCCAAGATTCAGACACGGTTTCTGATTCGGATAATATTGATGAAGATTTGGACTACAGCGAGTATGGAGATGATGATGACATAGCAGAATATAAATTAAAAGAAGATCAAGTTCCTGAACTACAGGGTAGTGGTAATATTCCTCATCCTACTACCAGTTCTTTACATGAGTTGCTATCTGAACAGCTACGGCTACTAAACCTTGAAGAGGTTGAAGCAAAGATTGCTGAACAAATTATTGGGAGTATTGATGATGATGGTTATTTGCGCAGAGATACGAATTCAATTTTAGATGATCTTGCATTCAAGCAAAATATTGTAGTTGAACAAGAACAAGTTGAAGCATTGATTTTGAAAATCCAACATTTCGATCCTGCTGGAATTGCAGCTAGGGACGTTCAGGAATGTTTATTGCTTCAATTGAGAAGGAAAATTTTACACAGTAGTCAGCCTGCAATAAAGCACGCGCTGCGTATTGTCGAATTTCACTTCGATGAATTCACCAAAAGACATTTTGATAAAATCAGCAAATCACTCGATATCAATGAGGATCAACTCAAAGATGCCATTGCTGAAATAAGAAGGTTGAATCCAAAGCCAGGTGGCCAAGTGGGGTCGGTTAACAAAGCTGAACAATATATCGTACCTGATTTTTTGGTCTACAACAACAATGGGGAACCTGAACTTACGCTGAACCAAAAAAATGCACCTGACCTACGTATAAGCGACGACTATCGCAGTATGTTGCGTGATTATGAAAAAGGAAGTAAAACTGATAAACGTCAAAAAGAAGCCGTTGTGTTTATAAAGCAAAAAATCGATGCTGCAAAATGGTTCATTGACGCCATCAAGCAAAGACAACATACTTTAATGGTTACCATGCAGGCCATCATTAATCACCAAAAGAATTTCTTCTTAACGGGTGATGAAACTTCAATGCGCCCGATGATTTTGAAAGACATAGCAGAAAAAACCGGCTTGGATATTTCCACTATTAGTCGCGTTGCCAACAGCAAATTTGTACAAACTGAATTTGGAAGCTTCAGACTTAAGTATTTTTTTAGTGAATCATTAAGTACTGAAAGTGGAGAAGAAGTTTCTACATTGGAAGTAAAAAATATACTACAACAACTTATTGATGGTGAAGACAAGCGAAATCCCCTGAGTGATGATACGTTGACTGAGCTATTAAAAAATAAGGGATATAATATTGCAAGAAGAACAGTAGCTAAATACAGGGAGCTTCTCAATGTTCCTGTAGCGCGACTCCGAAAAGAACTTTAAAATGGCACAAACCGAAAATAAAATCAACTATTCTAAAGGGGTAACCATTTTGGCTAAAATCGTCTCTTATGTTTTTCATCCACTTTTTGTTGGAGTGATGATGGCAGGGTACTTGATTTTCATCCATCCCTATTTTTTTGTAGGTTTCTCCGAACAACAAAAGATGTTGAAGTTGCTAGCTGTAGTCAATAACAATGTCTTTTTCCCTCTGATAGTAGTAGTGCTGCTTCGCGCTTTAGGGTTTAATAAGTCGCTTTTGCTCCAAACGCAAAAAGAGCGTATTGTTCCTTATTTAGCAAGTATTACTTTTTTCTTTTGGTCTTACTACGTGTTTAAAAATCAGCCAGAAGTGCCAAGGGTCTTGGTAAATATGTGCCGAGGCATGTTTTTCTCAGCAGCTGTTGCTCTAGTTTTGAACAACAACTATAAGATAAGTATGCATGCAATTGGCGTTGGTGGGTTAATGGGACTCATGACAGTTATTCTATTGAATGGCAATCTAGATTCAGGATTACCGATGATGATATCTGTTATTGTTACAGGCGCAGTGATGACAGCAAGGAAAATAGTTTCAGATCACCATTGGTTTGATATCATCACTGGTTTCTTACTTGGATTCATTGCACAGTTAATTGCGTTATGGGTTTAAAAAAAGAGACCCAGCCTGGAAAGGCCGGGTCGGATTAACCATTCTAAGATCCCATTTTAACCATTTAGAAGTTTGGATGCGTTCAAATATTTTTGATCAGGATAATAGGCAAAAACACAATTGCCTTCCTTGATGGTTTCTATAATTTTTTTGTTCAAGCCAGGTGGTAGTGATGGACAACCCAAACTCCTTCCCAAGTATCCCTTTATTTTGATCATTTGCTCAGTAGCATAATCAGCTCCATGTATAACAATAGCACGTCGCTTTGCTTTATCATTAAATCCATCTTCAACTCCATCTAACGCTAATGAATATCCATTACTTCCTTGATATGGCTTTTCCGTTATATAAAAACCAATACTGCTTTGGTGTGAATTAAGTTGATTAGAAAATGTTTTGGCGAATTCTTCACCAGTATTTCTTCCGTGTGCAACTATACTATTGAACAGCAGTTTTTTTGATTTTAAATCAATTACGAACAAGCGTTTCTCTTTCGAAGATCTGGTATAGTCGATGATGGTTAGGATGCTATCCTGGCTAAGTCTTTGCTGTGCATTCAACTTGTTGAATCCAATTAATGCAAGAGAGAGAATTTCTTCAGAAATACTTGCTCCAGCGCGACTTAATTTTTCGTGCAAGCCGACTATAAATCCGTTGTTGAAAACTGTTGAATTTGTTTTCGAATTGCTATAATTTAATTTAGCACTCGATGTGGAGCCTGAATGGCCATTAAAGGAAAAAACTCCCACTACACAAACAAGCAGGATCAAACCTGCAACAAATGTCTTCATCGGATAGGATTTGCTTTCACGCATACATGAAACGCATTTAAAGGGTGGATTATTGCCTGCAAATTGCAACTTTTTAGTGGCTATGATGTTAAACGAATTGTGAAACATTACACTATCGCAGAAATTCAGGGCTGGTCAAGGATTTACAGGGCAAATTTTGTGAATTCTTTAAGTGGTTTCAAGCCCGTAAGCCTTATTGCTACAACCAACAAATTTGGTCAAAACAATCTTGCAATCTTCAGTAATATTGTCCATTTAGGAGCAGATCCCGCCCTAATTGGCTTTATCAATAGGCCAAGAGAAGCAGCCCCTCATACTATCAGAAACATTGAGGAAACTGGATTTTATACCATCAATCATATTCAGTCAGCTTTTGCAGAAAAAGCACACCAGACAAGTGCAAAATATGCCGAGGTTGTTAGTGAATTTGATGCAGTTGGATTAACAGCGGAGTATAAAGATGGCTTTGATGTTCCATATGTTGCAGAAAGTCATGTACAAATGGCACTTTCATTATCTGAAATCATTCCTTTGAACAATGGCACCTACTTGGTGGTTGGGGCATTAGAACATGCATATGTTAATGAACAGGCAGTAGCCAGTGATGGCTTTATTGAATTGTCTAAAGAAGGGTCAATTGTTAGTGCTGGTTTAGATGCCTATTATTCAACTACCCCTTTGCAGCGTTTTAGTTATGCAAAGACTAGTCAGTCTTTAAGTCAGATTTCGATTTAGCGTTCAGCTTTATAATCCACTACGAAAACTTTGTCCATATGCGGACCAAGAATTTTCTGAAAATCAAGATGTGCTTGGTGCTTTTGGTAAATCACATCTCTATCGTATTTGTTGTCAAAAGTTAGTATGAAGCAATGCGTGAATCCCTGATGCCAGTTTTCGGGACTATCATTCAATCCCCATTCAAATTTCTTGATTACAGAAATTTTATCCTTTAAGCCTACAAATGCACGAACAACTGAGTCAACAGAAGATTTTGAACTGGTCTCCTTGAATTTAAAAATCACAACATGCTGTAATGGCCCCTCTTGTGATTTATTTTGAGCAAAAGCAAAATGAATACTGAAAATAAAAAGTAGTGTAAATATTTTTTTCATGTTGTGCTGTTTAAATAAGCTGATTGTTCATTAAAGCATGTCGATTGGATTGTCAACAATTCTGAAATCCTCATTGAGGTTGTTCAGTATGTCTAGATCCATTTCACAGAGTTCAAAGTTGAAGATATCAAAGTTCTCTTTGATTCTAATAGAGTTTTCTGATTTAGGTATGGTAGATATTCCTTGTTGTACTGCCCAACGAAGAATGATTTGTGCTGGGGTCTTACCATATTTATTGGCAACATAAACTATCCTTGGGTCATCATGCTTTTGTCCGCGCATCAATGGAGTATAACATTGCAGGCAGATTTTATTTTCCCTACAATATTCCAACTCGGGAGTGAGGTTTAAAAAAGGGCTGAATTCAATTTGGTTGACTGTTGGAGTATAACTGCTGTATGTTTTCAGTTCATGAAGAAATGGTAAGAGATAGTTGCCTGTCCCAATGGCGCCGACTCTTTGATCAGCATATAATTTTCCCAATGCTTTCCAGGTTGCTTCTCTTTTGCCTTTGATGGGCCAATGAATCAAAAGAAGATCTACTTTTTCAATACCAAGATCTTTTAAACTTTGCTCATAGGAACGAATTGTTGCATCATACCCCTGATTGCAATTATCGATTTTAGTGGTGATAAAAATTTCATCTCTAGGAATGCCACTTCTTCTAATTCCTTCACCTACCTCTTTTTCGTTTTGATACATCTGAGCGCCATCAATCAAACGATAGCCAGTCTCTAATGCTACATGAACAGCACTTGTCACCACCTCTCCAAACATATTGTAGGTACCTAAACCTAGCAATGGCATGGATTTGCCATTGCTAAGCTGGGTATACAATTGATTACTTTCTTTGATTACCATGAGGTTAATCCTAATAATTTTTCACCAAGTGGAGTCAATTTAGCAGTCTCGTATTTTGTCTTCTCCCAATTTCTAGGATCTCCAGGGAATGCATATCCTTCAGGTGCTATGCGATCTCTCCATGAGTTGATGCGCCATTGACGTTGTGCTTCATCATTTTCTTGAACAGGCATCATGGAAATATATTGAGCAATACGCACTTTGTCGCCTGACATATTAGGTCTGATACCATGTGGTAATAAGCTATTAAAAATGAGCAAATCACCAGCTTCTAATTTTACTTTAACGAACTTGTCTTCAAAACCTTTTGTATCCGGTTGGAAATGATTTCTATCTTCGGGTTGTGTAAGTTTCCAAGTGTCGTAAGTGCGCATCAATTCCGGAATACACTGAAAGCCACCCATGTTTTCATCTGTCTGATCAGCTAGTGCCAATACACCCTGCACATTTTGTGGTTTGGTTTCTGGATCATAATCCCAGTGAATGAACCCTTTGAATTCAAAGCCTTCACGCATTGGGAAATTCAAATTGGCTCTGTCGATGGTCACCCATAATTTTTCTGTTCCCCAAACATCTGCAAATGCATCATGTACTCTTGGCATTTGTCGATTGTCCCATAACAACTGATGGTTGTATACTTCCACCATACCACTATTCGTCAATTCTTTCATCTTCATCTCAGCGCGTGGAGGGGCATACCAGCTTTCTTTATTGTTTGGATCTTTTTCTTCGAACTCCCAAAGAAAAGCAGCAGTCTTTAAGGCCTGCTCTCTTGGTACAGCTTGTTTGATGACTACATATCCATTGTGGATCCAAAATTGCCAGTCCTCTTCACTTAATACCCTTAGTGGCTGACCATTAGAGCGGTCGTTAAGTTTAAGTTTACTGCTGGTGGCAGTTGATGGATTTCCAGGAATGTCTTTGTGATTTTGATTCGCCATGGTAGGTTGCATCGTGGGTTGCATGGTAGGTTGCATATTCTTATTTTTTTTTATTGTTAATGATTAAGCTGATGTGAAGGTAGACCTGCTTCACATTGGAAATACTGCGTAAATTGACAATTATTTGTACAATATTGATTTTTTTTGTAAATTAAAGCATGCCATCGGTCAATAAAGGACATTATGTTCAAGCCTTAGAAAAAATTACCCCAGATGAAAACAGCTCTTTTCATTTGATGGTGAATCCACGCTTGCATGATTTCTTTTTTTGGCATTTTCATCCTGAAATTGAATTGGTATTCCTTGATGGTGCAGATGGTACGCGACATGTTGGTGACCATTTATCGCCTTTTTATAAAAGTGATCTTGTATTAATTGGTCCCTATATTCCACATTTGAACTTTGACTATGGTATAAAGACTGATTATGAAAAAACTGTACTTCATCTGCAGGAAGATTTTTTGACAGACATGTTGGAGCGAACGCCGGAATTGCAAGAGATAACAAAGCTTTTCCAAGATGCGGCTCACGGAATAGTGTATGGAGATCAGGTTAAAGAGGAAGTGGGACCACGGTTAAAGAAACTAAACCGACTATCAGGCTTTACACAATTTTTGGAGGTGCTACATATTTTTCATTTGCTTGCTACAACAAGTGATAAACAATTGTTACATGAATTGCCTTACCAGAACAGGGTGCACAAAAAAGAGCAGGAACGGTTGAGAAAAATCATAACCATTGAAGAAGCAGCCGCCACTGCCAATCTTGGTAAAGAAGCTTTTTGTAGGTATTTCAGAAAGATGACTAGGTTAAGCTTTATTGAATTTCTTAATCTCTACAGGGTTAATCAATCCAAGCGGATCCTCCGTTTGGGGAAGTCGATAACTGAAGCTTGTTACAATAGTGGGTTTGAAAGCTTATCCTATTTCAATCGCGTTTTTAAAAAGCTTGCAGGTGAAACGCCATCAGCCTTTAGAAGACGCTTTGTTACAAATTGATATTGTGTAACTATTCTATTTATCTTCGCGGCACAAAACCAAACTATATGTCACTGCTTGTTGTTGGAACCATGGCTTTCGATGCTATTGAAAC
>JBEASE010000045.1:0-14044 GCA_041162625.1 Bacteroidota bacterium | reverse complement strand
GTTGATGCAGCAGATATAAACAATGATGGGTTACCTGAAATTGTTTCCATGGATATGCTTCCCGAAGATCCCTATATCTTGAAGCGATCTTTGGGTGAAGATGAATACAATTTGTTCAACATGAAATTGCGTTATGGCTATAACTACCAATATGCCAGAAACAATTTACAATACAACCGTGGTAATGGACAATTCAGTGAGGTAGGTGTTTATGCTGGTGTTCATGCAACCGACTGGTCTTGGGCGCCACTGTGGATGGATTTTGATAATGATGGGAAGAAAGATCTTTTTGTATCTAATGGTATACCCAGAAGATTGAACGATATCGACTATGTGAATTTTATTTCTAATGATGATAAAATTCGTTCTGGTGAGATGACCGAAAAAGAAATGCAAATCATTGAAAAATTTCCTCAGATAAAACTCAAGAATAAATTCTTTTTAAACAAGGAGGATTTGAAATTTCAGGATGTAGCTGATGCAATTCAAAATGATCAAGAGACTTTTTCTAATGGAGCTGCTTATGCTGATTTTGATAATGATGGCGACCTTGACATCATTGTAAATAATATTGATGCTGCTCCACTAGTTTACAAGAACAATAGTGTAGACAGTTTGCATCAGTCCATACAAATACAACTTAAGGGTAGTGGTTATAATATCAATGCAATAGGTACAAAAGCTATCCTGTATAGCAAGGCAGGTATCAGTGTTTATGAAAAATATCCTGTTAGAGGATTTCAATCGTGTATGGAAGTACCACTCCATTTAGGTATTGGCAACAACACAATTGATTCTATTCATCTAATATGGCCTGATAGAAGTTTTCAGGTGATCAAGTCTGGTGCTATCCAACCACAAATGAAGATAGCCTACCAAGCAGGTTTACCACAGTATGATTATGAGCTTAACAAATCGACTAACAATGCTGCATGGAGCCAGGAAGCTGTTGCTGTATTAGCACATGAAGAAAACAGGTTTAATGAATTTGATCGTGAGCCACTTTTGCCTCATATGCTATCGACCGAAGGTCCCGCTTTTGCAATGGGTGATATAAATAATGATGGACTTAATGATATCTTTTTTGGTTCTTCAAAAGGTAAAAAGAGTAAACTCTTGATGCGTCAAACCAATAGCTGGTCGGCCTTCTCATTTCCAGATCTTGATAACGACAGTACCTATGAAGATGTTGATGCTTTATTGGAAGATGTAAACAACGATGGTTGGAAAGATTTAATTGTAGCTTCAGCGGGTAATGAATATTATGGAGAGACGCCTTATTTAACACCCAGAGTATACATCAACAATCAGGGGCAAGGGTTTAGTAGAAAGCAAGATGCTATCCCAGTTGTTGATTTCACCATTTCTTGCATCCGTTCAAATGATTTTAATGGTGATGGCAAATTGGATTTGTTTGTTGGGGGCCGTGCAATGCCTTTTGCCTATGGGAAGTCGGTCCCCTCAAAATTACTCCTCAATGATGGTGCTGGTAAATTCAAAGATGTTACACAGCAATATGCGCCTTCTTTGTCTGATGCGGGGATGGTAACAAATGCTATTTGGGAAGACATGAATGGTGATAAACAAAAAGATTTGGTGCTAGCAAAGGAGTGGGGAGCAATTACTGTTTTATATAAAGCAGGAAATACATTCAAGTCGATTGAGGTTACAGAAAATGGTTTCTGGAATTTTATTCTGCCATTTGATGTTGACAATGACGGGGACATGGATTTGGTAGCAGGTAATCTTGGAGAAAACAGTCGTTTAAAGGCCAGCAGCAAACAGCCTGTTAGTATGTACTTTAACGACTTTGATAACAATGGTGTGCAAGAGCAAGTTGTTACTTATTTTGTTGGAGGGAAGGAAATTTGCTTTGCGGTAAAATCAGATTTAGAACGACAGATGCCACAGTTGAAGAAGAAGTTTTTGTATGCAGAAGATTTTGCCAAGGCCTCTTTGGAGGATATTTTTACCAAAGAAAAATTAGTGGCTGCAAGAAAATGGACAACCACTGAAACAAGAAGTATGTTGTTCATCAACAACGGGGGAGAAAAGTTTACTGCTGTTCCACTTCCTTGGCAAGCACAATTGTCGCCTTTGCGTTCTGCAGTTGTAAGAGACATTAACCAAGACGGATTTGTTGACCTGCTGATGGCGGGTAATTATTACGAAAACAATGTACAATTGGGAAGAAGTGATGCAGATTTTGGGTCGATACTTGTTAACAATGGAGGTAGTAAATTTGTATACCAAATGATACCAGGAATTGCTATAAAAGGGCAGGTGAGAAAGCTGGTGGATGAGAATGGAAAAATTTGGGTAATCAAGAACAACGATATATCAACAATCATTACTTCCAACAATAAAAAATAGTGAACATGACAAGCAAGATGAAATTTTTAGTTATTGGATTAGTCCTTTTGCTGGCCATAATTTATGCTGTTGTGCCAGCACAAAAAGAATTGGTAGTCAAGGTGTCTTTACCAATTGAACGTGTAATGATGGAATTTGAAATGATGGAGAAAATCGATAATTGGTATACGCCTAAAAAAGAGCAAGGGTATACATTAGCGGTGGAAAAGGCCAATCCTTTTGAATTCATTTTTGTGAATACGAAAGCTGGTAAAACAACTCCTGTGCATATCGTGGTTAGTCCGGATACAACCGACTCCAAGCTCACCAAAATCGTTTATCGCTACGAACAATCAAGATTACCTATTTCAGGCGATGATCTTGAAGCGACTGTAGCAACATCACTCACCAAGTTGGGTGAAATGTTGAAGACAACAACTTATGTTTATGGGTATAATATTTTAACCACAACTGTAACCGACAGTTCATTTCTTTTCCAAAACAAGGTTGTTGCAAAAGCCAATGAGGCTGCTGAAACCAAGAAAATTTTTGATGAGTTGATAGCCTATGCTGAAAAGAGAAATGCAGAGTATAATGGGGTGAGGATTTTTTATACCCAGAGGCTAAATAATGAGGAGGTAGCGCTATTTGCCTCTGTGGGGGTTAATAATTATACGCCAACCGGACCAGAAGAGAAGATTCAGTACAAAATGATGCCCTATGGCAAGAAATTGTTGATACTCGACTATGAAGGTCCGTACGGTAAAAGCAAGGAGCTGTTTACGGTCCTAGAGGACTATAAACGCTATAATACCTTGGTGAGCATGGCCATCCCCTTTATCAAGTTCATGTCGCCTGGCTATGGGTTTACCGATTCCCAAGTGGTCAAAACCCGAATTTCTTACCCTGTTTTTTAAGTGGCTTAAAATTTACTGCAAATTTTTTATTGATAATCAATCAATTATGAAGGCCTCTTTCAAAAAAGAGGTCTTTTTCTTCGTTTTTGGCGCTCAGCTTCACTAACTTTGCGCTCCCATAAACAAGCATGGGTAGTCTTCGGGATGGCGAAGGCTTATTTTATAACAGGAGCATGGGCTCCAAAAAAAACAACACATGAGTAAATTACATTTCACCACAAAGCATGCAAATGCAGCTTCCGTGCAACGTAAATGGCACGTTGTTGACGGAACCAATCAAACTGTGGGACGAATCTGTAGCAAAATTGCTTCAGTATTGCGCGGAAAAAACAAAGCGTATTATTCGCCCCATGTTGATTGCGGAGACTTCGTTATCGTGATCAATGCTGAGAAAGTTATTTTCACTGGTAACAAGTTCAACGACAAGGAATACCAGCACGTGACTGGCTATCCTGGCGGACAAAAAATTGAAATTGCAAAGGATTTGATCAAGCGTCGTCCTGAGCAAATTGTAGAAAGGGCGGTTAAAGGTATGTTGCCTAAGAACAGACTTGGTCGCAAAATGTACAAGAAATTGTTTGTGTACGCTGGTGCTGAGCATCCGCATGCTGCACAGCAACCAACACCTTTCAAATTCTAATTCACAAACCATTTCAATTTAACAATAATGGAAAAACAAAAAAACGGACTTGGTCGCAGAAAAGAAGCGGTTACCAGGGTATTCCTCAGCAAAGGGGATGGTAACATCGTAGTTAACGACCATGATTATAAAGTATATTTCCCACAGGTATACTTGCAGAACCAAGTGGAACTTCCCATCATCACTGTTGATGGTGTAGGTAAATACGATATCAAAATCAATGCTGCTGGCGGTGGTAAAAAAGGCCAAGCTGAAGCATCTAAATTGGGTATTGCACGTGCCTTAATTAACCTTAATCCTGAATTCAAACCAGCTTTGAAAGCAGCAGGTTTGCTTACCAGAGATCCAAGAGGTGTTGAAAGGAAGAAATTCGGTAAGAAGAAAGCAAGAAGAAGCTATCAGTTCAGCAAGCGTTAACAGCAATTCCCAATCAAGAATAAAAACATACTTTATACAATGGAAAATAATACTACACTGCAGCAGCAACTTCTTGAAGCCGGTGTTCACTTTGGTCACCTCCGTAAAAAGTGGAATCCAAAAATGTTGCCTTATATCTATGCTGAGAAAAAAGGCATTCATATCATCGACTTGAACAAGACTGTAGAATGCTTGCAGGAAACAGCACTAGCACTTAAGAACATCGCGAAAAGTGGTAAGAAGATCATGTTCGTTGGAACAAAGAAGCAAGCCAAAGAAATCGTGACTGAATGCGCAAAGAAAGTAAACATGCCTTATGTAACTGAGCGTTGGTTAGGTGGTATGCTTACCAATTTCAATACAGTTCGTAAGTCTGTTAAGAAGATGCAGAGCATCGAAAAGATGTTGAATGACGGCAGTTTCGATAATATTACTAAGAAAGAGAGATTGCAATTGTCTCGTGATAAAGATAAGATGGAGAAAGTATTAGGCGGTATCGCACAATTAGGACGTATTCCTGCTGCTTTGTTCATCATCGATATTGGTCATGAGCACATTGCAATGTCTGAAGCAAAGCGTTTGGGTATCACAACTTTTGGTATGGTTGATACCAATTGTGATCCAAACAAAGTTGACTTCCCTGTACCAGCAAACGACGATGCTACTAAGTCAATCGCTATCATCACCAACTATATCACTGCTGCAATTGCAGAAGGTTTAGCTGAACGTCAGGCTGAAAAGTCTGAAGAAGATGAAGCAGAAGATGCAGCTGATAACACAGTTAAGTTTTCTGTAGATGATGAAGCTGATGCTGAAGGTGGTAAGAAAGGAAAAGGTGCGCCAAAGCGTAGGATTCCTTCTGCAGGTACCGGTGGTAGAAAGCCAGCTCAGAAGAAGTAATTGCGATCATTTTTTATCTAAATAATAAACATAGTGCTTTGTGTCAGTAATGATTACAAGGCCGGAGATTAAATATGTCAACAGTAAATATCACAGCAGCTGAAATCAATAAGCTGCGTCAAATGACAGGTGCCGGTATGATGGATTGTCGCAAGGCACTTACTGAAACCAATGGTGATTTTGAAGCAGCTATCGATTGGTTGAGAAAGAAAGGTCAGAAAGTTGCTGCATTGCGTGGCGATCGTGATGCTAAGGAAGGTGTAATCTTTGCTAAAACTACAGCAGACAACAAGACTGGAATTACACTTTGTATAAGCTGCGAAACTGACTTCGTAAGTAAAAACGCAGATTTCATTTCTTTTGCTGAAAGCATCATTGATGCCGCTATTGCAAATAATGTAAAATCTGTAGATGAATTGAATGGCGTAGAAATCAACGGTGTTAAGATTGCTGATCTTGTAAACGATAAGTTGGCAAGTATTGGTGAAAAAATCGGTGTTTCTAAATTTGAGCGTATTGATGCTGACTTCGTATCATCTTATATCCATGGTGCAAACAGAATGGGTGTATTGGTAGGATTCAATAAGCCAAATGCTGAAGTAGGTAAGGATATTGCAATGCAAATTGCTGCGATGAACCCAGTTGCTGTTGATGCATCTTCTGTATCAAAAGAAGTAATCGACAGAGAAAAGGCAATCGTAATGGATGTAATTAAAGCAGATCCAAAGATGGCAGGTAAGCCTGAAGAAATGCTTGCTAAAATAGCTGAAGGTAAAATGAATGCTTTCTTTAAGGAAAGCACGCTCACTGCCCAAGCATTTGTTAAAGATGGCGGCATGACAGTAGGCGATTACATCAAATCTAAGGATAGCGACCTTAAAGTAGTTTCTTTCAAGCGCGTCGCTTTAGGATAATTTTAAATTGGTTTCCCAATAAATAGAAAAGGGCCTTCTTCATGAAGGTCCTTTTTGTATATTCGCGCTATGCAACCTGTATACAAAAGAATCCTCCTTAAATTATCTGGAGAATCTCTCATGGGAGAGAACAGTTTTGGAATTGATCCAGCCATGGTCAATCGTTATGCAAGGGAAATCAAAAGTATAGTTGATCTTGGTGTAGAAGTAGCCATTGTAATTGGCGGTGGTAACATTTACAGAGGAATGAATGAATCTGAAACGGGAATTGAAAGAGCACATGGTGACTATATGGGTATGTTGGCTACAGTTATCAATGGAATGGCTATTCAGGCAATGCTAGAGAAACAGGGTATGTATACGCGACTACTCAGTGCCATTAAAATGGAGCAAGTAGCAGAACCATATATCAGAAGAAGAGCCATCAGGCATCTTGAGAAACACCGTGTGGTTATTTTTGGTGCAGGTACTGGAAACCCTTATTTCACAACAGATACAGCAGGTTCTTTACGTGCAATTGAAATTGAGGCTGATGTTATTTTAAAAGGGACAAGAGTAAATGGAATATATACTGCTGATCCAGAAAAAGATCCAAATGCAGTGAAGTACGATAATATTTCATTCAAAGAGTGTATCGACAAGAATTTGAAAATTATGGACATGACAGCCTTTACACTGTGCATGGAAAATAAACTTCCAATCATCGTCTTTGACATGAATGAAGAAGGAAACCTCAAGCGTTTGGTTTGTGGTGAAAAAGTAGGAACTCTAGTACAATAACAGGTTATTCAAGACTATGTCAATTGCAGACATTCGTAAAGACTACCAACTCAAAACGCTTACTGAATCAGAGGTTGCAAGAAATCCGTTTGATCAATTCTCTATTTGGTGGGAAGAGGCTGTTCAGTCAGCCATAGTTGAAGTAAATGCAATGGCCTTGTCAACTGTCTCACCTGAAGGCAGACCTTCGTCTAGGATTGTTTTACTTAAAGGGTATAATGAAAAAGGTTTTGTATTTTTTACCAATTATACAAGCGATAAAGGGAAGCAAATAGCTCACAACGAACATGTTTCTTTATTGTTTTTCTGGAAAGAGCTAGAGCGTCAAGTTCGAATAGAAGGATCTGCTTTACAAATTGCTGCAGAGGAGAGCGATGCCTATTTTGACAGCAGGCCAATTGGTAGCCGACTTGGTGCCTGGGCTTCACCACAGAGTCAAAAAATTGCTGATAGGGAAATACTTGAAAAGGAATTAGAAAAAGTTACAGCTCAATTCAGTGAGCAGTTAATACCTAGACCACCACATTGGGGAGGATACCGTGTAAGTCCTACCAGAATTGAATTTTGGCAGGGCAGAAGCAGTAGATTACACGATAGAATATTATACGAACTAGTAGATGAAAAATGGCAGATAAGCCGACTTGCACCCTGATAATACTTACATTCTAACTACCAGTAGTAATTAGGAATAGTACGCCTACTATTCGCTAATTACTTATGCATGCTTAAGCTTTCTTTGCTGGAGCAGCTTTTTTTGTTGTCTTAGCTGGTCTTGATTTTCCAAATGATCCTTTGAAAATCTTTCCTTTCTTGGTTTTTTTGTCTCCTCTTCCCATTATATATATTTTTTGTAAAGTTAATCGAAAAAAAAAGCAAGACACGCAAGCGTCTTGCTTTTTTAATTTTTTTGATGCAATTAGATCTTCGCAGAAAGCTCTTTACCAGCCTTGAAGCGTGCAACCTTCTTCGCTTTGATTTTGATCACTGCGCCAGTTTGTGGGTTACGACCATTACGAGCAGCTCTCTTGGTTACAGAGAAAGTACCGAAACCAACAAGAGTAACTTTACCACCACCTTTCAAAGTTTTGGTAATTGCACTAATGAAAGAATCAAGTGCAGCGTTTGCTTGTGTCTTAGTGATTCCCGCATCATCAGCGAGTTTCGCGATCAATTCAGCTTTGTTCATAAAAGAAAATTTAATTGGTTTGTATGAAACAAATTTAGCCGCTTTTTTAATAAACAAAAATTTTTTTCTTGGTATTTTTCTTCTAAAAGGCAGACCAGCTCTGCATTTTAGCCTATAAAGTCTCTTTATTTTTCCACACTTAGTGCACAATCTTCATTAACGTTCTAAATCCGACTACCTGATCTCCCCATTTTTCAGTTCCTTTCAAACGTAGTGCTGGTGCATGATTGCTGATATAAGTGTCATAATTTTCTTTTGTGGATGCAAAAAATTGGACTGCATATGTAATGCCTTGTTCTTCTTCTATATCCAATAAACGCATGAATTGATTTCGCTCAAACAAGCCAGTGGCCATTATTTCAGGTAAATGTTCTTCTTTCATCCAAAGAAGCCATTGGTCATGAACAGCATGTGAAACCATTGTTGTAACGTTATAAATTATCATTTGCTGGAGAGTTTTACATAAACGGGACAATGATCGCTGTGTTTTACATCAGGATAAATTTCAGCATCTACTATCTTACTTTTTAGATTATCAGTTACATTGATGTAATCAATACGCCACCCTTTATTATTAAGGCGAACACTTGGGAAACGTTGGCTCCACCATGAATAACGATGTGGTTCTGAATGTATTGCTCTAAAACTATCAGTCCAACCTGAAGCAAAAAATTCATCCATCCATGCTCTTTCTTCAGGTAAGAATCCAGTTGTATTCTTGTTCCCTTTGGGATCATGAATATCTATTTCTTTGTGTGCAATGTTATAATCGCCACAGAGTATAATCCCTTCGTGTTTCTTTTTGATTTTGTTCAGATAGGGCAACAATTCATTGAGCCATTCCATTTTAAAGGTTTGTCTTTCCTCTCCAGAGGTGCCAGAAGGGAAATAGGCATTAATGAGTAATAGCTTACCAAAATGCAGCTGTATTACCCTCCCTTCATCATCACTTTGTGCATGACCGTTACCATATACTATTTTGTCCGGTACCTGTTTGGTTAATACTGCCACACCACTGTATCCCTTTTTTATACTTGAACTGAACCAATAATCGTGGTAACCTAATGCATTGATTTCAGTAACATCAACATCTTCTTTGGTGGCCTTCGTTTCTTGAATACAAATTATATCTGCCGGATCGGTTTTAAGCCATTCGATAAACCCTTTTTTTATGGCAGCACGGATTCCATTTACATTGTATGAAATGATTCGCATAAGTATTAATCTAAGATCGGTCTTAACCATTTCTCAGCTTCTTGCTTTTCCATATCCTTCCGTTCGGCATAATTTGCCAATTGGTCTTGGGTAATTTTTCCGACACCAAAATATTTAGCTTCCGGATGTGCGAAATACCATCCGCATACTGAGGATGCCGGATACATGGCCAATGATTCTGTTAGTTCAATGCCGGTAACTGCAGTTGCATTCAGCAAGTTGAAGAGCTTGTATTTCTCCGTGTGATCCGGACAAGCAGGATAGCCTGGAGCAGGTCTGATACCCATATATTTTTCCTTGATCAAATCTTCATTGGATAAAGACTCATCATTTGCATAGCCCCAATACTTCGTCCTTACTTCTTTATGTAAATATTCTGCAAGTGCTTCTGCTAAACGATCTGCTAAGGCCTGAAGCATGATCTTGCTATAGTCGTCATGTTCTTTTTCAAAGCGTTTGATATGTGGTTCAATTCCTTGTATAGTAACAGCAAATGCTCCGATATGGTCTTGTTGCTTACATTCACTTGGCGCAATGAAGTCAGCCAATGATAGGTTGGGCTGACCAGCAGCTTTCTTCATCTGCTGACGTAAGAATTGAAGCTTTATTTCATTTCCTTGTTGTTCATCAATTACATGAACAGTATCAAGGTTGTCACTATTAGCTGGCCAAAATCCAATTACTGCTTTAGGAGTTAGCCATTTTTCCTGAACCATCTTTTCTAACATGCGGGTAGCATCTTCATACAACTTACTCGCTTCTTGTCCAATTATCTCATCTTTAAGAATAGCTGGAAACTTTCCGTGCATTTCCCAGGCAATAAAGAAAGGTGTCCAGTCGATGTAGTTAATTAGCGTAGCAACATCTAGCTGTTCAATTGCTTTGTATCCTGTAAAGCTGGGTGCTTTAAATACTGTATTCGACCAATCAAGTTTACATTTATTGTCAACCGATTGTTCGTATGTTAGTAATTCCTTGCTATTCTTTTTATTGTTAAACTCTTCACGGAGTTTAGCGTATTCAGTTTTGATGTTATCAAGCAGTTCTACTTTATTTTTATTCAACAAAGAACCTGCTACTGAAACACTTCTTGATGCATCCAATACATGTATCACGCCATTGTCGTATTGCTCAGCAATTTTCAATGCAGTATGCATCCTTGATGTTGTAGCACCTCCAATCAACAATGGCTGTTTCATACCTCTTCTTTTCATTTCAGATGCAACATGCACCATTTCGTCTAATGAAGGAGTAATCAAACCACTTAATCCAATGATATCTGCTTGGTGCTTCTCTGCTTCATTCAGAATTTTATCAGCTGAAACCATTACGCCTAGATCGATGATCTCATATCCGTTACAACCCAATACAACGCCAACAATATTTTTTCCAATATCATGCACATCGCCTTTAACAGTAGCTAATAAAATTTTACCAGCTGATGATGCATTTTGTTTTTCTGCTTCAATGTAAGGAGTGAGTACTGCCACACTTTTTTTCATGACACGTGCGCTCTTCACTACCTGTGGTAAAAACATTTTACCCAAGCCAAACAAATCACCAACTACATTCATGCCATCCATAAGCGGACCTTCAATGACATCTAATGGTTTGGGGTATTTTTGTCTTGCTTCTTCTGTATCTCCATCAATGTATTCTGTAATACCATTAATCAAAGCATGTTTGAGGCGTTCTTCAACGCTTCCTTTTCTCCACTCTTCAGATCGCTCTCTCGTTCCTTGTCCCTTATCCCTTACTGTATCCGCAAAAGCAATCAACTTTTCAGTCGCCTCGTTATTTTCATTGTTCCTGTTTAGGATTACATCTTCACATAAATCCCTGAGAACAGGTTCTATTTCATCATAAACAACTAGCTGACCAGCATTTACAATACCCATATCCATTCCAGCCTTGATGGCATGGTAAAGGAATACGCTGTGCATGGCTTCTCTTACATGTTCATTTCCTCTGAAAGAAAAAGAGAGATTACTTACACCACCAGACACTTTTACCAAAGGAAATTTTTGCTTGAGTGTTCTAGTAGCTTCAATGAAATCAACACCATAGTTGTTATGCTCTTCTAGACCAGTTGCAACAGCAAAAATATTAAGATCGAATATGATATCTTGTGGAGGAAAACCAACTTGCTTGGTCAGTATCTCAAAAGCGCGAGTACCAATATTTACTTTTCTCTCATAAGTATCAGCCTGACCTTGTTCATCAAATGCCATTACAATAACTGCTGCACCAAAGCTTCTGCAAATGATGGCTTGTTCAATGAATTTCTCTTCTCCTTCTTTTAATGATATTGAGTTGACGATACATTTACCTTGAACGCATTTTAATCCTGCTTCAATGATCGAAAATTTTGATGAGTCGATCATGATTGGAATCTTGGCAATGTCTGGTTCACTTTGCAAAAGATTCAGAAACTTCACCATTTCAGCTTCACCATCAAGTAAAGCATCGTCCATATTCACATCTAATATTTGAGCACCATTTTCAACTTGTTGGCGGGCGACTGACAACGCTTCTTCGTATTTTTCTTCTTTGATCAGCCGTGCAAACTTTTTGGAACCCGTTACGTTGGTTCTTTCTCCAACGTTCACAAAATTTGTTTCAGGTCTTATTACCAAGGGTTCTAAGCCTGCTAATCTCATGAATGGTTTAATATGGTATCTGGTGTTACTCATGTTCTATTGCTCGTGGTTTTCTAAACTTGTTTCAACAACAGGAAGCAATCGGGGCTGAAGCCTTTTAACATTATTAGCTATATGCTCAATATGATCAGGTGTAGTTCCGCAGCATCCTCCTACAATATTCACAAATCCATTCTTAGCCCACTCTTCAATGAAATGTGCTGTTTGGTGTGGCTCTTCATCATATTCTCCTAAAGCATTTGGTAAGCCTGCATTAGGATAGGCAGATGTATAACAGCTTGCTATCTGGGAAAGTTCTTCAATGTGTGCTCTCATTTGATTCGCACCTAAAGCGCAATTGAGTCCAATACTCAAAGGTTTGGCGTGTTCAATGCTGGTGTAGAAAGCTTCTAGGGTCTGACCACTTAGGGTTCTGCCAGAAGCGTCGGTGATGGTACCACTGATCATCAATGGCAATTCAGGTTTACCATGGTCTCTGAAATATTTCTTGATGGCATAAATTGCCGCTTTCGCATTGAGTGTGTCGAAAATAGTTTCAACGAGTAATAAATCTACTCCTCCATCTACAAGCGCTTTCACTTGCTCGTAGTATGCTTCAGCTACTTCGTCAAAACTTATGCCTCTTAATCCAGGGTTGTTTACATCAGGAGAAAGCGATAGCGTTTTATTCATAGGGCCAATTGCACCTGCTACAAACGGACCACCTTCGTTTACGCGTTCTGGATGTTTTTGCTTAAACTGGTCAACAGCAGCTCTTGCACATTTTGCAGCAGCGATGTTCATTTCAAATGCCAGTTCACTCATGTTGTAATCGGCCAAAGAGACTGCTTGTGCATTGAAAGTATTGGTCTCAATAATATCTGCTCCTGCCTCGAGGTATTGCAGATGTATTTCCTGGATAATGTGTGGCTGGGTGATACAGAGCAGGTCGTTATTTCCTTTCAAATCACTTTTCCAATCTGCAAATCTTTCACCTCTATAGTCGGCTTCTTGTAGTTTGTGTCGCTGGATCATGGTACCCATGGCACCATCAATGACCAGTATTCTTTCCTTGAGTAAAGTTGCAATGTCTTTCATGTTATGCTTAAGAGTTGCAAAGATAGTATAAAAGATTGTCCAGGCAAGGCTTACAGCGCGCAAAGACACTATGTTTTTGATATATTTGCAGTAACATGAATCTTTCTTCTCATCTATTGGAATCAGCGGTTGCAGCATTCACCAAGTTGCCAGGCATTGGGAAAAAAACAGCATTGAGATTGGTCTTGCATTTGCTCAAACAAGAGCCTTCTGAAGTGGCTCATTTCAGTGAAACTGTAGCCAGAATGAGAGAAGAAATTAAATTTTGTTCTACCTGCTACAATATATCTGATCAAGATCAATGTTCAATTTGTAAGAATACATTGAGGAAACGCGACATGGTTTGTGTTGTAGAAAGCATAAGGGATGTAATTGCCATAGAATCTACTGAGCAATACAATGGCGTTTATCATGTATTAGGTGGTGTTATATCGCCCTTAGATGGTATAGGTCCTGATCAACTTACAATTACTCCACTTGCAGACAGAGTAGTGAATGAGGGTATTAACGAAGTTGTCTTTGCTCTGAGTCCAACTATTCAGGGAGATACTACTATATATTATATTAGAAAAAAGTTGAATAAACCAGATTTAAAGTTTACAACCATTGCTAGGGGTATTGCTTTTGGTGGTGAACTGGAGTATGCTGATGAAATGACATTGGCTAAGAGTATACGTAACCGCTTGCCGGTTGATAGTTATATCCAGTAACCAAGTTTCATTGTTCGTTGATCTGGTTAAGATCGATTAATATTTCATTATCCCAGTTAGCCCTTATGCTTATTGGCTTTTTCCTGGCCACGACTTTCTCTGGTTGAATTTTTTTCCAGTAATCACCTGTATCCCATTTGCCGTTGTTGTTGTTATCAAACAAAATTTTTACCTCATAATCTCCCGGTTCAAATAGTTTGATTCTGTATCTATTTTTTTCAAGTGATTGCTTAAGATAGGTCTTTGTGTTTTTAGTGAGAAAAACTATAGGGTGTA
>JBEASE010000011.1:0-39819 GCA_041162625.1 Bacteroidota bacterium | reverse complement strand
GTGCAAACTTCAGCTCAAGGATATATAGAACCAAACTATGGAATTGAATTTGCGTTGAGAAAGGATTTTCTTAAAGAGAAAAAAGGATCATTGACACTCAGTATGAACGATGTCTTCAAAACAAAAGTTTTTGGATCTTATTCTGAGTCACAATTCTTCACACAGACCAATTCAAGAAGACGAGATTGGCAGGTATTGAGATTAAATTTTAGCTATCGTTTTGGAAAAGTAGATGCGTCTATTTTCAAAAGAAAAAATACCAGAAGTGGTAGTGATGGAATGCAGGAAGGAATGCAAATGCAGCAATAATCTAACAAAGCCGCTTTTAAAGCGGCTTTTTTTATCCTCTTTTTCCAATAAGCATTGGGACAAAAGAAAATTCATCAAATTTTTCTTCAATTAAAGTACCATCTGTCTGTTTGGTAATACGATGCATGCGCTGGTTTTCGCCTTCATCTAATGGCAATACCATCCAGCCTCCTGGCTTAAGCTGATCTAATAACTTTTCTGGGACATAAGGAGCTGCTGCAGTAATTAAGATTTTATCAAAAGGAGCATAGGTTGGTAATCCTTCAAACCCATCACCATAGAACATACGCAAGGTTGGGTATTGCTTCAAAAATTGAAAGTTCTTATTAATATCAAAAAGCTTTTTCTGTCTTTCAATTGAATAAACTTTTGCTTTTAATTCAGCTAAAACAGAGGCTTGATAGGCACTTCCCGTTCCTACTTCAAGTATTTTTTCAAATGGCTTTACCTGCAACAGCTGAGTTTGGTAAGCTACCGTATAAGGTTGTGAAATTGTTTGGTCTTCGCCAATTGGAAAAGCACGATCTTCATATGCTTGTTTTTCGAAGGCAGAATCCAGAAAAAAGTGTCTTGGAACATTCATTATTGCTGTTAAAACAGCTTCGTCCGTAATCCCTTTTTCACGAATTTGGTCGACTAGCTTTTTTCTAAGTCCTTTATGCAAATAACTGTCTTCGGTTGTCCTCATGCCATCAAGTTTCCTTATTTCCTCATTATTTTAGCCCTAAGTCAATGGTAATCTGTTCTATTTTATTACCTAGTGCAGCATAAGCTTGATCAAATTCATTCACATGATTGAGTTTTCCCTGAACACTGAAATAGAATTTTATTTTAGGTTCAGTCCCAGATGGCCTAGCACTAATTTTACTCCCATCAGCCAATATGAATTGCAACACATTGCTTTTAGGTAAATCAATTGTACAGACCTGTCCATTTGACAAATCTTTGGCTTCTTGTTTATCGTAATCATATAAACCTACAACAGGTATTCCTGCAAGTTCTTTTGGAGGAGTTGAACGGTATTGCTCCATCATTGCAGCAATTTGTTCTTGTCCATCTCTACCCTTTTTAGTGATAGAAATCAAATGCTCCCTGAAAAGTCCATATTCAACATAAATGTCTAATAGTTTTGTAAAGAGACTTTTTCCAGCATCTTTTTCATAGGCAGCCATTTCACAAAGCAAGGCCACAGCGCTTACTGCGTCTTTATCTCTCAATTGATCACCAATCATTAAGCCATACGACTCCTCACCCCCAATAATGTAATTTTCGTGTGCTTCTTTTGATTTAATCAATTCAGCTATCCACTTAAAACCAGTCAACACACTATAACATTTTACCCCACTTTTAGAGGCAATTAGATCAATCAAATCAGTTGTTACAATGGTTTTTACCACCATGTCATTTTCCCTGGCAATTCCTTTCTTTTTTCTGGCTTCAATTAAATAGTTGAATGCTAGTACAGCGGTCTGATTACCATTTAACAATACCCATTTACCATGGTTATCCTTTACACCAATACCTACTCTATCTGCATCAGGATCTGTACCCAATAAAATATCAGCATCAATAGCCGCTGCTTTTTTTAGCCCCAGACTCATCGCCTCGCTTTCTTCTGGGTTTGGATAAACTACAGTTGGAAAATTTCCATCTGGAGTCATTTGTTCATCAACAACATTAATGTTGGTAAAACCATATGCTTTTAAAACATCTGGCACCATTTTAAAGCCAGTACCATGTATTGGTGTATACACTATTTTTAGGTCGTGTTGACGATTAATAACATCTGGATAAACACTAAGACTTTTAACCATGTTGATATAAGCCTTATCCATTTCATCTCCTAGCAGGTGGATATTGGCTTCACCACCCTTCCATTTTACATCATCAACCAATTCTATCTTTTCTACCTCGGTAATTACATTTTTATCATGTGGAGGAACAAGTTGTCCACCATCATTGAAATATGCTTTATAGCCATTGTATTCTCTAGGATTATGGGAAGCAGTGCAAACTACGCCACCATGACACTTCAGGTGTCTAATGGTGAAGGAAAGCTCAGGTGTAGGACGAAGTGCTTCAAATAAAAATACTTGTATACCATTTGCAGCCATTACGTTAGCTGTAATTTCTGCAAATAAACGACTATTGTTTCTACTATCATGTGCTATTGCTATTCTTACTTGTTCACCAGCAAAACATTTTAAAAGATAATTGGCAAAACCTTGAGTAGCCATTCCAATAGTATATTGATTGATACGATTGGTTCCAACACCCATTATTCCTCTCAAGCCACCTGTTCCAAATTCTAGATTTTTATAAAATGCGTCTGCCAATTCATTAGGTTGATTGGCTTGCATATCACGGATTGCAGACTTAGTTGCCTCATCGTAATTTCCATCCAACCATTTTTGTACACGATTGAGTATTTGCTGTTCCATTAACTTGTTATTTTTGCAAACTTAATGAACGATGGCCTAAAAGCCATTATCTTGAATATCAATTCCAAAGGTTTGATCAAATTAATCAAAATATACCTATTTCTATTCATGTATTTGGGTATCCAACCCCAACTACTTCATGCACAGGATTCTGCTGCAAATAAAACGACAAAAAAGTGGGTATTAGGAAGTGTACAAGTTGGATTATGGGGAGGTACATTTTATGCTTTAAATAACACATGGTATGCCAATTACCCAAAGGCAAAGTTTCATTTATACAACGATTGGAAGGAATGGCAACAAATGGATAAAATGGGACATTTCTGGTCCACTTACCAAATAAGCAGACATACTAGTAATATATGGCAATGGGCTGGATTAAAAAGAGAAAAAGCCATTTGGGTAGGAGCTGTGAGCGGTATGGCTTATTTAAGTGTAATTGAAATTTTAGATGGATACTCTGATAAATGGGGATTCAGTATTCCAGATGTGTTGGCCAATACCGCTGGAGCAGGTTTATTTCTTGGACAAGAATTACTATGGAAAGAACAGCGTATTTCTCTAAAACTCTCCTATTCACCTTATCAATATGGAAATCTTAAATATAGAGCTGATCAATTATTTGGATCAGGAGATGTAGAAAGGTTATTAAAAGATTACAACGGACAAATCATCTGGGCTAGTTTCAACGTGAAATCGTTCCTTCCTGATGCAAAATTTCCAAAATGGCTGAACCTTGCGGTGGGTTATAATGCAAGGACAATGTTAGGCGGATATGAAAATAAATGGGAAGATGATTTGGGTAATACCATTGTAAGAAATGATATCAAACGATACAAAAGATTTTTATTATCGTTGGATGTTGATCTTACCAAAATAGAAACTAAAAACAAAACACTTAGAACAATTTATTCTATTTTCAATGTTTTAAAAATACCTGCGCCTGCTATTGAATTTAATACACTTGGGAAATTTAGATTACATCCAGTAGCTTATTAAGTTAGTGCAAATATGCGCCAACAAGGTTACCATCATTGATCTCTACGATAATATGATCATGAAAGGTAGTTGCCAAAGATATTCCTACATAATCAACATGAATAGGATGTGTTTTATAACTTCTTTCAACCAAGGTAAGGGTCTCAATTTTCTTTGGAGATGCCTTCAATAAAGGCAAAAGAGAATATAGCAAAGTTTTACCGCTATTGACAACATCATCTATTACAAGAACAACTTTATCTCCCAAAGCAATATTGTTTTCAACTTGACAAACCAAAGGATTTTTTTTGTCTATATTAATAAGCAAAAGATCAATTGAGAAAGTTGAAATCTCGCTCAACATCTTTTTTAACATTTGTGCAATTTCAATACCATTCCCTTTAATGCCTGCTAAAACAAGTTGTTTTTCTGTTGCATTTCTCTCCATCACTTCAAATGCCATCCTTCGTAATTTCATCTTTGCCTTATCAGCTGAAAGTATATATTTTCTTTCCATAAAAATGGTTTTTAATGAGATACAACATGTAATTTAGCACAAGAACATTGTGTAATGCATATTCTGCCCCAAATTCTTTTTCTTGTTGTATTTGTCTTAGCTGTTTACCTATTCTCAAAAAGAATAAATGGTATCAGAAGAAATATACTTTTGGGCATCCAAGAAGAAATAAATGATCAACCAGAAAAAAGATGGAAAAATGTTTTTTTGCTGGCCTTTGGTCAGAAAAAAATGTTTAAAAACCCACTTGTTGCCATATTACATTTCATTATCTATGCGGGCTTCATCATCATCAATATTGAGGTACTTGAAATATTGATTGATGGTCTTTTTGGGACGCACCGACTTTTCAATAGTTTAATTCCGAGCCTCTATCCTTACCTGATTAATATTTTTGAGTTTTTGGCAGCGGGAGTTGTATTGGTTTGTATTGTATTCCTGTATAGAAGAAACATCAAAAATTTATGGAGATTCAAGCATAGTGATCTAAATGGATGGCCAACCAGTGATGCAAATCTAATTCTCTTTACAGAGATTATTTTAATGGGATTATTTCTAAGCATGAATGCTGCTGACACACTTCTGCAAAACAGAGGAAATCTGCATTATGTTGAACACCCCACAGGGAATTTTATGGTTTCAGCATACCTGCAACCCTTATTTAATTCTTTTTCCGATGGAACTTTGGTAATGATTGAACGTTCAGCATGGTGGTTGCATATAATTGGCATTCTTGCCTTTCTGAATTACCTCCCCTGGTCCAAGCATTTACATATATTACTCGCGTTCCCGAATGCATATTATGCAAGATTAACACCCCAGGGTCAGTTCAAGAATATGCCATCCATTCAGCAGGAGGTTAAACTTGCCTTTCAACCAGAATTAACAAGCGAGGTAACAAATACTGGTAATGTAAAATTTGGCGCTTCAGATATTAATGAGCTTAGTTGGAAAAATATATTAGATGCTTACAGTTGCACCGAATGTGGTAGATGCTCTAGTGCTTGCCCTGCTTCACAAACAGGAAAGTTACTTTCACCCAGAAGTATCATGATGAAAACACGTGATCGTTCAGAAGAAATAGGACAACGATTGGATAAAGGACTGGAGTTACAAGATGGCAAGACCCTTTTGCATGATTATATCACTGAAGAAGAATTGAGAGCTTGCACTACCTGTAATGCTTGTGTGGAAGCATGTCCAGTTAGTATTAGTCCAGTTGATATTATCGTTCAACTAAGACGTTACCTCGTCATGGAAAAAAGCAGTTCACCTCAAGAATGGACAATGATGTTTGGGAATATAGAGAACAATTTCGCACCATGGAAGTTTTCACCAACTGATAGAGCAAATTGGATTAATGATTAATGAGCTTAATCAAAAAGATTAAACATGCACGTACCAATACTTTCAGAAGAAATAGCAGCAGGGAGACAGCCAGAAATCTTGTTTTGGGTGGGATGTGCAGGTAGTTTCGACCAAAGAGCTCAATCCATTACCAAGGCTTTTGTCCAGATACTGAATAAGGTTGGCATAAGCTATGCGATACTTGGATCTGAAGAAATGTGCACAGGCGATCCTGCAAGAAGGGCGGGAAACGAGTTCATGTTTCAAATGATGGCCTATCAAAATATTCAGTTACTCAATCAATATAAGGTTAAAAAAATTGTTACTGCCTGTCCCCACTGCTTCAACACCTTGAAAAACGAATACCCCGAACTAGGAGGCAATTATGAAGTCATTCACCATGCTACCCTTATTCAAGATTTAATCAATGAGGGGAAGATAGTTTTGAAGGAAGGTGGAAGCTTTAAGGGTAAAAAAATCACATACCATGATTCCTGCTATTTGGGAAGAAGCAATAATATCTATGAAGCCCCGAGAAACGTCATCAAAGCTTTAGATGCGGAATTGGTTGAAATGAAGAGATGCAAGAGCAATGGACTTTGCTGTGGCGCAGGAGGTGCTCAAATGTTCAAAGAAGAAGAAAAAGGCACTTCCAGAATCAATTGGGAAAGAACATCAGAAGCCATCGACACTAAGGCCTCCATTATTGCTGCAGCTTGCCCTTTTTGCAACACTATGATGACTGACGGTGTTAAAGTAAAAGAAAAAGAAGCTGAAATTGAAGTTTTAGATATTGCGGAACTAATCGCTCAATCTATTTAATCATGAACCTTCACTATAAAGAATTACTCCCATCCAATTTTTCACCCCATTCAAGGGTATGGATTTATCAATCAAATAGACTCTTTTCCTTATCGGAGGCTCTTGAGCTTGAAAAGATTCTCGAATCTTTCATTGGTGATTGGAAAGCACATGGACAGCCCGTAAAAGGATTTGCCAACTTATTTTTTGGCCAATTCATCATCATCATGGCTGACGAAGAAAATACAACCGTAAGTGGTTGTAGCACAGATAGTTCTGTCAGGTTAATTAAAGCAATTGAAGAAGGTTTTAAAGTAAATCTCTTTGATAGAACACAGCTTGCTTTTTATATCAATGAAAAGATTCAACTGTTACCCCTTTCTCAAATTGACTACGCGCTATCCCATCAATTTCTTCAAGCCGATACCCTGTTTTTCGACCATTCTGTTGGCTCTAAAAAGGAATTAGAAGAAAGATGGATTGTTCCCCTTTCCACCACATGGCTAGGAAAAAGATACTTAGTCAATATTTAACAGGTGACAATTTGTCACTTTTTCTAGGTTTCATTAATTTTGCTGCATGTTAGATTTGGCAAACAAGACGATTGACGAAACGCGTCAAGGAGAGGCATATCAGGCTGAAACAAATGGCGACCAACAATTCTCCAAATACTTTTTTATTGAGAGCTATGGCTGTCAGATGAATTTTAGTGATAGTGAAATCATAGCTTCCATTTTACAAGGTGAAGGATTTGGTTCTACCAGAAATGTGGAGGAGGCTGATCTTATCTTTTTGAATACTTGTTCTATTCGTGAGAAGGCTGAGCAGACAGTGAGAAAACGACTTACTGAGTTTAAAAAAATTAAGAAAACCAACCCAGGTTTATTAATAGGCGTTTTGGGTTGTATGGCAGAACGACTCAAAAATAAGCTATTAGAAGAAGAAAAATTGGTTGATTTAGTGGTTGGTCCAGATGCCTATAGAACACTCCCCTCTTTAATTGAAGAGGCTGAAAGTGGAACCAAAGCAGTAAACGTATTGCTCAGCAGAGAGGAAACCTATGCAGATATTTCTCCAGTAAGAATTAATACCAACGGGATTAGTGCTTTCGTAAGTATTATGCGTGGCTGCAATAACATGTGTGCATTTTGTGTGGTTCCCTTTACGAGAGGAAGAGAAAGAAGCAGGGATAATATTTCAATTGTAGAGGAATGCACATCATTGTTTAATGAGGGATATAGAGAGGTTACATTGTTAGGACAAAATGTTGATAGCTACTACTGGGTAGATCCTCAGACGAATCATGCTGTTGATTTTTCAATGCTTTTAGAGCAGGTAGCGCTGGTAAGTCCTTTGTTAAGAGTGAGATTCAGTACCTCTCACCCTAAAGATATTACCGACAAAGTATTGCAAACAATGAAAAAGCACCATAACATTTGTAAGTACATCCATTTACCAGTGCAGAGTGGTTCTAATAGAATTCTACAATTGATGAATCGTACTTATACAAGAGAATGGTATTTAGGAAGGGTGAACAAAATCAAAGAAATTATGCCTGATTGTGCAATCAGCTCAGATATTATTGCTGGTTTTTGCACGGAAGAGGAACAAGATCACCTAGACACACTGGATATAATGCGCAAGACTGCTTATGAATACAGCTACATGTTTGCCTATTCCGAACGTCCTGGAACACTGGCTGCAAGAAGATATAAAGATGATGTTCCTGATGAAACCAAGAAAAGAAGACTCGATGAGATTGTACAGCTTCAGAATCATCTTTCTCTTGAATCGAATAAAAGGGACATAGGAAAAGTATTTGAGGTATTGATTGAAGGAGATTCAAAGCGCAGCAAAACGCAATGGATGGGTAGAAACAGCCAATACAAAGTAATGGTCTTTGATAAAACAGATCCAAAACAACAGCCTGGATCCTATGTTCATGTTATGGCATTAGAATGCACACAAGGCACAATCATTGGAAAAATAGTTGAACAACCAGAATTAATTGAAGTGTAATGGATATTCAAAGTATAAAAAATAGATTTGGCATCATAGGAAATTCTCCTGCTTTAAACTATGCATTGCAGGTTGCTACACAAGTTGCTAATACTGATCTTACTGTATTGATTGTTGGTGAAAGTGGTGTTGGTAAAGAAATATTCTCACAAATTATACATTCACTTTCGCCTAGAAAACACAGTCCTTTTATTGCCGTTAACTGTGGTGCTATTCCTGAGGGCACAATCGACTCAGAGCTATTTGGACACGAAAAAGGTTCCTTTACAGGTGCTGTTGATGCCAGAAAAGGTTATTTCGAAACCGTGAATGGTGGTACATTATTCATGGATGAAATTGGCGAAACTCCATTGGGCACACAAGCTAGATTACTAAGAGTGCTAGAAAATGCTGAGTTTATAAGAGTAGGTTCTTCAAAAGTTCAGAAAACAGATGTTCGAGTAATTGCAGCAACTAATAAAGATTTGCTGCATGCCACTCAAAACAACAAATTCAGAGAAGATTTATATTATCGTTTGAATACGGTACCTATACGAGTACCTTCTTTAAGAGAAAGAAAAGAGGACATTATTTTATTGTTCAGAAAATTTGCAGTCGATTTTGCTGAACGATATAGAACAAGTCCAATTCAATTAACAGAAGATGCTAAAGCAGTCTTGCTGAATTACAGTTGGCCTGGTAATGTGCGCGAGCTGAAGAATATTGCTGAACAAATTTCTGTATTGGCTGAAGAAAAAACAATCACTGCGCAGGCACTTGAAAATTTCTTGCCCAAACAGAGTGCTCATCAATTACCAATGTTGGTAGCTAGTTCAGGGAGCAATTCAAGTCAGCATGAATTCATGAATGAAAGAGATATTCTTTATAAGCTGTTCTTTGATTTAAAGAAAGATGTTACTGAAATGAAGAAAATGTTTTTGGAAATAATACAAAATCCAAATGCTATTTCAACTGTTTCTGATGTCATAGAAGAATCCTATTTACAGGATCTTCCAGTAGTTAGAAAACAACAGGAAAATTATAGTCCCAATATATTACCAGCAGTTAGTCAGCCTTTGATTTTAAATGAAAGTCATGGAATACAAGATACTATCCTCGTGGATGAATCGCTGAACATCATGGACAAAGAAAAAGAGTTGATTGAAAAGGCACTTAGGAAGCACAAGGGTAAAAGAAAAGATGCAGCTACTGATTTGGGCATAAGTGAAAGGACTTTATACAGAAAACTAAAAGAATATGACATTGAAGATTAAAGCAATAAAAAAAGCAACACAATTGGCCTTAGTCTTTATAATAGCTGTTTTTAGCATACAGGGTACTTGTCGTTACTCTTTAAAGGATGTCTCCATACCATCTGAAGTAAAAACAGTTAAGGTATCATTCATTGAAAATAAAGCCAGGTACATCAATCCACAGTTGAGTCCAAGACTTACCGATAAACTCAGACAAAAAATAGTTAACCAAACCAGGTTATCACAAACAAACAACGATGCTGATTATGAAATTAGTGGTTATATCAGTGATTATTCAGTGAGTACTTCTGGTATTTCTCAACAAAGAGCGGCAAGTAACAACTTGAATGTAACTGTTCACATTATTTTTAGGAACCGCTTGGATGAGAAGAAAAATTTTGAAGCTGATTTAACGAGAAACTTCCCTTTTGACGCTACTTTGAGCTTGACTCAGGCTGAAGCAGGTTTAAATGATCAAATCATCACTAACCTGACAGATGAGATTTTCAACCGAATTTTTTCAAATTGGTAAACTGGGGGTATATTAGCGCAATGACCAAAGAGACGGACTACCTGATACAATCACTTTTCAAGAAAGAAAGTCTGGAGGAAATGACGCTAGACGAATTCAGACGTTTGGCAGATCAGTATCCCTACTCTTCTATCGTTCAGTTTTTGTACAGTTGTAAACTTAAGTCCGTTTACCATCTCGATTTCCCAGAACAAGTCACCCATACAGCACTTTTCTTCTCCTCACCACAATGGTTGCATTACCAATTAAGTGATGAATCTGAAAAAGGAAACTTTAGGCAAAGTCAGTATGACATAAACTACAACAACATTACAGAAGATCAACCAATAGTACATATTGAACCAAATTTTGATGAAGACGATGAAAATCTCTGGGACAATTCACTAGAAGACGAGAATGCATTGATAGCTGTTGAAGAATCAACAGAACCAGTTCATGAAGAACAAATAACCAATACTATTCCTTTGGTTGTTGAAGAAGTTGTTGAACCCAGTATCCCAATTGAACCCTATCATACCGTCGATTATTTTGCTTCACAGGGTATAAAGACAAGATTGGATGACCCTCATGATGATTTGGGCAAAAAAGTAAGGAGTTTCACTGCCTGGCTTAAAACCATGAAAAGATTGCAGCCTGCTGCTGAAATCAATGAAATTGAGGAAAGTGATGAGGAGATCGATAACGGACTTGATCAGCCTCTAATACAGGAAATTATTGCTACTGAAGCTATGGCAGAGGTGTATTTAAAGCAAGGTTTGACTCAAAAAGCCATCGAAGTTTATGCCAAATTAAGTTTGCAAAATCCTGCTAATAGCCATATTTTTGCAGCCAAAATTATTCAGATCAAAGAAAACAGCATATGACAACTCTTTTTATTGCCTTGGTCATTATCGCTTCTATCCTTCTTGGAGCTATCGTTTTGATTCAAAACCCTAAAGGTGGTGGACTTTCTGGCACAATTGCTGGTTTTAGCAATCAATTTATGGGGGTAAAGCAGACAACTGACGTCCTAGAGAAAGGAACATGGATCCTTTCTAGCATTTTGGTCATTCTTTGCTTGCTTTCAGCTTTGGTAATCAATTCTGATAAAGGAACTGGCGCAGAGAATATTATTAAAAATATTCCAACTACAACTGGAACCACTCCTGTTCAACAAGCTCCTGCTCCAGTAAATCCTATAGCAGATACTTCAAAATAAATTCTTTTTTAAAGTAAATTGAACCCTGCTTATAAAGGCAGGGTTTTTTTATGAATTTTAGTTATGGCAAATAATAGAAAAAAGACAAAAAGTAAAAAGGGAAAAGGGATTAGAATTGGTATTATTTTAATAGCAATTCTGGCATTCATTGCTGCTGGTTTCTTTTATTTTGTCTTTTTAAGCAGTAGCACAAAATTCAATGATGATCAAGTAATACTATTGGTTACTGAAAAAAATGCTAATAAACAATTCATAAAAAAAGAAATTAAGCAAAATCTACATTCCACACACTATACTTCTTTTCTTGCTTTAGCAGAATGGACAGGCTATTGGAAAAATATTAAACCAGGAAGGTATATTATTAAAAATGGCATGGGGGTATTTACCATTTTCAGAAAACTTCACAATGGAAGTCAGGATCCCATTAAAATAATAATTACTAAAATTAGAACACGTAAAGATTTAGCAGACTACCTAGGTAAGAAACTAGAGGCAACTTCTAACGAATTTTACAGATTCATGAACAGTAATGATTCTTTATCTTCTTTAGGTTTGACAAAAGAGACTGTTTTCACCTTGTTGATTCCCAATACATATGAAATTTATTGGAATACCAATCCTAGATCATTTTTCAATAAAATGAATAAGGAAGCAAATAAGTTCTGGAATGACAGAAGACTAGATAATTTACAAAGACTAGGGCTTTCAAAAGAAGAAGTCATTACTATTGCATCCATTGTAGAGGAAGAGACAAACGATAATAGTGAAAAACCAACTATTGCCAGTGTTTACTTGAACCGAATAAAAAAAGGAATGGCTTTAGGCGCTGATCCAACAGTTAAATATGCTGTTGGTGATTTTGCAATAAAAAGAGTTACAATAAGTCACATCAATAAAACAGCATCTTCCCCCTATAATACCTACAAAAACAAAGGTTTACCTCCTGGGCCAATTTGCACACCTTCTGTTGCTTCAATTGACGCAGTTTTAAGGGGTGAAAAGACCGACTATTTGTATTTTTGTGCAAAAGCTGATTTTTCAGGATCACATAGCTTTGCAGCTACCGCAGAAGAACATTTTAACAATGCTAGAAAGTACAGAAAGGCACTTGACAGTTTGGGTATTAGATAATTGCAGAGCATGATTAAATTACAACGTATAATTCTTGAGAGCCCTCCGATAAAACCAATCATTGAATGGTCGAAAAAAATTCTATTACCCGGTTTTGAAAGAATTCCACTTTATGACGTTGTTACTTTTTTCTTTAAACAAACACAACAAATAGGCCTAAATGAAAGAGCAGCTTCAATATCTTTTAATTTTTTAATGGCTGTTCCACCTCTCCTCATATTTTTATTTACACTTTTATCTTATATACCTGGTTCAAAAAGCCTGTATACCGAAATATTGGTTTTACTAGAAAATGTGATTCCAGACGACACTACGTATCTAATGATCAAAAAAGTAATGGATGATTTTTTCACTGGAGGTACTGGTACACTATCCTTTGGCTTATTACTTGCAATTTATTTCTCTTCAAATGCAACGCTTACCATTATGCGTACATTTAGAAAATCTATGTTGCATATAGAAACAGAAGATAGAAATTTTATACAAGTAAGATGGACCGCAATTCGTTTAACTTTTATTATCATTCTACTGCTGATAGCAACCATATTGATCATGTTAACACAAACTGTTTTACTCAAATGGGTTACCATGCAATTAAATATTAAAGATCAGTGGGTGGACTTTTTATTTAACCTTGGACATTTTTTAGTAACCTTTTTACTGATTTTTTTGGCTATAGGTCTGATTTATAAATATGCACCCCATGTTCAAAAGAAATGGAGAATTAGGTCACCAGGCGCAATTCTAGCTACTATTCTCATTATGGCTTTCACCTATTTGTTTTCCTATTGGGTAAACAATATTGCTTCCTATAACAAAGTATATGGATCTTTAGGAAGTATACTAATTTTGATGTTCCTCGTTTTCGTCAACTCATTGGTTCTTTTAATTGGATTTGAGTTAAACGTAAGCATCAATTCATTAAAACGCTTGTCAGAAAAAAGAAACCAAACAACATGAACAATCTATTACCACGCCCATTTATTCTAGCTGAAACCAATTGGAAAGAAATCCAACAGCATCAGTTTGATATTGCTGTCTTGCCTTGGGGCGCAACAGAAGCTCACAATTACCACATGCCTTATGCAACAGATAATTATCAAGTAGAATATATAGCAGCTACTAGTGCTGAAAAAGCCTGGAAAAATGGTCATAAAGTATTGGTTCTTCCTAATATTCCTTTTGGTGTAAATACTGGACAACTAGATGTTCCCTTTTGTATGAACATGAACCCCTCTACACAATTAGCTATTTTAAATGATGTTTGTGATGTTGTAATAAGACACGGTGTAACAAAATTGGTTATCCTTAATGGTCATGGTGCTAACAACTTTGTAGCAATAATCAGAGAATTAGCAGGAAAATTCCCAGATCTTATGGTATCAGTTATCAATTGGTTTACATCGGCTCCCAAAAACGACATCTTTGAAAATAAAGGAGATCATGCAGATGAAATGGAAACAAGTGTAATGATGCATCTTCATCCCTCATTATTACTACCACTGTCAGAAGCAGGTGATGGTGCAACCAAAAAATTTAATGTAACAGGAATTAAAGAAGGATGGGCTTGGACGCAAAGACCTTGGACTTTGATAACAAAAGATACTGGTTCTGGTGATCCTTCCCGTTCAGCTCCAGAGAAAGGAAATATTTTTTTAGAGCGTTGTACAGATAATATTGCCAATTATTTTGCAGAAATCAATAATAAAACTGTTTCATCACTTTTAAAATAAATGAATAACCCCCCATGAGAAGTTTGCTGTTGTGTTGCTTAGTATTTTTAAATCTAGTCTCCTATGCTCAAAATGATTATCAAGTTGTTTTTCATTTTACATCATCTCCAAATATCAATTTTAATAGTATAGATGTAATCATTTTGAATTATGAAAAATTACCAGCAGAATCAAAAGCTGGATTCATACGTTTTACAGGAGTCCCTAAGGGAAAATATCAAGCATTAATTTCAGGCGAAGGAATTGCTTCAAAAATGATATCGTTCTCTGTTGAGAATAATATTGATCTCAATATAGATCTCCAACCCAATTACACCAATTTGGGTGATATTACAGTGAGTGCCAATAAACGTGATATTAATCTTTTAGCGGTTCCAGGTTCTATCACATCTATTCAATCGAAACAGATTCGTGATATGCGTATTTGGGAAATGAGCGATTTGAGCGGTATTGCACCTAATTTCTATATGGCTAATTCAGGTGATAATCGTAATGTAACCTCCATTAGAGGAATTACAACTACTTCCTATGAACAAGCAGTTGTTACATATATTGATGGAGTGGCGCAATTTAATCTTGACACCTATATTCCACAATTACAAAATATTGATCGCATAGAGATCATCAGAGGAGCTCAAGGTACACTCTATGGTCGTAATGCCATGGGTGGAATCATCAATATCATTACCAAGAAGCCTGTTAATAAAACAAGTGGTTACCTAGATGTACAATTAGGAAATTATGGACAGCAGCGTTATGCAGCAGGTTTCAACTCCCCTATATTAAAGGATAAAATGTTTTTTAGTCTTGCTGTATTACATGATAAAAAAGATGGTTTTTATACCAATACTTTATTTGATGAAAAATATGATAAGCAAACACAAACCATGTTTGATGCTCAGTTGCGTTATTACTTAAAAAACAACTGGAGTGTGTTAGCATCTCACAAACAATACTTTAGTAAAAATAATGGTGCATTTCCCCTTGTTACAGATTTAACTGAATTATTTGAAAAACCTTATGAGTTAGCTCAAAATCAACTTGCTCAAATGAATGATAAAAGTTTAAATTCATCAGTAAGTTTGAAACACAAGGGCAACGGGTTCGATCTTACCTTTCAATCAGCTTATCAGAGAAACTACAGATATTATGATAAGACATTAGATGCGGATTTTTCACCAGCAGATATAATAGGTATTTACAATAATTACGGGAATAAATTTAATACAGTCGGCATACTTTCAAACGAATTAAGGTTACAATCAAATGCTTCTAATAAAAACAATAAGTTAGAATGGACTACTGGACTATTTCATTTTATTCAAAAGAATCCCGGTAGACAAGCTACAGTTTTTGGAAATGATGCTGGATTCATAGGTGTGCCAGATGTTAATTTTGCAATCATTTCCAACAACACCTCTAAAAACAGTGGTATTGCTGCTTATGCTAATCTAGGATACAAGATATCAAAGCTATTTACCGTTACGGGTGGATTAAGAATCGATAAAGAACGCAGATCAATGACTGCTTCTAGTGAATATGAAAAACAACCTAGTCGTCCTATTTTTACTTTTCAACCTCAGACAGCAAAAACAAATTATGCTGCATTTTCTCCAAAGTTGGGCATTCAATACCAGCCTAATGAAAATAATCATATTTATTTGACCTATGCTAGAGGTTTTAGAAGTGGTGGATTATCAAATATTAGCTCAGATCCCTCTGAACGTCCGCTATCTCCCTATCTTCCAGAGTATGGTAATATGTTTGAATTAGGCACCAAAGGAATGAACCAGAAACAAACAATTAGATATGCTGCATCACTTTTCTACAATGCAGTCACCAATATTCAAACTCCTCGTTTAATATTACCAGATGCTGTAACCATTACTGAAAATGCAGGTAATTTGAGATCTTTTGGTGTAGAGTTTGAGGTAATTGCTCAACTTACAAATGGATTTACTATTCAGTACAGCGGTGGTTTGACAAATGCCAAATACTTAAAATTAGATGATGTAAATGGAGGCAACCAAATTGATTTATCAGGTAATAAGCAAGTATTTACACCCTCTTCTAATCACTTAATTGGTCTTCAATATCAATGTAAGATTGGCAAAAATGATTTTTCAATTCGCACAGATTATGTTCATACAGGTACTCAATATTTTGATCTTGCAAATAAGATCAAACAAGATGCTTATGATCTCTTGAATATGAGAACATCTTTAAGAATGAAATCACTTGAAATTTCTGTTTGGGCTAGAAATATTGGTGGTACTAAGTATATTGATTACGCCTATGATTTTGGTGCTGCCCATTTGGGAAGACCTAGAACAGTAGGTGTTGGACTAGGATATAGATTTAATTAATTTCATGAGGTATTATCTGAATACCTAATCCAGGTAATGCTGACGGAAGCAATTGAAAATCTTCATAGCGTAAACCATTTGCCAAATCTTCCTTTAAAAGTAAGGGGCCATCAGCATCCAGGTAATCAATCATGGGTGCAAGATGTGCTAAGGCTGCAGTACCAATAGTGGATTCATTCATGCTTCCTAACATGATTTTAAGTCCATGCTGGCGAGCCTTTTTAATCATATCAATTGCAGGTGTTATACCACTGCTTTTGGTAAGCTTAATATTAATTCCATCAAAAACACTACTACATTTTTCAATATCGGCTATGCCAACACAAGATTCATCTGCAATTACCGGTATTGGTGTTAGTCCAGCAAACAGTTTTGTTTCTTCAAAGGCATCTTTAGCAAAGGGCTGTTCAATAAGTTCGATACCAATTCGTTCCAAAGTAGGCAACATACTCTTTGCCTGCTCTAATTGCCATCCAGCATTTGCATCGATGCGAAGTATAGCTTCAGTATGCATTCTAATTTGGATAAGCGAATTCAGATCGTCTTCATTACCAACTTTTATTTTGTATACAGGAGCAGGATGTTGTTTTATTTTTTCCAACATTAGTTCAAGCGCATCAATTCCAATGGTGTAATCTGTTATAGGTGATTGCAAAGGATTTAAATTCCAAATTGCATAAAGTGGTTTATTTCTAATTTTAGCAAATAAGTCCCAGCCAGCCATGTCTAGTGCACATACCAAAAAGGGATTTTTAGGAAATAGATGATGTAAAAAATGCCAAAATCGTTTTGGTTCTGTAAATGAAAAACCCTCAACAAATTTAATTTTTGCTGTGAGGTCTTCAGCCATTTGATCTATAGTAATGTTATAATAGGAAATAGCTGGTGCTTCACCATATGCTTTAATTCCTCTCCATTCCAGTTCTACCACAAAAATTGGCTGATGTGTTTTGGTGCCTTTCGAAATAGTGAAAGGATATTCGAAAGCCAATAATTTTTTCCAGTACCTTATTTTAAACATTATCTACCACTTGAAGTAATACAGTAATGTAAATCTTCGTTAAGCGTTTCATCATTTATTATTTCGTCTAAGTTTTTATGCATTCTAAATTTCCAATAGTGTTTTGAATCACCAGGAATATTAATTCTTTCTGCATAAGGACTTGAAACACGTAAATCATTATACATTGCAAATAAATCTTGAAGTTGAAAAACCGTCCACATAGCAGGAGAAGCCAAGTGTTGCAATATAATTGATCTTACTATAGAAGTTGTGGCTTCTTCAGGAGCTGCTCCATGCTGCCATAATTGTTCATTATAAAAAGTCTGCGTTAATCCTCTATTTTCTAACCACCATTCCCGAAGTGTACTCATATCATGTGTAGAAGGCGTTACTACTGATAAGTAAGGCGCATGTGTTGGGTCGAAAAATGAAAGGTATGATTGCTTAGGCATTCTTTGCACTTCCATGCTTAAGAAACCTAAATAAGACATGATTTCGGGAACTGACTTTGGAACCATACCAAGATCTTCACCACAAATCAACATCTCAGTACATTTTTTTAATGCCGGTAGCTTATCAATTGCCTCAGCTCTCCAAATTTGTTCTTGTCGATTAAAGAAATAATCATTGTATAATTCTTGAAGGCGATATTGAATACCACCGTCTAAATGTTGAAAGGAGATAGTCTTTGCGGCATTAAACCTAAAATGATATTTATTTTGTTCTTTATCCTTCCAAAGAATCACATTAGAGTGAAGGTGATACAAAACCTGCTTTAAGAAATTATAATGATCAGTTTCAGGAAGGTTATTGAAATAGGCTTCAATTTTTTTCTGCGATGTAAATTCTTTTTTAAACTGATATTGATTGTTTGCATTTACTTCAAGAAAGGCAAATATTTCATCAGCATTGTTGGGTGCAAATTGGTAAACTACATCACGATTGATGTAAGGCGATGTCAAACGTGATTCATCTAACCAAATGCCATTATCTTCTAACTCTTTCTTTGTAATTGGTATTGCTGGAACGAACTTACCCATGATTCCTTCAACAGCTTGATCAGGAATAGACCAAATTCTAAAGAAGCCCAGAATGTGATCAATTCTAAAAGCATCAAAATAATTTGACATTTGCTCAAACCTGCTTTTCCACCAAGCAAAACCATCAGATTTCATTTTTTCCCAATTGTATGTTGGGAAACCCCAGTTTTGTCCTGATACTGCAAAATCATCAGGAGGTGCCCCCGCTTGTTTATCCAAATGATACAAGCTAGGATCTGTCCATGTATCTGCACCATGCCTATGCACACCAATTGCAATATCGCCTTTCAAAATGATACCATTTTGGTTGGCATAATCATGTGCATCTTTTAACTGTAAGTGAAGTTGAAATTGAATAAAAAAATGGATAGCGATTCGATCGTATTGAGCTGCACCAGGAGTAGTTAGTTCATTTATGAGTTGTTCATTATAGACTTCATATTTACCCCATGAAGAAGCATCAGCTGAACCAAACTTATCCCGAAGAAAACTGTATGCTGCGTAAGGAACTAACCAATGCTTATTATCAGAAAAGAATTTTTTATACTCAACATCTTGAAAAACTTTTTTCTTCATTAACTCATATAAAATGGTTAATGCATCCCATTTTATTTCCATCACAGCTTCATAATCTACTCCTTCTAACTCATTTAGTTCTTTTCGTTTTTGCAAGTGGTTATTGATGTCTTTTTTGTATTGCTCACCAGCAACTGTTTCTAGTGATATATATAAAGGATGTAAAGCAAAAGCTGAAATAGCTGCATAAGGGTATGAATCTAAACGCGAATGTGTTGAAGTAGTATCATTAACAGGAAGTAATTGAATCATTTTAATACCTACTTGCTTTGCCCAATCAACCATTAGTTGAATATCCCTGAATTCTCCAACACCTAATCCATATTTAGATCTTAAGCTGAATACAGGAATTGCAACACCTGCTCCCTTCCATCTTTTCTCCTCCCTAACATAATTATCTTGAATTAGAACTGCATTTGAATTAAAAACAGGTATGATACACTTTCGATTATCTCCTGCTTCAAATTTTATTTGTCCAGTTAATTTATTTCGGACACAATATTTGTATTCAAACAAAGATGGTAAATCGTTTAAATTTAAATCCACTACCCATTTTCTACCATCGAATTCCATTCCTAAGCTTTCAGATAGTTTCCAATTGCCAAGTGCTAGATGACTTCCAAGTAAACAAACTTGACTTTCCGGTTCTAAAAGGGGTGCTAAAACTGAGAACCGAACACTCCCCTGTTTAATTTGATTGGGTGCTGATACTTTATGAGATTTTTGAAAAACTTTTTTAAAAGGTGCAGTATAGTAGACGTTTTCAATTAAACCCATTTCTGTCCAGCTATCAATTATTGTTAACCCTTCACAAAGATCATTCAAAGAAAGACAACGATTATTGCCCCAATCTTCTGTAAATCCGCCCTCACTAGGATAAAACTGATAGTGGTATTTCAAATCATTTTTTTGCTGCTCTTTTAGATCAATTATCAAAGCAGTTTTCCAATAATGATGATCATAATAATCCATTGATGATGGAACTCCCAATGGTAAATTAGTAGTAGCCTTATTTTCGTTTACAATTTTTAAAATTTGCCCGGGTTTAGTCCCAAATTTCAATAACAAGTCAATCTTCATCCTATTCATTTATACAAGGCATACAATTTACATATAATTTAAAATAGTGTACCGATTACACATTAAAATATTTTAATGAAAATGAATGGATTAACAGTTAAAAAAATAAACTTCAGTTGTATATTTGCATCATAAATTAAGAAAGATGACCAAAAGCCAAAAGAATACTTACTGGATGTTATTTTTCCTTTCACTCGCCCTTTCAGTTGGCGTATACTTTTATCTTCCTTCTTTGGTATCGTTAACGGTCGTTCCGGTAGTTACCACTTTCACTAAAGCGCTAGATTTAATTTAATTAGCTAAAATTTTGCTGTTTGACTGCTTATTTCTAAGCAGAAAGTATCTATTTGATTGTTATCATCAAATCAAATTCAATTTGTTTAGATATTATATAATATTTATTCCTTTTTGATTTATTTTTTCATTAAACAAATCAAAATAAAACTACTTTTTAGAAAATTTTAAAATTTCTTAACGATTATGTTTTGGAAGCTGGCTTTTAAGTTGTAACTTTGCTGTATCGATTGGTAACAATCTTTTAGGTAGGACGTAGTAATAATAAGCGTCTAATACATAATAAGGTTCCTTGCTATACAAAATACCTAAAAACAGATTTATGAAACAGATTATAAGAAAATCCTTACTCCTAATTTCAATAACCCTTTGTCAGTTTATTGATTTGAATCCTGCATTTGCCAAGTCAGTTACTATTATTTCTAAAGATAGCCTAAAGGTTGCCACTACAAAATTCAATGATAATGCCCCTTTAGGCAAGATCAGCATCCCAGATAAAAACATGATTAGGAAAGCAGATAATGAGATTCATAGAAACATGAAAGCTGATATAGCAGAAGCAAAGGCAATGATGAAAACTTTAGCTGGTTTAACACCTGCAGATTTGAATATTCATACTGATTTCTTCAAAAGCTTTTTTATTGAAATTCCAAATTACACTGTGGTTAGTGACAATGAGATTTCCAATCAGTTTTCAGCTGAAAACATCAATGCAATAAATTTAAAAAATATGCAAATATCTGATTTACAGATAAATAAGCAATTTTACTCAAGTAAATAAATAGATACTTTTTCAAGTTGGTTTAGTTTGGTAAAGAAAAAAGCCCTCAATCATGGGGGCTTTTTTAATAATATTACCGCAAGTAATAAGCCGGATTCTGTACAAGGCTATCATTTATCTGTTCCAATCGTTACCAACTGGAATCAAGCTGCCTACCCATCGGAGCCTCAAAGAGGGAAAGCGAGTCACTTTCCAAACAAGTTTACTCCGACCTATATGGCATTTCAGCACGCAAGGTTTACCCCCAAACCACATTACTGTAGATTGCCGGGAGCTTTTACCTCCCATTTTCACCCTTACCCACCAAGGCGGGCGGTTATTTTCTGTGGCACTTTCTGTTTCCGACTAGTCGGAACCCGGCTATTCACCGGTGCGACGCTCTATGCTGTCCGGACTTTCCTCGTTGGTTACCCAACGCGATAGCGTATTACGGTAAATCAAAATTACCTATTTCTGATGAAAGGATTGGTTAAAGTTGCTATGATTACTTTCTTTTGACTTTAAATCCTGCTAAAAGTAGTTTTTTTAGATCGATGCCATCTGGCGACTCCTCTTCTACAACTTGAGTTTTCTCATTGGATGTAACAGCGTCTTTTGCAGGAAAATCCTTGAATAAATTGAATTTGAAAGATGCCTGTTGCTGTTGAATTACTTCAAGTGCAAGTTTAAATAGCTGTTTCGCTTTGGGCTTGTAGTCGAAGTTAAACTGAGCTACCTTACTGGAATCTTTTTGCAATAAGCTAAATACGAAACTGAATTTGGGATGATCACTTAGTTGATCTAATGAAAGGTCAACTAAATATAGCTCATCAAGTCCCCTAACGTTGCTTTTTATATCAATGTCTTTTTTTGTACCAAAGAAAACCGACAATTGAATATCCATTGGTTCATCTGTATGATTTAGCAAATAAATCTTAAAATGAGAGATGATGTCGTCATCAAACACATCTTTATCAAGTACAGGAAAAAAAGATAACCAAAGACCGTCTTTCTCTACTATTTTTTCCGGCTTTTTTTCACGTTTGGGAAGCACAGTTCCTGCAGTCGATTTTTTAGGTATGATTTCTTTTGGCTTAGTGAAATCATCGTAATATGGAAAATTTATTTGATCGGAGTAAACAGGAAACTCAATATTATCCACACGGATGGTGAGCATTTTTTTATTGATCCATTCCACAACCTCACCCTTTTCTCCTGTAGCTAAAACAACTATCTTATCCCCTTCCTGAAATTTCATGTTCTGTATTTAGCTTACTATTTTTATTTCCATATAGAAAATAAATCATCAAACCTAAACCCATCCATCCAAAGAATACAATCCAGCTATTAGCAGGAATCTCAACCATCAAATAAAGACAACAGACAACTCCAAGTACAGGAACAAGAGAATATTTTCTCAAAAAAGAAAATACTGCAAGAATACCTGCAAGAAGCATAAAGATGATAAAAAGAACTTCTTGATAGCCTTCATTGCCTATGTTTTCAAAAGCGGCAACTGTTCTATCGTAAAACAAATACGTACCAAATAGATAAATAATAGGATAAATAAACTGAGCATTGATATATGGGATAGAAAATTTACCCTTTTGTTTTTGAATTTTAGGTAAATACAATACACCTCCACTAACCAGTACAAAGGCAAACAAGGTTCCAATACTAGTAAGATCGGTAATTAGTTTATCATCAATAAATAATACTAGTCCTGCTACTAAAATACCTGCTACGATAGTTGCAAATCCAGGAGTTTGATATTTTGGATTGACTTTTGAAAATGATTTTGGTAACAACCCATCTCTACTCATCGACATCCAAATTCTTGGTTGTCCCAATTGAAATACCAAGAGCACACTAGTAGCAGCCACTACTGCACTAACGGAAATAAAAAATCCAACCTTTTGCATGTTGATTTTATCGAAAACAAATGCTAGTGGGTCGGTTATATTTTCAAATTCAGAGGAACGTACAAGTCCTGTAATCACCAAAGCGGTAACAATATAAATGATGGTACATATTATCAAGGAATAAATCATTCCACGAGGTAAATCTCGTTGAGGATTGGAACATTCTTCTGCTGTAGTAGAAATAGCATCAAAACCAATATAGGCAAAGAATACAGCTGATACTCCTTTTAATACACCGGACATGCCATTGGGTAAAAAAGGGGTCCAATTGCCAACTGTATCATTTGCAAAAATGTACCAGAAACCAATTAAAGCTACCATTAATAAGACAGCGATTTTTACAATCACCATCAGATTGGCAGTTTTTTTACTTTCCTTGATACCTACATATGCAAGCATAGTTACAAGAACTACAATAATAAAAGCTGGTAAATTAATTATTAGGGGTATTCCAGCAATTTTTGGAGCAGTATTGTACAGCAATGTAGTTGTATCAAGACCATCCAATAAGGCTTGTTCATAAATCTTATAAGCTGTTTGATAGCCAACACTTAACCAGTCTGGAAGATTAATACCAATAGCCTTGAGAATATTATTAAAGTACGCACTCCAAGAAATTGCCACAACTATATTTCCAATAGCATATTCTAAAATCAAAGCCCATCCAATAATCCAAGCGATAATTTCTCCAAAGCTAATGTATGAATAAGTATACGCACTACCTGCAATGGGAAAACGAGATGCGAATTCAGCATAACACAAAGCAGTAAACCCGCAGGTGATGGCTGTAATGATGAACAAGAAAATGACACCTGGACCACCATTATATGCAGCAGATCCAATGGTAGAAAAAATTCCTCCCCCAATAACTGCGGCAACCCCCATCAATGTCAAATCTTTGACCGTAAGTACTCTTTTGAGCCCTGAATGAGCATCATGAGGATTATCGTTACTGGTTGATAAAGCAGTGATTTGTTTTTTTCTAAAGAAATTTCCCACTTCTATTTATTTGTCTCTTGAAATTAAATAATGAGCAAGTGTTTCTAATGAAGATTTTCTTGAATTAGAAACTGCAATTTCGTCGAGGTGTTTAAGCGCAGTTTGTAAATATTGTTCTTTTAGTGCAGATGCCCACGAATCTATACCACAAGCCCTAAATATATTTAATACTATTTCTACCTTATTGGTAGGATTTATTTCCATCGCTTCTACAAGCTCCTTTCGAAGCTGACTATTTGCAGTTTCTAAAGCATGAATCATCAAGAAAGTCTTTTTATTACTTTGAATATCTCCTCCAACTTGTTTACCAAATTTATCTGGATCACCAAACGCATCTAGATAGTCGTCTTGAATTTGAAAAGCGATGCCCAGATTTCGACCAAATTCATAAAGATGCTGCTGGTTCCCATCACTGGCGCCTCCAACAATAGACCCCAATTGTAAACTTGCAGCAAGCAACACTGAAGTTTTAAGTTCAATCATTTTTATATATTCAGCAAGACTTACATTTTGCATTTTTTCAAAATCCATATCATATTGTTGACCCTCACATACTTCCTTGGCCGTTTTATTGAAAAGAGCAATTACCTTATTTAGATAATGAGGCTGGATTTTGTTGAGATAGTCATAGGCAACAACCATCATCACATCTCCTCCCAACAAAGCAGTTGGTTCACCATGAACAGCATGAACGGTGGGCTTTCCTCTTCTCAAAGGCGCCTTATCCATGATATCATCATGTACCAAAGTAAAATTGTGAAATAATTCTACAGCTGCAGCAATATGATAGGCATCTGTATGAATATCATCAAATAATTCATTACCCATGAGACACATGACTGGTCTTACACGCTTACCGCTATTCAATAAAAACTCCTCTAAAGGATCATACAAGGTAGCAGGAACATGGGGAAAATGCCTGTGAGCAAAATAAGTTTCAAATGATTTTTGGAGTTGTTCTAAAGTGGACATAGAAAAAAACTATGCTCTAAGATAACAAATGAAGTCAAGATGTTTATTTTTTCTTTTTTTTGGATGAAGAAGGATTAAAATCAAGGTCTAAAATCCATTCATAATCCAATTGTCGCTTATCAAGGTTTGCTGCTATTACTTTTATCTTAACAGGATCTCCTATTCTGAATGCCCAATTGCTTCTTTTTCCAATCAAAGCATATTCTGATTCATAATAAATAAAGTCATCATAATCCAATAATGAAGTTGCAGACACAAAACCTTCACATTTATGATCAACTGTCTCTGCCCAAAAACCAAAACTGGCAACACCAGATATAACAGCATCAAATTCCTCACCAAGATATTGCTTCATGAATTCAACTTGCTTGTATTTATTACCAGCACGTTCAGTCTCCATTGCAGCCCTTTCTCGTTCACTGCAATGCTGGCATTTCTGCTCCATTTTTTTGTCAATAAATGGCTCGCCGTCCAATACACTTGTCAGTACCCTGTGCACTAAAATATCAGGATATCTTCTGATGGGAGATGTAAAGTGACAATAATCATCAAAACCTAGACCATAATGACCAATATTCTTTGAAGTATAGATGGCTTTTGCCATGGTGCGGATACCCATTTGTTCCAAAACACGTTGCTCAGGCAATCCTTGAACTTTAAGCAACATCTCGTTAAAGGAAGTGGCTATTTGTTCAGGCGTTTTAGTTTGAAAGTGATAGCCATATTTTCTAGCAAACTCAACGAATGGAACAAGCCTATCTTCGTCAGGTTGGTCGTGCACCCTGTATGGGAATGGTATTGGCTTGTTGGAAACCTTAACTTTAGATACAGTTTCAGCTACAGTTCTGTTAGCCAATAACATAAACTCTTCAATCAATTGATGTGATGACTTACTTTCTTTTATTACTATACCAATTGGCTTACCCGTTAAATCAAGTTTAAATCTTACCTCTTGTGAAGAAAAATTGATTGCACCCTTTTCCATTCGTTGTTGACGCATCTTCTGTGCTAAGTGATGAAGCAACAAAACTTCTTTGTCATATAATCCAGATCCACTTTCGATGATTTGTTGAACATCTTCATATGTGAACCTGTGATTAGATTTAATCACTGTTCTACCAATCCATTTATCAAGAATCTTGCCTTCATTAGTCATTTTATAGATACAAGAATAGGTAAGCTTTTCTTCATGCGGACGAAGAGAGCATAAACCATTTGATAAACGTTCGGGAAGCATAGGCACAACCCTATCAGGAAGATATACAGATGTGGCCCTTTCATATGCGCTGTTATCTAAAACGCCATCTCCTTCAATATAATGACTCACATCAGCTATGTGCACACCAATTTCAATATGATGCTTATCAATTCGGTTAAAACTCAATGCATCATCAAAATCTTTAGCATCATCGGGATCAATAGTAAAGGTCAAAATTTCACGAAGGTCTTTTCTTTGGGCAATTTCATCCTTTGTGATGATTTCTGAGATTCTTTCTGATGCCTCCAATACCTCTTCTTGAAACTGGATAGAAAATCCTTGTTGGATGAGGATTTCCTTCATGGCTAGATCACCCTCCATTTCATCTCTAACAACTTCAATGATTTCACCTTTTGGGCGTTTATCTTTTTCTTCCCAGTTTACAATTTGTGCAATTACTTTCTGGCCATCTTTTGCCCCATGCAATGCATGATTAGGAATAAAGAAATCGGGGATGGGCTTATCAGAAATTGGAATAAAAAAGGCAAAGTCCTTGTTGACTTCCACAATCCCAACAAACTGTTTTTGTTTTCTTTCAATTACTTGAACTATTTTACCCTGTAATCTTCCAGCCCTAACATTCCCCTTTGTTATTTCAACCCTTACTAAATCACCATGAAAAGCTTTATTAAAATCATTAGGTCTTATAATAATATCGCGTTCTAAACCAGACACAATTACAAAACCCATTCCTGATCGTGTAATTTCAAAATTCCCTTTATACAATTGAACTTCTCTCTTATATTCTTTCTTCCTCTTGTTATTTTTTCGTCCCATTGTATTTATTTATTCGCTTATAGGTTGTTCACTTAATAACTCAAGATGCTGCAAATCATAGAACCTTTTTGGATAAGAACTAATAAGTGACTTAAAATCATCTTCTTGTCCGAATAAAAAGCCAATAGAAATTGGTAGAACATATAACGGTAGATGTGCTATGCGATCCTTGAATTTAATGAGTCGTACAGCATCTTTTTCAGTTGTGATAATCATTTTTTGATCATCCCTGATTTGACTATAACGCTCTTCTATTTCATTTAAATTTTCAACAGTATAAATATGATGATCACTATAAAAAAGTGCATCGTATGTCTTGGTTGACTCATGTATATAATCTGTCAATGGTTGAGGGTTTGCAATTCCGCAAACCAATAATATTTCATTTTGTCGGGATAAAGACTTTTCTTCTTTTGTAATGATATGAAAAGGTTTTTCATATTTGATTGTTGTAAAGAAAACATGCTGATTGGATAAAGGATTCAGCTCCTGCATGATATCGTAACGCTCTTGTTGCGATAATGAGGAAGGACATTTGGTTACCACAATAACATCTGCTCGGTCCGCACTTTCCTTTTGATCCCTTAAATCTCCAGTCGGCAAATAGAAATCTCTGGTATACAAATTGGCATAGTCAGTTAGAATAATATTAAACCCCGCTATAATTTCCCTGTGTTGAAAAGCATCGTCTAGTATTACCAATTTTGTTTCAGGACGATCAAACAAGAGTTGAGGAATTGCTTCAATTCTTTTCTCACATACTGAAACTGCAATATCGGGATGTGATAAATGAAATTGCATAGGCTCATCCCCTATTTCTATGGCAGTTGTTTGTTCATTAGCTAAAACATATCCTGATGTGCGGCGCTTATATCCACGGCTCAAAGTAGCTATTGGATAATCAGTCTTAAGAAAACTTACTAGGAAATCCACCATTGGAGATTTACCTGTGCCACCTACTGATAAATTACCCACACCTATGATGGGTAAATTAAAATTTACAGCACCAATGATTTTTTTTTGGTACAACCAGTTGCGAAATGACAGTATCCCTCCATAAACAATAGCCAATGGAAAAAGAAATAAACGAAATGACCGGAGGTAGACATTTTTAAAATGCATATACACTATCTGGTGTTATGCAAAAATCGAGCTTTTTATCGAAGAAATCGACATCTTCAATACAATCAATAGGAGAAAGAAATGAAAGTCCAACTTTTATAACATCCTTTTTACATTTTGCCAGAAAACGATCATAATATCCCTTACCATATCCTACTCGGTTTCCTTTCTCATCAAAACCAAGCAAAGGGACAAAAACCAAATCAAACTCGACCGGATCGATTGTTTTTCCATCTACAGGCTCTGGAATTCCATATTGATTGACTTCAAAATAAGTGTTCTCTTCTTGAAGGATGTGCTGCATGGAAAAATCTGTTGGATTAATTTTTGGATACACAATTTGTAAGCCTGGATTGGAAAACCTTAACCAATCAATCAATGGAGAAGGATCGGGTTCATGATTAGAATAAATGGGAAGATAAGTATGTACAAAATTGAAAAACGGCAATTCCATTTCCTGGAAGCGTATCAATAGTAAGTCCTGAGCAATATTGACTTCATAATTGGTTAAAGCCAGTCTTTGTTTCTTAAAAAAATTTCGAGCCTCAACTTTATTCATATATCAATCAATCTGGTCTATTGATAAAAATAGAAAATATGGTAGTCCCGTATTTTCTTTCTGTCTTATAAAAAGGAGTTTGTTTAAACTCATTTCTAGGTGTATGCTCTAAAACAAACCAACCATTGGGTCGCAATAACTCCCGCTTGAAAACAACTTCAGGCAATTCCTCAATATTGCCCATAGCATATGGAGGTCCTGCAAAAATAAAATCATACTTTTCCTTGGTTTCATGCATAAATTTAAAGACATCACTTCTTACAATTTGCATTCCCTCAATACCTAATTCTTTTGAAGTCTTTTTAATGAATTCATACATTACCGCATCTTTTTCAACAATAGTGAGATCTTGAACCCCTCTAGAAAATAATTCATAACTAATGCTGCCGGTGCCACCAAACAAATCTAGTGACTTAACTTCTTCAAGCTGTAAATTGTGTTGAATGATGCTGAATAGACCTTCTTTAGCTATATCAGTAGTGGGCCTTGTATAAGGCATATTGGTTGGAGGGCTGAATCTCCTACCGCCTAATTCTCCACTGATTATACGCATCGGGGTGAAATCAAAAATGGTGTATAATAATGAGCAGGCATTGATTCTTCAGCACTTGTATCAACCGCTACAGTAGAAAATTCATCTAACTGCACATCGATAAAAAATTTATTTAACTCCTTCCAAGTTTCAGAGTTTACATCTACCAACCCACTTACTTCCATAATTACTGTTGCCAAATCCAGCTTTAGCCTATCTACCAAGTTCAATAGGTGATAAATAACATCTTGTGGTGTTTCAAATTGAAAAGATTGTGCGATTTGTAATTGGGAGTCTTTCAAGATCACCACCATCATTTCTTTTTGATAAAAATATAGTTTGATCAATTGTTCTTTTTCTATAGACAATGACTTGAACAATGATCTCAATACTCCAGTAACAAACTGAACATGTCTTACCTGAGGGAATCTTTCAGCAACTATATTAATCAGTTCTGGTCTCCATCCATATACATTGTACAATTCCCACTGGTGAACATCATCTTCCATTACCTTCCAATTTTCTAAATCACCATGAATGGTTTGTATAATAGAAGCATTGACTTCGGGTTGGTAGACAGATGAAGGAACAAGCACCATTTCATGACAATTGTGAACCAACACTACATCAACAAAAGATGTTGAGTTGATAGCATCAATTTCAAAAAGTGAGGACAAGTCGGCTGTAGAAACCAGTTTCCCAGTCTCAAAACATCCCATATCAATTATTTGCGTACCAGATTGATCACTGATAGTGTAGGTATAAAAATGACTACCAATTTCAATACATAATTTTTTATCCACTACCGTCTGTGCTGCAGTAGATGAACGTAATGATAAAACTTGTTGTGTTTGTGTGTAGGGCATTTTTACAAATTTAATGCTTTTAAGGTTTACGTGCATAGCAAATAACGTAGGTTTGCACTGCAAAAAAGATGGAATGAACACAGGGGATCAATTGAAATTAAATACCAGCTATGCGCAGATACTACAGATGGCTTTACCAATCAGCTTTGCCATACTTGTACCACAATTCAATTTTCTGATCAACAGTATTTTTCTTTCGCAATTAGGTGAAGGTTTCATAGGTGCGTCTGGGATTACAGGAGTATATTACCTTATTTTTTCTGTTATTGGTTTTGGCTTAAATAATGGTCTTCAAGCTTTGATTTCCAGAAGAGCTGGACAAGATCGAATTCATGAAATAGGAGCTTTATTTACCCAAAGTATATTCATCACCATGAGTATTGCTTTGCTGGGTATTTTAGCTACTTATACCATTGCACCTTTCATTTTTGAAAATTTTACCGACCCTGTTCTAGAAACGAAAGCAATGGGTTTCTTGTCCATCAGAATTTGGGGACTCCCCTTTTTATATCTCTATCAAATGAGAAATGCTTTATTAGTGGGTACCAACCAAAGTAAACTACTTATTTGGGGTACCTTGGCCGAAACCATTACCAATGTTGTTTTGGATTATGGACTCATTTTTGGAAATCTTGGATTACCTGCATTAGGCTTCAATGGTGCAGCTTATGCAAGTGTGATAGCTGAAATTATTGGAATGGTGGTGGTATTTGCCATCATTAGTGGTAAAGGTATGGGTAAAAAATTTGGCTTATTTGCAAACTTTCATTTTGATTGGACTACCACTAAAACAATTCTTATTCAATCTTCTCCCTTGGTTTTGCAGTATGCTATAAGCATCATCAGCTGGGAGTTCTTTTTTATACTTGTTTCTCACGATGGTGCATTAGCATTAGATATTAGTCAGCTTATGCGACTAGTATTTGGGTTCTGTGGCATTTTTATTTGGGCATTTGCAGCCACTTCAAATACCATGGTCTCTAATATAATTGGTCAGGGCTTACACTCAAACGTTCTCCCCTTAATTAAAAGAATCATCTTGCTAAGTGCGGGATCCTCTCTTGTTATTTTTCTTCCACTTCAAATATTTACAAAGGAAATTCTTTCGCTTTTCAATACCAACGAAGCATTCTTAGCATTGGGGATACCTGTACTTAGAATTGTAGGATTCGCGATTCTTCTGATGTCTGTTTCTACCATTTGTCTTAATGCAGTAACTGGCACAGGCAATACGAAAATTAACCTGATGATTGAATTCATTACTATTGTTGTTTATTGTATTTACATATACATGGTCATGCACGTATATAATTTACCCATTACATGGGGATGGGGATCTGAATGGCTTTATTGGTCGAGCATTCTAATTATGTCGCTTACCTACTTATTAAGTGGTAAATGGAACAATGATAGGAGTCGTTCAGTCTAGTATAATTGCATTATTCAGCAGCAGATGAAGAAGATGCAGCTTTCTTTTTAGCTGTTTTTGGAGCGATTACCATGAGCATTCGCTTACCTTCTAATTTTGGCAAACCTTCAACCTGTCCGATATCAGCTAATCTTTCAGCAAATTTTAAAAGTACCAATTCGCCTCTTTCTTTAAACATGATAGCACGCCCTTTAAATTGCACGTAGGCTTTTACCTTATTACCTTCTTTCAAAAAGTTTTCAGCATGTCTAGCTTTGAAATCGAAGTCGTGATCATCAGTGCCTGGTGTAAACCTGATTTCTTTTAGTTCGGCAGATTTGCTCTTGGCTTTCATCTCCTTTTCCTTCCTCTTTTTGTCATAAAGGAATTTGTTATAGTCGATGATCTTACAAACAGGCGGATCGGCTTGTGGAGAGATTTCCACCAAATCCAATTCCAACTGCTGTGCCATTCTTAAAGCATCTTGCGTAGAATAGACACCCATTGTTACGTTATCTCCCACAAGTCTTACTTGAGGTACACGGATAAAATGATTGATTCGGTGTTCAGCTTCTTTTCTTACTTGAAATCTACCACCACCGGGGCGATTAAATGGTCTGTTTGGTAATGCCATAGTCTTTTTAGGAGGCCCTTACGGCAAAGGGCAGCTTCCATTCATTGTAGTTTTAATTTTAAATGTTTTGCCGATTTTTAATTTCCGATGTTAAGGTAGACAATATTTCTGAAACAGCACATTGTCCCATATCTCCTTTACCTTGTCTTCTTACTGAAACCGTGTTTTCAGTCTGCTCTTTTTCACCAATGACCAACATGTAAGGTATTTTCATTAACTCAGTATCCCTGATTTTCTTACCAACTTTCTCTCCTCTATCATCAACCTCTGAACGAATTCCCATTTCTAATAATTGTTGGTTGACCTGGCGAGCATATGCATTAAACTTATCGCTAATTGGCAATACCTTCACCTGTAGTGGCGACAACCAAACTGGAAATTTACCTGCATAATGTTCCAATAAGAATCCAATGAAACGCTCATGGGTTCCTAAAGGTGCTCTGTGAATAATCAAAGGAGTTTCAGCCTGATTTTCTTTATTGGTATATTCTAATCCAAATCTTCTTCCTTGAGCAAAATCAACCTGGTTGGTAGCTAGGGTAAACTCACGTCCAATAGCACTCCAAATTTGAACGTCGATTTTGGGTCCGTAAAATGCACCTTCATCTGGCACTTCAACAAATGGGATGTTTGACTCAATCAACACTTTTCTTACCATTTCTTCGGTCTCTTTCCACAATTCAGGTTCATTGATATACTTCTGCCCCAATTTTGCCGGATCATGCAAACTGAGTCGCATTACATATTTATCAATACCAAAAATGTTGAAGTATTTGATGTACATATCATTCACTGCTCTGAATTCATTGGCAAAATCTTCCTTAGAACAGTATATATGAGCATCGTTCATGTGAAGACATCTAACCCTCATCAATCCAAATAATTCACCACTTTGCTCATAACGGTAACAGGTTCCGTATTCGGCTAATCTAAGTGGCAAATCTTTATAACTCCTGCTTTCTGCGGAGAAGATTTTATGGTGATGTGGACAGTTCATGGCCTTGAGGTAATACTTAACCCCTTCAAGTTCCATGGGTGGATACATACTGTCTTGATAATATGGAAGGTGTCCACTGGTGAGATACATGCTTTCTTTCGCAATATGAGGAGTTACAACTCTTTTATAACCTGCAGCAGATTCAGTCTCTTTTGCTAGTTTTTCTAGTTCCTCTATAACAATTGTACCATTAGGCATCCAAAGTGGAAGTCCAGGCCCTACATCATCGTCAAAAGTGAAAATGCCTAACTCTTTACCCAGCTTACGATGATCCCTTTTTTTAGCCTCTTCTAGCATATGAAGATGCTCATCGAGTTCTTTTTGGTTAGGGAATGTAACACCATACACTCGGGTCAACTGTTTATTCTTTTCATCGCCTTTCCAATATGCGCCTGCGATAGATGTCAGTTTTATGGCTTTGATAAGTCCAGTATGTGGAATATGTGGACCGCGACAAAGATCAGTGAACTCACCTTGTGTGTAGAAAGTTATTTCACCATCTTGTAAACCAGCAAGAAGATCTAATTTATATTCATCCCCTTTTTCTGTGAAATAGGCAATGGCATCTGACTTGCTGATTTCTTTTTTGATATATGGACTATTCTTTGCTGCGAGTTCATTCATCTTTTTCTCTAGGGACTGTAAATCCTCTTCAGAAATGTGTCTACCTCCAAGGTCCATATCATAATAGAATCCTTTGTCAACTGCCGGTCCAACCCAGAATTTAACCCCTGGAAACAAAGATTCTACTGCCTCAGCTAACAAGTGTGCGGATGAATGCCAAAAAGTAGATTTTCCTTCGGAATCATCCCAAGTATGCAATTTTAATGCAATGTTATTGTTCAAAGGAGTAGAAGCATCACATACTACTCCATCAACGGAAGCCGCAATTACTTTCTTTGCCAAACCTTCAGAAATAGATTTGGCAATCGCCATTGGCGTTATACCTTTTTCATAGGTCCTGACCGCACCATCTGGAAATCTTACATTAATCATCTTATCAGCTGATTGTTTTAAATACAAATCGTTTGCAAATTTAACGAACTATTGGGTAAGCCCCTATTGATTTCAGAATAATTTAGCGAGTTGAATAAAAATGTAGGATTTGATTAGAATTTTACCCCTTTTTTCTTTCTGGAATCGATTTTCTAACCGACAACTGTATACCCGCGTATTGGTTGTTGGGCTTCTCTTATTTTATGCCGTCACCCCACTGGCTGCTCAAAATATAAGCGGACAATGGATTGGTAAATTCACATCTGAAGAAGATCCTGGTGGTGGGGGAACTGATTATGTGTTAGAAATAGAATCAAATGGTGGTCAGCTTTCTGGTTATTCATATACCTATTTTTCAATTGCTGGTAAGCGTTATTTTGTCATTTGTAGACTAAAAGGTAATTATGACAAGGGAAGCAAATCTATGGTGATTAACGAAGTAGAAACAGTAAAAACAAATACCCCGCCTGATTTTGAAAATTGCCACCAATCGCATCAACTCACTTACCTCAAACAAAAAGACAAAGAGTCATTGATTGGAAAATGGAAGCCTGCTGAAAAAGGAAGTACTTGTGGAAAGGGATTTACAGAATTAGAAAGAAAAGCTTTGGTAAAAGAAAAATCAACCAAGGCTGATGAGGAAACTAAAAAAACTTCTGCAAAAAAATCAACTCCTCCTACTACCTCACCAATTAAAAAGACAAATCCAGCTATAGCTCAAACATCTCCAAAAAAACCTTCTCCAACCCAGAAAGCAATTGTAAAAAATACTGTTCCAACAGCTGAGAACAAAAATATAATTACAGATGAAACTCCAGTCTCAGCACCGCCAAAAGTTGGGCAGCAGTCGGTAAAAGACAATAACAATGAAAAGAAAAATACAGATAAGTCGGCCTTGCCTATAGAAAGTGCTAAGGCAAAAAACATGCCTGATAACACCAAGGAAAAAATGTCAAAAAGAACATACCAAGTTATCAAAGTTATCGAGGTTAGTCAGCCTATAATTAAAGTAGATATTTATGACAATGGCCAAGTTGATGGCGATGTAGTATCCATTTACCTGAATGACAAACAACTAGTATCTTCTAAAATGCTTACTGCGCAACCAATAACATTAAAAATAGAAGTTGAAGATAAAGAGGAAATATATGACCTCATCATGTACGCAGAAAGTCTAGGTTCCATTCCACCTAATACAGCATTAATGGTTGTTACAACTTCAAATCAACGTTTTGAAATCAACATTTCGTCTAACGAACAAACCAGCGGTGCTATACGCTTTAAATTAAAAAAGTAATTTTTAGAATTTAAAATTATAAGTAATTGAAGGTAGTACCGGAAACAATGATACTTGTTTTGCTTGTACTTGTAAAGTACCATCAAATGCGCTTCCTGTCTGATCGAAATAAAAGAAATAAGGATTTCTTCTGCTATAAGCATTATAAATACTAAAATTCCAACTGCTTGATACTTTTCTTTGCTTTTTAGGTACTGGTGTGTAAGTTGCTGAGATATCTAATCGGTGATAAGAAGGTAATCTGTATTGATTGATACTGCTATATTGTTGGGTCAATACTCCTTCAATCAAATAAAATTTTTCAGGTAACGAAGCTGCATTTCCAGAAGCATAAACAAAGACGGTAGAAAATTTCCATTTGTTATTCAATTCATAAATGCCTACTAAAGATAGATCATGTCTCCTATCAAATTTTGAGGGATACTTCTTGCTTTTGTTTAAATCTGGAAATTTTCGCCACGACCATGCCAATGTATATCCAACCCAACCTGTAAACCTTCCTTTTGTCTTGTTAAAAAAGAATTCTGCGCCATAACTCCAACCATCACCAAAAACAAACTCTTCCTCAGGATCTTTTATAGAAGGCGTATATCCTTCTTTGTATTCAATTTGGTTTTTCATGGACTTATAATAAACCTCAATAGAGGTTTCATAGGTATTGTCTTTGAAATTTTTGAAAAGACCTGCAGCATATTGCCACGACAATTGCGGCTTAACCCTAAAAGTACTGGGCACCCAAACATCAGTCGGCAAAGTTGTTCCGGCATTGCTCACCAGATGAATGTATTGTCTGTTTCTAGAAACTGAGCCCTTGATAGATGTTTCATCATTAATAGAATAACGTAAAGTTGCTCTTGGTTCTATTCCATGGTAAAACTTGATTGGATCACCCTTTTTATAAATGATACTATCCAGTCGATTTCCAAAATTATCAGTTGTATAATTAGCATACGGACCAACTTGCTGAAAACCACTCCATCTTAAACCATAACTCATCTTTACACGTTCCGAAATCTCCCAATCGTCTTGGATATATGCAGACATCTCTCTGGCATATTTCAATTGTGAATTATTTGGATTGAATGTAACACTATCTTGTTGTCCTGAAATAATTGAAGGCGAAAAGCGATGGTAGGTATATTGCAATCCATACTTCAATTTATGCTCAGGTGTTAAATAATGATCCAAATCTGATTTAAAACTTAAATCTCTGATTCCACTTTTGAGAGTGAAGTTGAAGTTGTTTTGTAATGCCCCCAGAGCAAAGTCATAATCATTGTACACAAACGTAGTATTCATGAACAATTTCTTATTGAACACATGATTCCATCTAGCCGTCATGGTAGAATTACCCCAAGGGATGTTCACATCAAATTGACGTTGATTATTGACAAAATCAAAAACATCTCTTCCAAAGTATCCACTGATGTATAATCTATCTTTATTCGAGAATTTGTAATTAAACTTAGCATTCAGGTCATAGAAATAATAGCCTGATCCATAAAACTGACTTCCTTTTTTGATGAAAGGTTTTACCAATTGATCGATGTAGGTGCGCCTACCCGATATCATGAAAGAGGACTTATCTTTTACGATGGGCCCCTGTATTGCCAATCTAGAAGCAATTGTTCCAATACCTCCTTCCGCTTGAAAATTTTTCATGTTTCCATCTTTCATGGAAATATCCAATACTGAAGAAAGTCTTCCTCCATATTGGGCTGGCATTCCCCCTTTGATCAAGGTTATGTTCTTAATTGCGTCACCATTAAAGATGGAAAAAAAACCAAAAAGATGACCAGTATTATAAACTACTGCATCATCTAATAAGATGAGATTTTGATCCGGTCCTCCTCCCCTTACATAGAGTCCCGAATTACCCTCTCCAGCATTGGAAACCCCTGGAAACAATTGGAGGGTTTTGAGAGGATCGATTTCACCGAAGATGACCGGGACTGACCTCATTCTATTCATGGAGAGATCAATTTGTCCCATTTGGGCATTTTTTACATTGGCATCTCTTTTCTTTGCTGAAATCACTATTTCCTGTGAAAGGCTAGATTTTGAAAACAGAGAAATATTTAATTCTTGATCGGAATTCAATCTGATCTTTTGTTCCAGAGGAAAATAGCCTACAAAACTAGTTATAAAGGTGTACTCGCCCTCTGGTAATGTTAAAGAGTAATAACCATACTGATTAGTACTTACCCCCCTAGAAAGTTCTTTAACCTGTAAGGTCGCCCCAATTAGCGTTTCCCTACTCAATGAATCCCGAACATACCCACTTAGGGTAAATTTGATTTGTGCTGTAGATACTAAACCACAAAAAAGGAAAAAGAGAATATATATATACTTGCCCACAAGATGTTTTAACAACTTAATATCACGAAGGTTCGGGCGCAAAATTATAATATGCTAACTTTGCCGCGCAATAATTTTGAATATGCTGGCAGGTTTTCAGGATCTAACATTTGAATTTGGTGCAAGGGCAATAGTTGAAGACGCAACTTGGCATATTCATCCGGGTGAGAGAATTGGCTTAATAGGATACAATGGTACCGGAAAATCGACCTTATTAAAATTACTTGCAGGGGAATACCTACCCAGTAAAGGAACAGTTGAAAGAAGTCGCACTACTAGTATAGGATATTTACACCAAGATTTGCTGAGCTTTGACACAGATGCTAGCATTCTAGAAGTTGCCAAAGGGGCTTTCGAGCGTGTGATGGAGATAGAAAAATTGATAGAGCAACTTGGAAAAGAGTTAGAGGAGCAGGAAGATGAAAAAAAACTAATTCAGTACACAGATTTACTCCACGAAATGGATGTATTGGATGGGTATAACATCGACCATAAAACGGAGGATGTTCTACATGGTTTGGGTTTCAAACAAGAAGACCTTTCTAGGCCTTACAAACAATTTAGTGGTGGATGGAGAATGCGTGTCTTATTGGCTAAGATGATCCTTATGCAACCAGATTTATTGATGCTAGATGAGCCTACCAACCACCTTGATCTTCCCTCAATTGAATGGCTAGAAAAATATTTAATTCACTATCAAGGTGCAGTGGTAATTGTAAGTCACGATAAATTTTTTCTCGATAGAATGGTCAATAAAATTGTTGAACTCTACCAAAGAAAGCTGAATATTTATAGTGGAAACTACTCCTACTTTGAGAAGGAAAAAGAAGTTAGAATGGAAATGCAGCAAAGGGCATTTGAGAACCAACAAGATTTCATTCGTCAACAGGAAAGGTTCATAGAACGATTCAAAGCAAAAGCATCGAAAGCTGCACAGGCACAAAGTGTGCAAAAGCGTCTGGACAAAATTGAAAGGGTTGAAGAAGCCTCGAAAATCATTTGCTCACTCAAAAATTTAAGCAAACGATTTGGCCCAATTGAAATTGTTGATAATGCGGATGCAGAGATAGAAAGAGGAGATAAAATTGCATTGATAGGCGCCAATGGAAAGGGAAAATCGACTATCCTTAGAATAATAGCAGACAGAGAAAGCTTTGAAGGAGAAAGAAATTGGGGACATAATGTTGATGAAAGTTTTTATGCTCAACATCAGTTGGAGCATTTGCGACTCGATAATAATATCCTAGAAGAATTACAAACTGCAGGAAGCAAGAAAACTGATATGGAACTACGAACCGTCTTAGGATGTTTTCTATTCAGTGGTGATGATGTAGATAAAAAAATTAGGGTCCTGAGTGGCGGTGAAAAAGCAAGGGTGGCATTAGCAAAAACCATTATCAGCAAGGCTAATTTCTTGATGCTGGATGAACCTACTAACCACCTCGATATGCATTCTGTAGATTTACTCGCTGATGCCTTAGATAAATACGAAGGCAGTTTGATCTTGGTGAGTCACGATCGTTATTTTATTTCCAAGACAGCTAACAAGATTTGGGAAATTGTAGATGGCAAAATTGTAGAATTTAAAGGTGGATATACTGAATGGGTAGAATGGAAAGAGAGAATGGCAAAGCATACTCTTGAACAGGAAAAACAAAATTCAGCTAAGGATAAAAACAAGCCAAAGGCTGAAAGTAGTTCAGACTCAAAACCAGTTGCAGCACCCAAAGAACCTGTTGTTGTAAAAGCGGAACCTGTCGTAACA